>JAYSQA010000410.1:0-10180 GCA_043721775.1 Rhodobacterales bacterium
GCCGGCCCACGTGGCATGCCGAGTCGTGCCTGCAACCACGGAGATGGAAATGCCCAAGATGAAGACCAAATCGGCGGCCAAGAAGCGTTTCAGCTTCACCGCCAACGGCCACGTGAAGGCAGGCCCGGCGGGCAAGCGTCACGGCATGATCAAACGCTCGGCGAAATTCGTCCGGAACTCGGCAGGGACCATGATCCTGTCGGCCTCGGATGAGAAGATCGTCAAGAAATACATGCCGTACAACCGCTAACAGGAGCCAGCCCATGTCCCGCGTCAAATCCGGCGTTGTCACCCACGCCCGCCACCGCAAGGTAATCGCCAAGGCGGCAGGCTATTACGCCGCCCGCTCGACCAACTTCAAGACCGCCACGCAGGCCGTCGACAAGGCCCAGCAATACGCCACGCGTGACCGCAAGGCCCGCAAGCGTCAGTTCCGCGTGCTGTGGATCGCCCGTATCAACGCCGCCGTGCGTCTGTACGACCCGGCCTTCACCTACTCGCGCCTGATCAACGGTCTGTCGCTGGCTGGCATCACCATCGACCGCAAGGTCCTGGCTGATCTCGCCGTGCGTGAGCCCGAGGCGTTCAACGCCATCGCAGCGCAAGCCAAGGCCGCCTTGCCCGCCGCAGCCTGAGCGACTGTCACACGTTTTCGGAAAGCCCCGCCTTGCGCGGGGTTTTTCGTTTTTGTACCGCATCAGGCCATGCGGCGGGTCCAAGATCCCGGACGGCACGACCAGACCGGGCCTTTGGTCTGTTGCACAGCAGGCTTTTGCCAGACCTTGTTCCATCGTCGCGCAGCGTTCAAAATGCTTAAGTTGCCCTTGGCTCGGACAAACAAGGTGCAACATGACGCTTTATTCAGGACAGGTTCTTCAGGTGGTGCGCGCCAGCGGCGCCGCAGTCAGCAGCGCTTTGACGATCATTGACAGCAATGCCACCGGGGCTTCCGGGGACATTGGCACCATTTGGGCGACCGACGGCATCAATCTGGCCGGCCCACCGGCGCTGGACATGCAACTGCTGACCGGAACCCTGCTGAACGGTTCCGTCTTCAGCATCCGCGCCGTGCATTTTTCAGTGCAGGGGTTGGACTACTACCTGCTGCCTTCGGATCATGCGCCGGAAGCCGTGGCCAGGATCACTGGCGCGGTCAATGCGGGGGACGCCAACCCCTTCTTCTACCTGGACCGTGGCATCGCGCCCGACACTGAGGCTTTGCTGACCGGCCAAGCCCTGACGGTGCGGTTTGACGCCTTGGGCCAAGCCCTTGGCAAGGCCACCGGACAGGTCGTGGTTTCCGACGATGACGGGGTGATAGAGTTCGCCTCGGAAACCGGACGCGGCGCGCAGGTTTTGCTGGGGCCGAACCACGGCACCCATGCGTTCAACGCAACCAGCCCCGGCCAGATGGCGCTTGTGGATGTCAGCTATCACGCGGCCACCGGCGACCGGTCATTTGAGGCGCTGCGCTACACCCTGCCCGCAACCGGCGGCAGTCTTGTCTATTACATTCCGCTGACCGGCAGCGTGAACCTGAACAAGGTGATCAGCTATCTGGGCGAGACGACGCTAAGCGCCTCGGCCGAGGGTTTGCGCTATTCCGATTTCAGCCTTGGGCCACGGTTTTTCACCCACAACGGCACGGCTGGGGCGGATTTCCTGCTAGGCTCGATCCTGGCGGATGACCTTGGCGGCGGCAGCGGCAATGACTCGCTTGTTGGCGGGATGGGGGCAGACAGGCTTTCTGGCGGGATCGGCGATGATGTGGCCAAAGGCGGGATGCAGAATGACACTCTGCAGGGCGGCGATGGCAATGACCTGTTGCAAGGCGGTAATGATGCCGACGTCCTGCAAGGCGATGCCGGCAATGACCGGCTGTTTGGCGATGCGGCCAACGACACCGTCTATGGCGGCCTTGGTGGTGACGCCCTGAACGGTGGCGCAGGCCACGACCTTTTGTTCGGTGATGGCGGCAATGACAACCTCAATGGCAATGACGGCAATGACACGTTGAATGATGGCGCGGGGCAGGATGTTCTGGTCGGCGGATTGGGTGCCGATCAGTTCGGGCTGGAGGCGGATGGCGCAAAGGACCGCATCACCGACTTTCAGGACGGCATCGACACGATCTCGCTTGGCGTGGCTTTCGCCGATCTGACGATAACCACGCTGCAAAACGGTCGGGTGCAGATTGAATACGGGGCCGATTTGCTTTGGGTCTCGGATATCGGTCGCCACCTGACCGCCGCCGACCTGACCGCAGCTGATTTCAGCCCGGGCTGAAGGGAAAGATCGGCTTCACGTCAGCCATTGGAAGGCCTTGGGTCAGATTTGGACGGCGCACCTGTGCGGCATCAGTGAAGCTTTCCGTTTCAGCCCGCGTCCGGTTTGCCGAATGGGTGTTTCATCGGGCGCGCCTTGCCTGCGGGCCAGCCGCCACTTGCATCCGCGCTGCCATCCGGCTAGCACCGGCCTGCATCTTCAGGAGGCTTCGATGGACGGGCTTGACACGCTGAAAGCCAAATTTCTGACAGCCGTGGCTGCGGCGTCTGACGAATCCGCGCTGGAAGAGGTGCGGCTTTCGGCCTTGGGCAAGAAGGGCGAGATTTCGGCGCTGATGTCTGGCCTGGGCAAGATGGCACCGGATGAGCGCAAGGCTGCCGGGGCCAACCTGAACGTGCTGAAGGATGAGATTGACGCCGCCCTGCGCGCCAAAAAGGCCGGGCTGGCGGATGCGGCGTTGGATGAACGGCTGCGGTCAGAGTGGCTGGATGTGACGCTGCCGGGCCGCCCGCGCCCGCACGGCACCATCCACCCGGTAAGCCAGGTCATGGAAGAACTGACCGCCATCTTTGGCGACATGGGTTTTGCCGTGGCCGAAGGGCCGCAGGTGGAATCAGACTGGTACAACTTTGACGCCCTGAACATTCCGCCGGAACACCCGGCACGGCAGGAGCATGACACCTTCTTCATGGCCCGCGCCGAGGGTGATCCGCGCCCGCCACATGTGCTGCGCACCCACACCTCTCCGGTGCAGATCCGGGCGATGGCGGCGCAGGGTGCGCCGATCCGCGTGATCGCGCCGGGCCGGGTGTACCGGATGGACATGGACCAGACCCACGCGCCGATGTTCCATCAAGTTGAAGGTCTGGCGATTGACCGCAACATATCCATGGCCAACCTGAAATGGACGCTGGAGGAATTCTGCCGGGCGTTCTTCGAGGTGCCTTCCGTCGAACTGCGCTTCCGCGCCAGCCACTTTCCCTTCACCGAACCCTCGGCCGAGGTTGATATTCGCTGTTCGTGGGAAGGTGGCCAGTTGAAGATCGGTCAGGGGGATTCGTGGCTGGAAATCTTGGGCTCTGGCATGGTGCATCCCAAGGTGCTGTCGGCGGCAGGGGTTGACCCGACCCAATGGCAGGGATTTGCCTTTGGGATGGGCATCGACCGGATTGCCATGCTGAAATACGGCATTCCCGACCTGCGCGCCTTCTTCGAGTCTGACCTGCGCTGGCTGCGCCACTATGGCTTTGCCGCCCTTGACATGCCCGACCTGCCCGGCGGCCTTAGCCGATGACCGCACCGCAAGGCGGCGAGGTCACCTATGTCGTTACCGATATCGAATGCGATGGGCCGAACCCCAACCGCAACTCGATGCTGTCGTTCGCTTCGGTCGCCGTGTCCGCCACGGGTGACATTCTGGCCGAGTTCGAGGCGGTTCTACAGCCGCGCCCCGACCGCAGCCCTGATGCAGGCACGTTGGCGTGGTGGCGCAGCCTACCCGAGGTTTGGGCGGCCGCCACGACCAACCCCGAACCGCCCGCCGTGGTGATGGAACGCTATGCCCTTTGGGTCGAAAGCCTGCCCGGCCTGCGTGTCTTTGCCGCCCGACCGCTGATCTTTGACGGCACCTGGATGGATCACTACCTTGACCACTATCTGAACAGCCGGGCCAATGTCGGCATCCGGCTGAAGCGAACGGTGTTCAACGGCTTTGCCGCCCTTGACCTTGACAGCCTGATTGCCGGGCTGATGCGGCAACCGCACCGCGTGGCCTACAAGCCCGAATGGCCTGAGGCGTGGCTGGGTGACCATCCCCACACCCACCGCGCGATTGACGATGCGCGCGGCTATGCCAACGTCTTGCAGAACCTGCTGGCCTTGGCACAGTCACGATCCTGACACAGGGGCCTGACCTCAGCCGCCAAGGTGTTGAAAGACAGTCAGACAGATCAGTGCCGTCACAGCCATCAGAAGGCACAAGCGGCCTTGGGCTGCGGGTTTTCGTCCTTTGGGAATTTTCATCATGGCATCCATGGCATGGGTTTAGCGGATGGAAACAAAAGAAAGCGTGAAATCCTTCTGCGATTTGGCAAGACAATCGGTTTCCAGCCCGGCAACAAACGCTTTCCGACCCTGCCCCTGCTTTTCCTTTCCCACGCTTTGCGGTAAGCCCGCCAAGCCAAACCCCCAACCTCACGAAGGCCCGCGATGAAATTCACCCTCTCCTGGCTTAAGGACCATCTCGACACCACGGCTTCGGTGGACGAGATCACCGAGGCGCTGACCGATCTGGGTCTGGAAGTGGAAGCGGTGGTGAACCCTGCGGCCCGTCTGGCCCCCTTCACGCTGGCCCGGATAGTGCTCGCCGAAAAGCACCCCGATGCCGACAAGCTGCGCGTGTGCCGGGTGCTGACGGACGAGGGCGAAAAGCAGATCGTCTGCGGCGCACCCAATGCGCGTGCGGGGATTACGGTGGTGCTGTGCAAGCCGGGTGACTACGTACCGGGCATCGACGTGACGCTGGGCGTGGGCAAAATCCGCGGCGTGGAAAGCCACGGCATGATGGCCTCGGAACGCGAGCTGGAACTGTCGGACGAACACAATGGCATCATCGAACTGCCCTCGGGTGAGGTTGGCCAGAAGTTCGTTGACTGGCTGGCGGTGAACCGCCCCGGCACCGTCGACCCGATGATCGAAATCAAGATCACCCCGAACCGCCCCGATGCGCTGGGTGTGCGCGGCATAGCGCGTGACCTCGCGGCGCGCGGGCTTGGGGTGTTGAAGCCCCTGACGGTGCGGCCTGTCGCTGGCGTTTTCCGCTCGCCCATCGGGGTCGCGATTGACGCGGCCTTGCAGGCCAAAGGGTGCCCGCATTTCGCAGGCCGCACCATTCGTGGCGTGACGAACGGTCCTTCGCCTGACTGGATGCAACAGCGGTTGAAGGCGATCGGGCTGCGTCCGATTTCGGCGCTGGTCGATGTGACGAACTATTTCACCTATGGGCTGAACCGCCCGCTGCACGTGTTTGATGCGGCGAAGATCTTTGGAAATCTTGTCGTTCGAGCCGCTGCTGATGATCGCATTCATGCGCTCGATGACAAGTATTATACTGTGCCAAACGGAAGCATGGTGATTTCAGATGACCGAGGAGCGCAAAGCATAGCCGGGATAATGGGCGGTGAAGTTACCGGCTGCACGGCGGCCACGACCGATGTCTTCCTTGAAAGCGCCTTCTGGGACCCGATCACGGTGGCCTCCACCGGGCGGGCGCTGAAAATCAACTCTGACGCCCGTTACCGCTTTGAACGCGGTGTTGACCCGGCGTTCACGCTGGACGGGCTGGAACTGGCGACACAGATGATCCTTGATCTTTGCGGGGGGCAAGCGTCTGACGTGGTGCAGGATGGTGCGCCGCTGGACGTAAGCCGTGCCTACAAGCTGGACCCGGCCCGCCTTGTCAGGCTGGTCGGCATGGATATTCCTGTCGCCACCCAACGCGCGACGCTGGAGGCCTTGGGCTTTACGCTCAACGGCGATATGGCGACCCCGCCGACCTGGCGCCCCGATGTGCTGGGCGAGGCTGATCTGGTGGAAGAGGTCGCCCGCATCGCCTCGCTTACCAAGCTGCAAGGCATTCCCCTGCCCCGGGTGAACACTGGCGTTCCGCGCCCGATCCTGACAGCGTTGCAGGTCAAGGAACGCGCCGCCCGCCGCACCCTGGCGGCCCTTGGGTATAATGAATGCGTCACCTACAGCTTCATTGACGCCGAAGCGGCGCGCCTGTTCGGGGGCGGCAGCGATGCGGTCAGGATCGAAAACCCGATCTCGTCCGAAATGACCCACCTGCGCCCCGACCTTCTGCCCGGCCTTTTGCGCGCTGCGGCCCGCAACCAGGCGCGCGGCTTCGCCGATCTGGCGCTGTTCGAGGTGGGCCCCGCCTTTCAGGGCGGCGAACCCGGTGAACAGCAATTGCTGGCGTCTGGCCTGCTGGTCGGTGCCTGCGCCCCGCGCGACCCCTTTGCCTCGCGGCGCCCGGTGGATGTGTTCGACGCCAAGGCCGATGCCGAGGCGGTGCTGGCCACCCTTGGTGCGCCCGTCCGCGTGCAGGTCAGCCGCAAGGTGGCAAGCTGGTGGCACCCCGGACGATCCGGTGCGATTGGCCTTGGGCCAACCGTGATGGCTACCTTTGGCGAGGTCCACCCCAGGGTCCTGCAAGCCATGGGGGTCAAAGGCCCTGCCGTAGCCTTCACCATAGCCGTGACCGCTGTGCCGTCGCCGAAGGTGAAGACGCCCACACGTCCGGCCCTGACCCTGTCTGACCTGCAAGCGGTCGACCGTGACTTCGCCTTCGTGGTAGATGCCAGTGTCGAAGCGCTGACGGCAGTGAACGCCGCCCTTGGTGCGGACAAGGTGCTGATCGAGAGCGTGAAGGTCTTCGACCAGTTCACCGGTGAGAAGGCCGAGGCGCAGATGGGTGCTGGCAAGAAAAGTATCGCCCTGAGCGTCCGCCTGCAACCGCGCGACAAAACCCTGACGGATGCGGATATCGAAGCCGTTTCGGCCAGGATCGTCGAAAAGGTCAGCAAAGCCACCGGCGGCACCCTGCGACGCTGACCCGGAAAAGCGGCGTCCCGGCAGGTACGCTTGGCCCCGGCATCGGGATTACGCCGCAGGCACCTGGTCGCTTGGCATCAAGGCGGGGCCAGCCCCGAACCCCGGAGTATTTGGACAAAGAGCAAAGGCAAGAGCCTCTCTTCCCTTTCATACAGGCGCAAATATCCCGCAGGGGGTCTGGGGGGCGCGAAGCCCCCCAGCCGGGTCCGCAGAGCGACACGCGCTCAGGACTTGGCGCGGAAAAGCCGCGAGAACCAGCTGCGGGTGCGGTCGCCGGCCTCTTGCACCTCGGCCACCGCGGGGTCGACCGTGCGCTCCCAGAACTGCAACCACATGCGGCGGATCATGAATATTGCGAAGGCCAGCAGCGCCAGGATGACCAGGTTGAGCCAGGGGAAATAGGTGTAGTCGGGGCCTGACACTTCGGTGATTCGGATGGCGTTGGGGTAGATTGACAGCATCGGGAAGCGCCAGCCGTAATGCGTGACCATCACCCACTTTTGGGCCGCGTCCGAGGATTTCAGGTTCGACGCAACCGCTTGCAGGTTCGAACTGTCGTATTTGAAATAAGGTGGCCAGATCCAGCCGGTGTCCTCGTTGCGGTACACCATTACCGAACCATCGGCAAAGGCGGCACTGATGAAGCGGATGTCGCGGCTGTCTTTGCTCTCGGCTGTGCCGGTGTCAGGCGAGGCGTAGAAGTACTTGTTGGCCCAGCTGACGGTAGTGACCCGGTTATAGACCTCGGTGATGCGCACCACGTCGTGCTGGGGCAGCGTGTAGTACAAGAACCCCGCCACCAGCAGTGCCAGAACGCCCCAGATCGCCCATTTCACCTTGCGCATCGCACTCTCCTTACGTGTGGTTCACGACATAGGCGATGACCACGATCAGCACCACCGGGATCACATAAACCAGCATGACAAGCCGACGCTGCAACCCGTGTTGATACTGCACCATTCCCTTGGCAATATAGTCTTCGCGCAGGCCGTCGATCCCACCTGCATCAAACCTGTTCTCCAGCGTTTCGCGATGGACCGAGCGGGAATAGGCCGAGACGATCCAATAAATCACACTTAGCCCGACAATCCCGCCTATGATCAGTTGCAGCATGATTGGGCTCCCTATCGCAGCATTCAGCTAACCATTACCCTGGCCCGGTTCAAGCTGGCCCGGTTCAAGCTGGCCCGGTTCAAGCCGGCCCAGTGCAGGCTGGCCCAGTGCAGGCTGGCACAGTTCGGGCTGGCACAGTTCGGGCTGGCACCTCGTTCAAACCGCAATGTTGTCAATCAGGCGCACACCACCCAGCGAGGCCGCCGCCAGCAGCCGCAGCGGGCGCGCAAGATCGGCGGACGCTTGCAGCGTTTCAGCATCACGAAGGGCAAGATATTCGACCGTGTCAAACCCTGCGGCAAGGACCGCAGCCTCGGCCTGCGCCAAAGCCGCTTGCGGGGGGCTGCCGTCACGCAAAGCGACCGAGGCCGCCAGCATTGCCGCGTAAAGCGCCGGGGCAGTCTGGCGGGCGCTTGCGGACAGGCGCATGTTGCGTGAGGACATGGCCAGGCCGTCGGCCTCGCGCAGGGTCTCGCAGCCGGTGATCTCGACGGGCAGGTTCAGGTCAGCGACCATGCGGCGCACGACTTGCAACTGCTGCCAATCTTTTTGACCGAAGAAAGCCCGGTCGGCCTGCGTCATGCCAAACAGCTTGGTGACAACGGTTGCCACGCCGTCGAAATGGCCCGGACGCAGCGCGCCTTCCAGAGGATCTGCCACACCGGATACCGAAACCGTGGTGGCAAAGCCGGTCGGATAGACCTCGGCTGGTGCGGGTGCGAAGATGGCATCAACCTGCACGGGGGCCAGCCGGGCGGCGTCGGCTTCCTCGGTCCTTGGGTATTTGGCGAGGTCGCTGGCCGCGTTGAACTGCCTGGGGTTCACGAAGATCGTCACGATCACCCGGTCAGCCGCCGCCTTGGCCGCGCGAACAAGGCTTAGGTGACCGTCATGCAGCGCGCCCATGGTCGGCACCACGCCAATCGTTTCGCCGCGTGCCTTCCAGCCGCGCACCAGGACGCGCAGGTCGGCCACGGTGCGCAGGATGGCTGTCACGAGGCTTTTCCAGGCAGGACATCGGCAAAGCCATGCTCTGGCCCCGGAAAGCGGCGGGCGCGCACATCGGCGGCATAAGTGGCAATCGCCTCATCGGTCAGTTGGCCAAGGTTGGCATAGCGTTTGACGAACTTCGGGCGGAATTCGGTGAAGATGCCCAGCATGTCATCGACGACCAGAACCTGCCCGTCGCACTGCACCCCGGCGCCGATGCCGATGGTGGGGATGGTCAGCGATTGCGTGATCCGTGCCGCCAGCCCGACGGGGATCTTCTCCAGCACCACGGCGAAGGCCCCCGCAGCCTCAACAGCGCGGGCGTCGGCCATGACCTGATCGGCCCCGGCATCACGTCCCACAACCTTGTAGCCGCCCAACGTATTTACGGCCTGCGGGGTAAGACCGATATGGGCCATCACCGGCACACCGCGCGCGGTCAGAAAGGCAATCGTCTCGGCCATATGGACGCCACCTTCCAGTTTGACCGCAGGCGCCCCGGTTTCCGTCATCAGGCGCGCTGCGTTGCGGAAGGCCTGCTGGGGGCTTTCCTCGTAGGTGCCAAAGGGCATGTCAATGACGGCCATCGCCTTGGACAGGCCCCGCATCACGGCGCGGCCATGCAATATCATCATGTCAAGCGTCACGCCAAGGGTTGAGGGCAGGCCATGCAGCACCATGCCGACCGAATCACCCACCAGCGCCACATCACAATGCGCATCGACCTGCCGGGCCATCGGCGTCGTATAGGCGGTCAGCACCACCAGGGGCGCCTGCCCCTTGCGCGCGCAGATGTCGGGCGGCAGGACGGACCGCTTCTCACTTGGGCCGGTGGAGGGGACTGCACTCATCTTTCAGGCTCCGCAAGCGTGGGTTGCTGACAATATGGGCACGGTTTGCACGCCACCGCAAGAATCTTGCGCCGCATCGCAGCGGCAAGCAGACTTGACCTGCACGCAAACCTAAGGCGTTGTGGGCGAAAAGGAGCCGTCATGTTCCACATTGTTCGCCTGACCCGTGAGGGCATCGACCCAGAGATTTCCAAACCAGCGCCGGAAAAGATCATCGCAGGGGACCCGGTGCACACGACCTGGAACCTTGAAGCGCGCGGAACGCTTTACGCGGGCCTGTGGCATTCGACGGTTGGCGAATGGCGAATGGCGAATGGCGAATGGCG
>JAYSQA010000411.1:0-37104 GCA_043721775.1 Rhodobacterales bacterium
GCCATCGCGATGGAAGTGAAGTACACCAAGGACGAAATTCTGACGATTTACTTCAACCGCGCTTACCTTGGCGCAGGCACCCGCGGCTTTGAGGCCGCCTCGCAGCGCTATTTCGGCAAGTCTGCCGCCAACCTTTCGCCCGCCGAAGCGGCAATGCTGGCAGGCCTTCTGAAAGCGCCCTCGAAATACGCCCCCACCAACAACCTGCAACGGGCGCAGGACCGCGCCGCCGTGATCATTGGGCTGATGCTGGATCAGGGCTATCTGACCAAGGAACAGGCCGACGATGCCCTTGCCCATCCCGCCGTTCTGTCCGGTGCCGCCGCCCAGAACGCTGGCGGGGCCTTTGCCGACTGGGTCATGGAAAGTACGCCCGCCTATCTTGGCAACGACACGACCGAGGATGTCATCATCAAGACCACCCTCGACCCCCGCCTGCAAAAGGCCGCCGAAGATGCCTTGACTGCCGTCTTCACCACCAAGCTCAAGGATGGCTCCAACGCGCAGGCCGCCGTTGTGGTGATGTCCGCCGACGGTGCCGTGCGTGCCATGATCGGCGGGCGCAATCTGCCGCAGGCCGGGTCGTTCAACCGCGCCACGCAAGCCTTGCGCCAGACCGGCTCCAGCTTCAAACCCTTCGTCTATGCCGCAGCCCTCGATCTGGGGTGGAGCCCGATGGACTATGTCGATGACAGCCCCTTGACCATCAACATCAAAGGCTCGGGCCCGTGGACGCCAGAGAATTATGACCGTCAGTTCAAAGGCATCATCACCATTGCCCAAGCCATGAAGGAAAGCCGCAACATCCCCGCCGTGAAGATATCGGAAGCCGTCGGCCGCAAGGCGGTGCGTGCCGTCGCACAGGGATTCGGCATCTCGACCGACCTTGCCCAAGGCCCCGCACTGGCGCTTGGCGCATCCGAGGCCACGCTTTTAGAGATGACTGGCGCCTATGCGGGCATCCTGAACGGCGGATCGTCGGTCACACCCTATGGCCTGCGCGAACTGACCCTGAAGGGCGAGACTGACCCGCTGATTGGCCAGGGCGGCGGCATTGGTGAAAGGGTGATTTCTGACACCGCCGCCAGGGAACTGACCTGGATGATGACGCAAGTGGTGCAAAGCGGCACGGGCGGGCGCGCCAAACTGGGCGACCGCCCGGTCGCAGGCAAGACCGGCACCACGTCCGAGGCGCGGGATGCCTGGTTCGTAGGCTTCACCGCCGACTACGTTACCGGCGTCTGGATGGGCTATGACGACAATACGCCCTTGAAAGGCGTCACCGGCGGCGGCCTTCCAGCGGAAATCTGGCACGAGGTGATGACCCGCGTTGAAGACGGCCTGCCCATCACCGACCTGCCCCTGATCGTGCCCGAACCCAAAGCCCCCCCGGTCACCGAAGTCACAGCGCCAGCGCCGGACCCCAACAAAGACCCGATCACCTCGATCATCGAAGACTTACTGGGCAAGGGCAACTGACCAGACCCAGACTTGCCAGACCCAGTCCGGTCGTCCCAAATACAAAAGGCCGGGGCGATGTCCCGGCCTTCCCGCATCTTCAGCCCGTTCAGATCGCGTTCAGCGCGGCAATCAGCTTGTCGATATCGCCGCCGTTCTTGTCCAGAATGGCCCCGACCTCGGTGCGTTCCGATGCCAGCATGTTCACGCCTTCGATGATGATGTTGAAGAACAGCAAACGGCCGGACTTGTCGCCGACCATCCAGCGCAGGTCAAATGGCGCCTCACCGGCCAGCGTTGCAGTGGAGACCACTTCGTAATTGCTTTTGAACGGCCGGGCATCGATGACCTCGATCTTGCCACCAATGAACTCGCGGAAGCGGCGGCCGTATTTGCGGCTGATATAGCCCTGATAGGCTTTGGTAAACGCCGTCATCTGCGCCGGGGTGGCTGTCTTGGAAGCGGTGCCAAGGGCCGACCGCGCAATGATCGCTACGTCGGCATAGGTTGCGAAGATTCGCTCAAAGTCGCCAAACATCTGCTGTTCGGACTTGCCGGAGTTGATCGTTGCATTGACCTCAGTGATTGCCTTGTCGATCAGGGCCCGCGCCTGATCCACGGTAACTGCCCTCACCGGCAAAGCAAAGGCCAGAAAGCCCGTGCCCGCCACCAACCCGGCACCAAAGGCCCGCCGCGTCAGGTGCTGCGAGGGGCTGGCATCAAGTACCGTTTTACTTTTGCTGCGCATAGGGATCCTCAAACTCGCTGTCGGTCGTGACCTGGCCCAGATCATGGCGGCGGTGTTCCAGATAAAGCAACCGCGCCTGCGCGTAGCTGTCTGCGCTGTCATATAGGATCGAATCGTAGGTTTCGGAATAGCGGCCCCGATCACCAATCTTTGCAAAGACCTGCGCGAATGTGTCGATCCAGGCCTTGCTCTTGGGAAGGACCATCCGCATCGGGTCCAGCGCTATGTCCACCACCTTGCCCAGCGCATCGCGCCGGGTCGAGGGGCCGTACAGCGGCAGTTCCAGATACTCGCCTTCGCCCACGCCCCAGACGGCCAGCGTCTCGCCAAAATCTGTCGGCTTTTCAGGCGCACCCATTGGTGTAGCTGGGTCAAACAGCCCGCCGATGCCGATGGTGGTGTTGATGGCAAAGCGCAGCGTATTGTGCGCGGCCTTGCCCAACCGCAGTTGCAGCACATCGTTGACCACTTCACCCGGCAGGTCCAGGTTGCCTGCAAAGTTGGAAATCCCCTGCACGACAGGCTTGGGAATGATCTTGGTGGCGCTGCGGGCGATAGGCCGGATCACATTCTTGTCAAGTGCCAGGTTCAACGCGTGGGTCGAGCGGTTCTCTTTCTCGAACGGGTCGCTGATTCCCTGCGGCGCAGGCCCCGGCCCACAGGCAGAAAGCCCGAAAATCGCGGCAAAACCGGCAATTGCGGCCAATCTGAAACAAAACTGGGTCATACATCGGGCCATGATAAACTTTTCGATCTGTCCAAACCATGAGGCGTGGCTTTAACTTTCCGGCGTCAAGCCATATGCTGAGACCAGAGGCAAGACAACGGGCAAGCGGTGTGATCTATACGTCCAAGTATTTTCCCGCCGAGCCGCAAAAAAAGTCACAGGAGCCATAAATTGGCGCAAATAGAATTCAAACGCGGCCGGGATGAGCTTGACGCCTCCCGCAAGGACATGCGCGGCCTCTTGTTCGCCGCCTTCTTCTTTTCAGTCTTCGTCAACCTTCTGATGCTGACCGGGCCCCTGTACATGCTTCAGGTCTATGACCGCGTGCTGGGCAGCCGGTCAGAGCCGACGCTGTGGGCGCTGACGGCCCTGATGGCCGTGCTTTATCTGGCGATGGGGGTGCTGGATTATTCCCGTGGCCGCATCATGGCCCGCATCGGGGCGCGGATGCAGGAACGGCTGGACCGCCGGGTTTTCGCCGCAGCCATGAAGCGCATGGGCCAGATGCCGGGCGATCCGCTTGCCCTCGCCGCACAGCGCGATCTGGAGGCGGTGCAGCGGCTTTGGGCCTCTCCCGTTCTTATTGCCTTGTTCGACATTCCCTGGGCGCCGATGTTTCTGGCTGCGATTTTCGTCTTCCACCCGATTTTGGGCTGGCTGTCGGTCGCAGGTGGCGTGATCCTTGTAATTATCACCATCATGAACCAGATGATGACCAAAACGCCCTTGCAAAAGGCCAACGCGGCCACGATGCGCGGCGAACAACTGTCCGACGGCATCAAGCAGGAAGCCGAGGTTGTTCAAGCCCTTGGCATGACCACCGCCGCCTTCGACCGCTGGCAAGTCGCCCGCCGCTTCGCTCTGGAGCAAAGCATCTCCGCCTCTGACCTTGGCGGCATGTTCGGCACGGTGTCGAAAATCTTCCGCCAGTTCCTGCAATCGGCCATGCTGGGCGCAGGCGCCTATCTGGTCTTGAACAACGAGATGGGGTCAGGTGCGATGATCACCGGCTCGATCCTCTTGGGCCGCGCCCTGCAACCGATCGAGATGGTCATCGGCCAATGGGCGCTGGTCACCCGCGCACAGGAAGGCCGGGCACGCCTGTCAGAACTGCTGTCCAAAGTGCCACCCGAACCGCCGCACACCGAACTGCCCCGCCCGCGTGCAATACTTGAGGCGCAGAACCTCACCATCGTCCCGCCCGGCGAAAGTCAGGCCGTGTTGCGGATGATCAACTTCCGGTTGGAGCCGGGTCAGGCGCTTGGCATCATCGGCCCTTCAGGCGCTGGCAAATCCACCCTCGCCCGCGCGTTGATTGGCGCGTGGAAGCCTGCCGGTGGCAAGGTCCGGCTGGATGGCGCGGCGCTGGATCAATACGACCCCGACCGCCTTGGCAGTTACATAGGCTACTTGCCGCAGCGGATCACCCTGTTTGACGGCACGATTGCGGAAAACATCGCCCGCCTGCAATCGAACCCCGACGGTGCCGCCGTGGTCGATGCCGCCCGCAAGGCCGCCGCGCATGAAATGATCACCAAACTGCCAGATGGCTACGACACCCGCGTGCAAGCTTTGGGCGGCCGTCTGTCGGGCGGCCAGATCCAGCGCATCGGTCTGGCCCGCGCGCTGTACGGCGATCCGGTGCTGCTGGTGCTGGATGAACCCAACTCCAACCTCGACAACGAAGGCTCGATGGCGCTCAATCAGGCGATCCGCGTGATGAAGGAAAGCGGCCGTGCCGTGCTGATCATGGCGCACCGTCCCGCCGCCATTCAGGAATGCGACCTGCTGCTGGTGCTGGAGGACGGCACCCGCCGCGCCTTTGGCCCGCGCGATCAGGTGCTGAAGGAAATGGTCAAGAACCACGCCGAAATTGCGAAATCCCCAACGCCCGGAGGTGTGTCTTGAGCGACGAAAACAAGGCCCTCCCCGGCCAGCCCGCAGATGGGACGCAACCCGCCGCAGCACAACCGGCAGCGCCGCAGCCAGCAGCAGATCCTCTGGCAACGCAGCGCCCTGCCACCCCTCACCCTGCCGAAACGCAGCCGGCAGCGCAGCCCGCGCCAGAGCAAACTGCGCCCGCCGCACCATCGTCGCAGGCTGTCGCCGGGCCTTCGGCACAGACCGCAGCCTCCGATCCCTCGGTTTCAGGCCCGGGCTTCACCATGGCATCGGCCGGCGAAGTTCCGGCAACCGCCGCCGCCACCGCATTGGGCCAGCCAGCACCCGTCGCAGTCGCATCGCCGCGCAGCACCGCCCTGTCGACCGAGGTGCGACCGCCCAAGATGCAGCAGTCGCCGCCACCCAATGCCAAGGCATGGTCGTCAAGCCGCCCGATCTGGACCGGCTTTCTGACCATCGCAACCATCATCGCCTTCTTTGTCGGCTGGGGTATGCTTACCACCATCTCTGGCGCGGTCATCGCTTCGGGCGTCATTCAGGTCGAACAGAACCGCCAGGTCGTCCAGCACCCCGATGGCGGCCTTGTCGCCGAAATCAACGTCCAAGAGGCGCAAACCGTCAAGGCCGGGGATCTTCTGATCCGTCTTGACGGCACCCAGGTCAAAGCCGAACTCGCCATCGTCGAGGGTCAGCTTTACGACGGCATGGCCCGCAAAGCCCGGCTGGAGGCCGAGCGTGACGATATGACCTTGGTGACGTTCCCCAAGGACCTTACCGACGTCGCGGGCACCCGTCCCGATGTGGTTGAACAGATTGAAGGTCAACGGCGTCTGTTCACCGCCCGGCTGGAAACCCAGACTGCCCAGATCGACCAGTTGCAAAAGCGGCTGGACCAGATTGGCGCTCAGGACATCGGCATCACCGCGCAGATGGCGTCGATTGATGACCAGATCAACCTGCTGCAACCCGAAATTGATGACCAGCAAACCCTGCTCGACAAAGGCTTGACGCAATCCTCACGCATCATGGACCTAAAGCGCGAGGTGGCGCGACTGGCAGGCAACAAAGGCGAAATGCAATCCAACCTTGCCCAAGCAGAAGGCAAGGCCACCGAAACCCAACTGCAAATCCTGCAAATCAAGTCGGCCCGTCGTGAAGACGCGAATACCCAGTTGCGTGACATGGGCGATAAAACGCTGGAACTGGCCGAACGCCACCGCGCCTTGGCCGAACAGGTCAGCCGTCTGGATATTCGTGCCCCGGTGTCGGGCGTGGTTCTGGGTCTGGCCGTCACCACGCCGCAGTCGGTGATCCGCCCGGCCGATCCGATCCTGTACATCATCCCGCAGGATCGCCCGCTGATCATCATCGCGCAAATCCCGCCGATCCATGTGGACGAGGTTCACGTTGGCCAAGAGGTGCGCGTCAGCTTTGCCGCTTTCTCGGCCCGCACCACGCCGCAACTGAACGGCAAGCTGACCACGATCTCGGCGGATGCGATCAGCGATCAAGCCAGCCACCAAAGCTATTACCGGGCCGAAATCACGCTGGACGCCGGCGAAATCGCCAAGCTGAAGGATGACAAGCTGGTGCCCGGCATGCCGGTACAGGCCTATATCGGCACCGGTGACCGCACGCCGATGGCCTATCTGCTGAAACCCTTCACCGACTACTTCAAGATGGCCATGCGCGAGAACTGACCCACCCGCGCGCCGAACCGGTCCGCGTCCAGTCATGTCTTTACCCCGTCATGGCGTGCAGCTAGCCTGCGAGTCATGGCTTTTGGAGGAATCATGTCCGCGATCGAAACCCGTCTGGAAGCACTTGGCATCAGTCTTCCGGCAGCCCCAGCCCCGGCGGCCAATTACGTGCCCTTTGTTCAGGTTGGCACGCAGGTTTATATCTCTGGTCAGATCAGCCGCGATGCCTCAGGCAACCTGATCACCGGAAAACTTGGTGCTGGTCTTGACGTGGCGCAGGGAGCAGAAGCCGCCCGGACCTGCGCCATTGCCCTGCTGGCCCAGTTGAAAGCCGCCTGCGGTGGCGATCTTGACCGCGCCGTGCGGGCGGTGAAACTGGTGGGCTTCGTGAATTCGACACCCGATTTCACCGACCAACCCAAGGTCATCAACGGCGCGTCCGATTTCCTTGTCGCCGTCATGGGCGATGTCGGTCGTCACGCCCGCTCTGCGGTTTCCGCGGCCTCGCTGCCCTTGGGCGTGGCTGTGGAAATCGAAGCCATCTTCGAAGTGCTCTGATGCCGCCGCCCGCCAACCGCGCCGTACCGCTGCCGCAAGCCTTCCTGCGCGCCCCCATCGCGCACCGTGCCCTGCACGATGCTGCCCGCCGCCGCATTGAAAACTCGGCCTCCGCGATCCGCGCCGCGCGCGCTGCGGGCTACGGCATCGAGATTGACCTGCAACTGTCGTCCGACGGTGTGCCAATGGTCTTTCACGACGAAACGCTTGACCGCCTTACCGCCGAACAGGGCCCGGTGAACACCCGCACAGCCGCCGAACTGACCCGCATCAAGCTGACAAGGTCCGACGACACCATCCCCACCCTTTCGCAAGCGCTGGCACTGGTCGGCGGCGCCGTCCCCCTGCTGATCGAGCTGAAGGATCAGTCCCTGACCCTGTCCGCCACCGACGGACGCCTTGAAAACGCCACCGCCTTTGAGCTTGAGCTTTACTCCGGCCCGGTGGCGCTGATGTCGTTCAACCCGCACTCCATCGGGCAAATGTCTGAAATCCTGCCGCAGGTGCCGCGCGGCCTGACCACGTCGGCCTATGGTGACGATTGGGCCCCCGTGCCCCAAGCCACCCGCGACCGCCTGCGCGAGATACCGGACTATCACAGCACCTTCTCCAGCTTCATCAGCCACGAAGCGTCTGACCTTGCCCGCCCCCGCGTGGCGGACCTTTATTCCCAAGGTGCCCATATCCTGTGCTGGACGATCCGTTCGGCCGACGCCGAGGCCGAGGCGCGCAAGATCGCCCAGAACATCACCTTCGAAGGCTACACCGCCGCTTTCCCCGCTTGACGCAAGCCCCCGCCGCACCATCATTTGTCTGGCAAACGGAGGGCGCATGACCTACGAGATAGCCCTGCTGGACGGCATGTCCGCCATCCCTGGTGCCGATTGGGACGCGCTGGCCAACCCTGACGGCGGTGTGCCTGTGGACCCTTTCACCACGCACCGCTTCCTCGCAGCACTCGACCGCTCACGCTCAACCGGCAAGGGCACCGGCTGGCAAACACGCCCCCTGGTGTTGTACAGCGACGGCAAACCCGCCGCCGCCATGCCGCTTTATGTGAAAACCAACAGCCAAGGCGAATACATCTTCGACCACGGCTGGGCTGAGGCGTTGCAGAACGCCGGTGGAAGTTATTACCCCAAGCTGCAAAGTGCGGTCCCCTTCACCCCCGCCACCGGCAAACGCTTTCTGGGCGATGCGGCACTTGCCCCCCTGCTGCTTGATGCCGCCATCGGCATCACCAAGGACAACGGCCTGTCCTCGCTGCACATCACCTTCTGCACGGGGGCGGAGGCCGAGGCGCTTTCGGGCCACAACGGCACGCTTCACCGCGTCACCCAGCAATTCCACTGGGAAAACAACGGCTACGCCAGCTTTGACGCCTTCCTTGCCGACCTCGCCTCACGCAAGCGCAAGATGATCCGCAAGGAACGCGAGGTGGCCCAAAGCCACGGCCTGACGATTCGCGCCCTGACCGGCAATGACATCAAGCCCGAACACTGGGACGCGATGTGGACCTTCTACCAAGACACCGGCAGCCGCAAATGGGGCCAGCCCTACCTGACCCGCGCCTTCTTCCATGAAGTCCACGACACGATGCGCACCGATGCCCTGCTGTGCCTTGCCTTCGACGGTGACCGCGCGGTGGCAGGTGCGCTGAACTTCATCGGGCGTGATGCGCTTTATGGCCGTTATTGGGGCTGCACCCAGAATTATTCCTGCCTGCATTTTGAACTGTGCTATTATCAAGCCATCGACTGGGCCATCGCCCAGGGCCTGAACCGGGTGGAGGCCGGGGCTCAGGGCGAACACAAACTGGCGCGCGGCTACCTGCCGACGCCGGTGCATTCGCTGCACTGGCTGGCCGACCGCGCCTTCCGCAAAGCGGTGGCGCAATACCTGACCCGCGAACGCCGCGCGGTGGATGACGAGATCGAAGTCCTCACCGCTTACGGCCCGTTTCGCAAATCGGCCGAGCAAGAGAAAGACTGACATGCTGACCCTCTACACCCACCCGATGTCGCGCGGTCGCATGGCGCGCTGGATGCTGGAAGATCTGGGTCAACCCTATGAAACCGTGGTGCTTGATTGCGCCACCACGATGAACGCCCCAGGCTACCTCGCCCTTAATCCGATGGGTAAAGTGCCAGCCGTGGTCCACGATGGCCATGTCCTGACCGAGGTGGCGGCCATCTGCACCTACCTCGCCGACACCTTCTCCGAAGCCCGCCCGATGCCCGCCAACACAGCCGCCTTCTACCGCTGGATGTTCTTCGGCACAGGCCCGCTGGAGCAGGCGGTCATCAACACCTCGCTTGGCTGGGTGCCCGCCCCCGATCAGGAACGCCGCACCGGTTACGGCAGCATCACCCGCGTGGCCACCACGCTGACAGCGCACCTGTCCGCCAACGCGCATATCTGCGGTGAAACCTTTTCAGCGGCTGATGTGTTTGTCGGCAGCCAGATCGGCTGGGGCCTGCGCTTCGGCACGATGCCTGCCAATGACACGCTCACCTCTTACTGGCAGCGCATCTCAACCCGCCCCGCCTCAGCCCGCGCCAATGCGACTGATGACGCCCTGATGAAAGGTACCTGACATGGCCACCCTGCTTACCCAAACCGAACGCACAAGCACCCTCCCCGCCCTAGGAGAAACCGGCTGGGGCGCCATCCCCGACCGCGACGCCATCCGCAAAGTGTGGAAATTCAAAAGCTTCATAGAGGCGTGGGGCTTCATGTCCCGCGCCGCCCTCATTGCCGAAAAGCTGAACCACCACCCCGAATGGTCCAACACCTACAACGTGGTGGATGTGACGCTCACCACCCACGACTGCCACGGCCTGTCGACGCTTGACCTGACCCTCGCCGAAAAGCTGGACAAACTGGCCCCCGAAGCGACGATTCAGCGCGACCATTCCCAGCCCATCACCTGCCTCTGTCAGGACCACGCGGAAAAAGCCCGGTAGCCCCCATTCATTTGTTCATAAATATCCCACGGAAGGGTCCGGGGAGGTGTGAAACCTCCCCGGGGTCCGCCAAGCAAACCGCCGTCAGATCGCCTCGACCATGGCTTCCCCGCCCGAGATGTCACAGAGACCGCCGTGCAATTCCACGCTCACCACCTTGACCACGCCGTCCACCGCATGCAGCGCATAGCGTTTGGACCTTGGCGCCCCGCGCATAAAGCCTGCCGCATAGTCCAGACCCAAGGCTTGGGTGAAGGATGCATCCGGGTCAGCGGCCATCAGGATCCCGGCCTTCAGGGCCCCGGTCGCCTCACCCCAGGCTTTCATCACATAGGCATCATTGACCGACACGCAGATCATCGCATCCACGCCCTTGGCCTTGAGCTTGTCCATGCTGCGGATGAACGACGGCACATGCGCGGTCGAACACACCCCGGTAAAGGCGCCCGGCAGGCCGAAGATCACCACCGACTTGCCCGCCAGCAGGCTATCGACCGGGACCTCGGCAATCTCACCCTCGCCCTTCACCATGAAACTGCCAGCCGGGATCTTTTCGCCCACTGAAATCGTCATTCTCAAACCCTCGTGCGTTGCGTTTCTTCCGATCAGGGATATAGGCTGACCTCGTACAATGGACCAGTGGGGGAATGATGGCACATGTCGTGATCGCAGGCGCAGGTCAGGCCGGGGCCGCCGCCGCAGCCAAACTGCGCAGCTTGGGGTTTGTGGGCAAAATCACCCTGATCGGCGCTGAAATCGTCCCCCCCTACCAGCGCCCGCCTTTGTCGAAAGCCTACCTGCTGGGCGAGATGGACGAGGAACGCCTCTGGCTCCGCTCGCCTGAGTTTTACACTGAAGCCCGGATCACCCTGAAACTTGGCACCAAGGTCACCGCAATCGACACCGTGACGCAAACCGTCACCACGGCGGATGAGGTGATCCCCTACACCGACCTGATCCTGACCACAGGCTCCACCCCGCGCCACCTGCCCGCTGCCATCGGGGGCGCGCTTGAGGGTGTCTACACTGTCCGCACCCTCGCCGACGTCGACGCCATGCGCGCCGAATTCACGGCGGGCCGCAAGCTGGTGATCATCGGCGGCGGCTACATCGGGCTGGAGGCTGCTGCCGTGGGCCGTAAACTGGGGCTTGAAGTGACCGTCATCGAGATGGCCCCCCGCATCCTGCAACGCGTCGCCTCGCCCGAAACCTCGACCTATTTCCGCATCCTGCATCAGGACCACGGCGCCACCGTCCTTGAATCCACCGGCCTTGATCGGATCCTTGGCGACAGCCATGTGATTGGCGTCCGCTTGAAGGACAGCCGCGAATTGCCCGCCGATTTTGTCATTGTCGGCGTCGGCATCACCCCCAATTCTTCCGAGGCCGAACTTGCCGGCATCACACTGGACAACGGCATCGCCACCGATACCCAAGGCCGCACCTCGGCGGACCATGTCTGGGCTGCGGGCGATTGTGCTTCGTTCCCCTTGAACGGCGCGCAGATGCGGATTGAATCGGTCGGCAACGCCATCGACCAGGCTGAACTGGTCGCCGAGAACATCATGGGTGCTGCCAAGGACTATGTCGCCGCCCCGTGGTTCTGGTCGGACCAATACGATTGCAAACTTCAGATCGCGGGCCTCAACATCGGGTATGACAAGATCGTCACCCGTGGCCCCGATGGGCACGCCGTCAGCTTCTGGTACTATCAGGGCGACAAGTTGCTGGCCGTCGACGCCATGAACGACAGCCGCGCGTACATGGTGGGCAAACGCCTGATCGAAGCCGGCCGCTCGCCCGACCCGGCCAGGATCGCTGACCCCGCGACCGAAATGAAAGCCCTTCTGAAGGCATGAGGATCATCGGCGGCACGTGGCGCGGCTTACACCTGGCCGAGGTGGGCGCAGGCGACCCCAAAGCCCATCTGCGCCCTACGTCCGACCGTGTGCGCGAGTCGATCTTCAATCTGCTGGTCAACGGCAGCCATGGCGACCTTGTCACCGGAACCACCGCCCTTGACCTTTTCGCAGGCACCGGTGCCCTGGGGCTGGAGGCCTTGTCGCGCGGGGCCACCGCCGTCACCCTCGTCGATGACGGCAAAGCCGCCCAGAAGCTGATCGCCCAGAATATCGCCAGGATGCGGGTCGCGGCGCAGGTCACCGTCCTGCCCAGGGATGCCACCAAACTGCCACCAACAGCAGCACCCTTCACCCTGATCTTCCTTGACCCGCCCTATGGCAAGGCGCTTGGCGAAGCTGCCCTTGCCTGTGCCGCAGCACAAGGCTGGATCGCCCCGCGTGCCACCATCCTGTGGGAGGAAGGCACCCCGCCGGCCGTGCCACAAGGCTTTGCCCTTCTTGACCAAAGGCGCTATGGCGAGACTTGGGTGACCTTGCTGGAAGCACAAACATGAGACCGGATGGCGTGATCTTCGACTGTGACGGCGTTCTGGTGGACAGCGAGGCTATTGCGTTCGACCAGATGGAAGCTGACCTTGGCCTTTATGCCCCCCACCTGACGCGGGCGCAGATGGAGACGGACCTGCTGGGCCTGACCCTTGCCGGGGTGGCAGCAAAGGCCACCGAACTTGGCGCCGCTTTGCCATCAGACTGGATCGAAGATTTCTACGCCCGCCTCTACGCCAGGCTGGAACAGGGCGCGCCTTTGGTGCCCGGCGTGCTGACCGTACTTGATGCGCTGGATGCCGCCCGCATCCCCTATGCCATCGGCTCCAACGGCAGCCCCCGCAAGATGGAGATCACCCTGGGCCAGCACCCCGGCCTGATCGGGCGCTTTCAGGGCCGCATCTTCTCGGGCCAGGAAACGCCCCGCCCCAAGCCCTTCCCCGACCTGTTCCTGAAAGCCGCCGCTTCATTGAACGTTTCGCCCACCGCCTGCGTCGTGGTCGAAGACTCCCCAACCGGCGCCCGCGCCGCCCGCGCTGCGGGAATGCGCTGCATGGGTTACGCCCCTCATGGCACCGCCGCCCTGAAGGCCGAAGGTGCGCTGACCTTCAAGCATATGACTGACCTGCCCTTCCTTCTGAATCTAGACTGACCTCCGATCCGCCAAGAAGTGGTTAACGGCAGTGGAACTCCCGCGTGTTGGTACAATTATCTTACGCAAAACCGACAGTACCAATTCGGCCAGCCAAGGCATTAACACCGCGTTATCAACCCTTTAGGATAATCTCGGCCCCACGCCAGCCCAGCATCATCGCAGGCCCGTTGGTGTTGCCCGCAATCAGGTTCGGGAAGGCCGAGGCGTCGCAGACCCGCAGCCCCTCTACCCCCCTGACCCGCAATTTGTCGTCCAGCACCGACGCACCCTCTGGCCCCATCCGGCAGGTGCATGAGGGATGATAGACCGTCCCGGACCGCCGCCGGAAATCGTCAATCAGCGCCTCATCCGTCTGCACCTGCGGCCCCGGTCGCAACTCCTCCACAACCCAGCGCGCGAACGAGGGCTGCGCCGCGATGGTCCGCAGGAATTTCACCGCCAGCAACATCTCGTCCACGTCATGTTGGGTGGAAAAGGCGTTGGCGACAATTTCGGGGTGCTGCATTGGGTCCGGCGTACGGATGCGGATATGCCCCCGGCTGGTCGGACGGCAGTTCGACAGGCCAATCGACAGGCCGGGAAACGGGTCCGGCGTCAGCAGGGGCCTTTCGCCATTGCTTGGGATCAGCGTCGAAAAAGCCTGAAAATACAATTGCATATTGGGCCGGGGCTGATCTGGCGAGGTGCGGAAGAACCCGCCCGCATGGTTGATCGACTTGGCCAGCGGCCCGCCCCGCGTCAGCAGATATTGCAGGCCGACAAACGCCTTGCCCCACCAGGGCCGCAGAATGCCGTTATAGGTCGCAACCTTCATCCGCCACGTGTAATTGATGCCCTGATGGTCGTTCAGATTGGCCCCGACATGGGCGTTATCCACAACCACGGGCAAGCCCAAATCCTGCAACAAAACCCCCGGCCCGATGCCCGACAGTTGCAGAAGCTGTGGAGAGTTGATTGCCCCGCCCGACAGGATCACCTCACGCGATTTCAGTTGAAAAAGCTTCTCCTCGCGCCGGTATTCCACGCCAACCGCCCGCTTTCCTTCGAACAAAACCCGGGTGACCTGGGCGTTGGTAATCACTTCTAAATTCTTCCGGCGCAAAGCTGGTCGCAAGAAGGCCCGCGCCGCCGAGTTCCGTCGCCCGCCTTTGATCGTCATCTGATAGGTGCCGGCACCCTCTTGCGCGGCCCCGTTGAAATCGCGGTTGGGCGGCAAACCCGCCTCATCGCAAGCCGCTATGTAATCGTCCACCAACCAATGCAGCCCGCGCCGGTTTTCAGAGATGAACAAGGGGCCGCCCTGCCCCCGGTAAGCATCTGATCCGGCTTCGTTGTCTTCCATCGCCCGATATGCGGGCAGGACATCATCCCAGCCCCAACCCGCCGCCGCCTGACCCCATTCGTCGTAATCCGCCAGATGCCCCCGGATATAAACCATCGCGTTGATCGAGGAGGAGCCGCCCAGAACCTTGCCCCTCGGCCAAAAGTCAGATTGGCCTGCCAACCCCGGATCAACCTCGGTCCGGTACATCCAGTTGACAGCCGGGTTATAAAACAGCTTCCCATAGCCCAAGGGCAGTTGAACATAGGGGCGCAGGTCCGTGCCGCCAGCCTCCAGCACAACAACTCGATGCCGCCCGTTTTCCGTCAACCGATTGGCCAGCACCGACCCGGCAGAGCCGGAGCCCACAATGATATAGTCCAGTTCCATGTCTGCCTCATTCTATTGCTGCAAAGCTAGCGGAGCGGCGGCGGCCGAAGTGTCAGGTTTGCGACCGAAAATGTCGCGCCCGGCCGCTGGACATCCCCTCAAGGCCCCGTTAGCGATAGCAAAGGCCGGAATTTGGCCGTGGAATGCCCCAATGACCCCAATCCGTTTCGTGCTACGTCACCCGACGCTTCGGCTGATTGCCGTGGCCTTGTTGCTGTTGGGCGCGCACAACGCCTCGGTCTACCCCTACCAATCGCTGATCGCGATCGAGCGGATCGGGATCAGTAAACCGGCCTTCTCGCTGCTGCTGGTTCTGGCCTCGCTGATTGCAGTGACATCGTCTGTGGTGTTCGGCGTCATGGGCGATCAGTTCGGCCACCGGCGGCGGATCGCGATGGGAACCGCGCTGTGCAGCACCGTTGGCATCGGGCTGATGCTGGCCATCCCCGGCATCTGGGCATTGATCCTGTGTCAGGGTGTGCTTTTGCCTTTGGCATCAAGCATGTACGGCCAACTTTTCGCCCTCGCCCGCCTCGCCAGCGCGGACGAGGGGCGCAACCGTGATGCAGTACTGGGTGCCATCCGCTCGGCCATGTCGTTCTCGTTCCTGGCAATGCTGATCTTCTGGACCTTTGCCTTCGGCTTTGGTCTGTCAGAATTGGCGGTCTATGTCAGCGCCGGGGTGGCAAGCCTTGGCATGTCGCTGCTGGTCTGGTTCGGCTGGCCGAAAGACGGGCAAACGGCGTGGCAGGACCCCCGCTCAGGCCTGCGCTTGCGCGATGCCCTGGCCGAGATTGCCAAGCCCAATGTCGCGATCCGCGTCTTCTTTCTGGGGGCGCTCGCCTCGGCAGGAAACCTGTATATGGTCTTGGTTTCCCTGGTTTTTGATGCCTCTCCGGTGCGCGGTCCGGCGGATGTGGCGCTGTATGTCGGCCTTGTTGCGGGGTTCGAGGTGCCCGCCATGCTGATCGTGCCGCGCTTTGCCCACCTTATGCAGCGGTCCACCCTGATCGCCATTGGCGCAGGGATTTACGCCTGTCACCTGCTGGCGCTGCCGCTGCTGTCGGACACGCCCTATCTGTGGGGGATGACGGTGTTTGCGGGCTTTGGCGGGGCAGTTATCATCACCATCCCGATCCCCTATTATCAGGACCTGCTGGCCGACCGGCCCGGCACGGCCTCGGCCATGCTGGCGGTGCAAAAGTTGGTGGCTGACGTGCTGACAGCGGCGATTTTCGCGATTGGCACGTTGTTTGGCGGGTTTGAGGCGGTGGCGATGATGGGGGTCACCTTCAGTCTTGCGGGTGCGCTGGGGCTGTACCTCGCCGACCGCAATGCCTGGTTCCCGGCGAGGGTATAGATGACCCAAACCCCGTTCCGCGCCATTCTGACCGACCCGGCGCTGCGCATGGTCACAGCACTGATGATGCTGCAAGGGGCGCTGGTCTGCTCGTTCGGACCTTACGTCTCGGTCATGGCGGTGCGCAGTTTTGGTTTGGGAAATCAGGGCTTTGCGACGATGATGGTGGTGTCCACCCTCGTCTCGGTGACGGCGGCACTTTATGCGGGGATCAGGGCGGATCAGACCGTCAACCGCCGCAGCATTGCCCTTGGGGCGGCGGGGCTGGTTCTGGCAGGGGCGGCGGTGATGACCTTCGTGCCCTCGACCCCCAGTTTCCTTTTGGCGCAGGTTCTGCTGTTTCCCGCCAACACCCTGTTCGGCCAGCTTTTTGCGCAGGCAAGGCTGGCGGCCAGCCACTATGACCCCACCTTGCGCGATGGCATTCAAACCACGATCCGGGCGCTGTTTGCCCTGCCGTTCCTGCTGGTCCTGCCGCTGTGGTCTTTGGCGATGAGCCACGGCACGCCGATGCAGGCAATCTACCCGGTGGCGCTGGCCTTGGGCGCGCTGATGTTCGGGCTGATCTGGGCGTTCTGGCCCAGCAAGGCGGCGATGGCGGGGCGTGATGCGCCCTCGGGCCTGACGATCCGCGCCGCTTTGGCCGAGGTGGCAGCCCCTCGCCTTGCCCTGCGCATTCTGGCGCTGGGGGCTGTTTCGGCGGGGGGCACCGTCTATTGGTCATTGATGGGGCTGGTTCTGACACCCGCAAACGGGGTCGGCGGCACCGCCGCGCTTTATGCGGGTCTGGTGGCGGGGTTAGAGGTGCCCTTCATGCTGGCCATCCCGCTGGTGCTGGGCATCAACCGCAACCTGTTGATATTGATCGGAACCTGCATCTATACGGTTCACCTTGTCGGCATGCCGCTGCTGGCGGGCTCTTCCTGGCTTTGGGTTTTGTTGATCCCTGCGGCAGCCGGAGGTGGCCTGACCCTGACACTTCCGCTTGCCTACCTGCAAGACCAGTTGAAAGCCCGCCCAGGCACCGGGGCCGCCCTGATGGCCCTTATGAAAGTCGCCGGAGACGGCATGGCCGCCGGCACTTTTGCCCTTGGTACGGCCTTGGGCGGCTATACCTTGGCGGCGGTGCTTGGGGCTTTGGTCACAGTCGTTGGCGCGGTGGTTCTGGTCATCGCAGACCGCAGGACGTGACCGGAAAAGGGCGCCCCGATCAGGGGCGCCCTTTGTTAGCACCAGACCGTGTTACTTCGCAGCCGGGAAAGGCCCGATATAGCCGACCCAGGCGTTGGCTTCATCCGGGGTTTTCAGTTTATCCTGATCAGACTCGCCAAAAGGATGCTGCACCACGGTCATCAGATAGCCATGGCCACCCACGTTCGGATACCAATCCACCGAGGGCGCCTCGGACCCGTAGGGCGTCGAGAAAATGCGGGTCAGGGTGCCCGTCGCCATATCGCGCGCCCAGATCACGTCATTCTGGTGGGCGTCGGTGTCTTCGGCGATGATCAGGGTGTTCATCCCGGTCAGAAAGGTCAGATTGTCCGGGCTGGCGATGCCGTCAATGTCGCAGGTGTTGCCCGCCCCAACGGCATCCGCCGCATATTCTTTGGGCGAGCCGATGACGATGGCCTTGATATCTGTCGCCGCATAATCCGCACCCAGTTGCAGTTCATAGACCGCACCGCAGTCGTTCTTCGGCAGTTTAATGTCGTTGCGGCCGACCAGATCGGTCTTGGCATCGGCATCCATCATGCCCTTGGCGACCTGCGTGATGGCCAGATACATGCGGTTCGTGGCCGGATCAAAAGTCTGACCTTCCATCTTGCGGAACTCGGTCGAAGCCCCTTTGATGGAAGCGTAGCGCGTGGTTTCCAGACGCGAGGCCAGCAGATCCATGCCGTCCCTGACCTTCAGGCACTCCATATTGCCATCGGCATTCGACCCGGTGAAGCCTTCGGGGCAAGAGCCATCGGCGTTGAAGTCGGCCACGTCGAACAGGTCGTAGAATTTCGTGCCCCTGTCGATGCCCGCCTGAATGCTGGCGTCGTCGGCATGGCCCAAGTCAATCCACTCAACCGTCGCAGCGCCGCCATTGTCGGCAGAAGTCTGCCTCCACTTCAGGGCAAACAACTGACCGGCCGACAGATCGCCCGCTTTGTCGGCGACAAAGCGGTACAGCGCCACGTTGGTGCCATCGTTCGAGATATAGGCAGTCTTCTGGTCCGGCATCACATTGGCCATCTCCATCGAGATGCGGCCCATGGCGTAGTGCTTGGCAACCGAGGCGTCGCCGGCATCGGTAACTGTGGTTTCGGTGGCAAAGCCGTATTTGTAGGGGTTATAGACGCCGCGGAACGCGTCAACCGTCATGGTTGCCGGATCAAGGCCGAACAGACGCGCCATAGGCACGGTGTCTTCTTCCAGGTCTTTGATTTCCTTGGCGTCTTCGGTGGTGCGGGCATTATCGGGATACTCTTCTGACCCCAGATGCGTGCCCCAGGCTGTGACTGATCCGGCGCAAGGCTGCCAGATGCCGCCGACCTTGGCGGTGTCGATCGGCTTGGAGGAAACAACGGTCAGGTTGCCATCGCCGTCCTGTGCCAGTTCAGACAACATCAGCCCGCCCGGAGCCTCTTCAAACTGGGTTACCGAGTAAAGCTTGCCGTTCTTCGGCAAAAGCGAGGTGAAATCGGGGTTCTTCGAAACTGCACCGTCAATCGGCTTGCCGTCAAGCGTCAGCAACTGGCCAAACGCCACGTCGCCGTGCATGTCGCCGGAACGGGCGAAGGGGTGAAAGGCCAAGGGCACATTCGTGCCATCAATCCTGGCGGACACGGTAGCCACCGGAACGCGTTTGGCCGTATCACCGGCTGCGAACGGGACAGGGGTGAATTGGATGGTCTGGGCCGCAGCAACGTCAACAAAACCGGGCAAAGCAGTTGCTGCAAAAAGAAGGGTGCGCAGGCGCATGGGACTCTCCTGTTGAATGAGCCCTTTGGATAAGCGTTCCGCGTAACATGGCGATGAAACGAACCGCAGCACCAAAGACCGCCTAGGGGACCAAAGCCACCAGAACGCCCAGATAAAACCCGATCTCGCTGCATTGCTGCACAGAGCCCAGACAATCGCCGGTATAGCCGCCAAGACGCCGTTCATACCAGCGGCGCATGGCCATATGCCCGACCACAAGCCCCGCCAGCCCCGTGATTACCGAGGCAATCGGCACGACAAATACCATCGGCAGCAGCGCCAGACCCGTGGTGGCCAGTGCCATTGACAGCGCCGAGCGATCAATACTGCCCGCCACCGCACTGCCCGCCCCAGAACTGCGCACGTAGTCCGAGGTCGACATCACCCACAGCATCGAGGCCCGGCTGGCCGTATGACCGCCGATCAGCACAAAGGCCACCGCATCGCCCGGCATGGCCTGCAACGCGGCAACCCTGCCGCCGACCATCATCATCAATCCCAGAACGCCATAGGTGCCAATCCGGCTGTCACGCATGATCTCCAGCACGCGCTCTTTCGGGCGCAAGCCGCCAAGGCCGTCGCAGGCATCGGCAAACCCGTCTTCGTGCAAGGCACCGGTCACCACAATGCCCACCGCCACCGCCATCAGCACCGCCAAAAGGGGCGAGAAAAGCCAACAGGCCAACCCATAAACCACCGCGCTGATACCGCCCACGACAATTCCCACGCCAGGATACCAGCGCGGACTGCGCCGCATCGCCTCGACCGAATAAGGCGCGGTGATTTTCAGCCGGGTCAGGAATTGCAAAGCCAGCAGGAATGCGGGGATTTCCGTGTTGAAAAACCCCACTACGTCCATTTGGCCACCGGAGGCAGGCTCATCAGCACGGCATTGGCGTCATGCCCGGTTTCTAAGCCGAACTTGGTGCCACGGTCGTAAACAAGGTTGTATTCGGCATAAAGCCCACGATGGATCAGCTGGGTCTCGCGGTCAGCGTCCGTGAAAGGCGAGGTCATGCGGGCGCGGGTCAGGGGCAGGAAGGCGGGCAGGAAGGCGCGGCCAATGGCTTGGGTAAAGGCAAAATCGGCCTCCCAGTCGCCTGTCGCAAGGTCATCGTAGAAGATGCCGCCAACGCCACGTGCCCTGCCCCGGTGCGGCACGAAGAAATATTCGTCGGCCCAGGCTTTGAACTTTGCGTAATAGTTCGCGTCATGGGCATCGCAGGCGTGGTGCAGGGTGTCGTGGAAAAAGGCGGTGTCTTCGGGATATTCGATGCACGGGTTCAGATCCGTCCCACCGCCAAACCACGCCGCACCCGGTGTCCAGAACATCCGCGTGTTCAGATGCACCGCAGGCGCATGGGGGTTCTGCATATGCGCCACCAGACTGACCCCCGAGGCCCAGAACCGCGCATCCGTCGCCATCCCAGGCACACCACGCCCGGCCATCGCCTTTTGCGCCCGCTCGCCCAGAACGCCATGCACTTCCGATACATTGACGCCGATCTTTTCAAACACCCTTCCGCCACGCATGACGCTCATCAAGCCGCCGCCGCCTTCAGGGCGGGTGGTTGGCGTCACCTCGAACCGGCCAGCGGGGGCGGAACCGCCGCGTTCATCCTCGATCGCCTCAAAGGCCGCAACGATATCGTCGCGCACACTGCGGAACCATGCGGCGGCACGCGCCTTGCGGGTATCGAATGCATCCGTCATTGCCATCCCTCCAAGCTTTGCACCCTTGCTAGCAGGAAGCAGTGCAAGCCTCAACGCGGCTGCTATTTCATAACGCGGCCCAAAGGCTTATTCTTGCACCATCAACAGGAGGTGACGATGAAATCCTATCTGGCCGCCCCGCTGCTGATGGCGCTTGCCGCCTGTGGCACGCCGCAGCAGCAATGCGTCCGGCTGGCCTCGCATGACATGACCGTGCTGGACCGGCTGATCGCCGAGACGCAGGGCAACATCACACGCGGTTACGGCTTTGCCCAGACGGTTCAGACGATGCCAGAGTTTGTGGAATGCGGCCCGCCGACGACAGACCGCGACGGAAAGCCCCACGCGAACCTGTGTCTGGAGGATGTGCCCCATACCGTGACCAAACCCGTGGCGCTGGATTTGCAGATTGAGGCAGCCAAGCTGGCCTCGATCCAAAAGCGCCGCGGGGAAATGGCCAAGGCTTTGGCCCCGGCGCTTGCCGACTGTCAGGCCCGCTTCCCCGAATGATTACTTCAAGCGGATCGGATAGGCGGCGCGATAGACACGGAACGCGCCGTCGCTGCCGACCTCTTCCACCTGCCGGAACAGCGCTTTCAGAACGGGTTCATAGGGCAGATGCTTGTTGGCCACCATATACAGCACCCCATCGGGCAACAGCCCCCGGTGCGCTGCGCGGATGAAGGCAGCCCCAAGGGCCGGGTCCGGTGCGCGGGCGGTGTGGAACGGCGGGTTCATCACAACGGCATTCCACGGGCGTTCTGGCTTGAAGGTAGTCGCATCGGCCCAGTGGAAGGCGGCGTGCGGGTTGGTGACGTTCAGGCGGGCACAGTCCAGCGCCACCTTCTCGGCCTCTACCACATCCAGCCGCTTGACGCCGGAGCGTTGCAGGATGGCGCGCGACAGATACCCCCAGCCTGCACCCAGATCGGCGACCCGTGCGGGCAGATCGGCAGGCAATGCCGCCACCAGCAATTGCGAGCCGCGGTCCGGGCCATCGGCGGAAAAGACGCCGGGCCGGGTGACAAAGCCTTCCAACCTGGTATCTGTCGCGGCCCAAGCGGCCGGAAGCGGGGCGGCAAGGAACGACACCAGCTTGCCATGCGCCTTTGACACGACCTCGCCCAGTTCCAGCCCCGCGCCGCGCAATTCCTTCAGGATGCTGTCAAAGCCATCGGTTTTCTGGCCGTCTACGGCAATACGGCCACCATTGCCGGTCATGGCGACTGCCTCGGCCAGCATCGCCAAAGCCTCGGCCTTGGTCCGCGGCAGGCAGATCAGAACGGCGGAATAGGCCTTGCCCTCAACCCTGTATCCCTGCCCCAGAAAATGGTCGTGATCCGGGCGGAACCCGGTCAGCACCACGGTCCGCGATTTGGGCAAGGCGGACAGATCATCCACCGCCCTTGGCCGCATCACCGCCACATCGCCCGCAGGCGGCAAAATCCATGCGCCGGAATCCAGCGCCAGTTCCAGTCGAGCCGCTTCCATGATCGCCTTGCGGCTATTCCTTTTCCATCGTGCATTGCAGCGGGTGCTGATGTCGGCGGGCAAAGTCCATCACTTGCGCCACCTTCGTCTCTGCGACCTCAAACGAGAAAACGCCGACAACCGCCAGCCCTTTCTTGTGTACCGTCAGCATGATTTCAAAGGCCTGCGCGTGGTTGAGGCCAAAAAACCTTTCCAGCACATGAACGACGAATTCCATCGGCGTGTAATCGTCGTTCAGCAGCATGACCTTGTACAACGGCGGCCGTTCGGTCTTGGTCTTGGTTTTGGTCAGAATTGACGTATCCTGACCCGGTCCTTTCGGGCCGTCAGACATCATGTCAGGAATAACGGTCAAGACCAAACTCCGAGATACAGGAACGGGGTGCACGCCCCCTGGCCATGCAATATAGACCTTTTTGACGGCCATGAAAGGCCCTGCTGCCTTATGGGTAAAGGAGAAGCGATGATCACCACGATTGGCTTCGATGCGGACGACACTCTGTGGCAGAACGAAACCTTCTTCCGCCTGACACAAGAGCGTTTCGCCGCCCTCTTGACCGATGCCGACCCCGCCAATCTGGCCGAACGGCTGGAGGCGGCCGAGCGGCGCAACCTTGGTCACTATGGATTCGGCATCAAGGGTTTCATGCTGTCGATGATCGAAACCGCCATCGAGGTGACGGAAGGCCGCGTCCAGGCCGCCGTCATTGCCGAAATCATGGCGGCCGGGCGCGAGATGCTGCGCCATCCGGTCGACCTTCTGCCCCATGCGCGACAGTCCGTGACGGCGCTTGCCGCCGATCACCGCGTGGTTTTGATCACCAAGGGCGACCTTCTGGATCAGGAACGCAAGCTGGCGCAGTCGGGCTTGGGCGATCTGTTCCACGGCGTTGAAATCGTGTCCAACAAGACACCGCAGGTCTACCGGGCCGCTTTTGCCCGCCATGGCGCGGGGGCGGATCAGGCGATGATGGTCGGCAACTCGCTGAAATCAGACATCCTGCCCGCGTTGGAGGCAGGGGCGTGGGGCATTTATGTACCACATGACCTGACTTGGGCGCTGGAACATGCCGAGCCACCCACAACCGCACCGCGTTTTCGCAGCATCAGCGATCTTGGCAGTTTGCCGAACTTGGTAGAGCAGCTTAAATTACTACCATAGGTAGCGGCAAAATCCCTGTACCTTCACAACATCTGCCACATAAACTAAAGTGACACAGTGAAGAACCTCTGTGAAACCCATGGAAACAAAAGGGTTTTCCAGTATATCACGCCGTGTTACTGTTATTGCAACGATAACAGCGAAACCCCGGAATAACTGGGGGCGCGGGCAGTGACGAGGCATCAAGGTGGCACGAGCTTTCGCGGACAACGTCCGCAATCTCTTTTTCACGTTGGTCATTGGCCTGATGGCCAATCTCCTATTGGGATTTCCCGCAGCAGCAGGCCCGCAGGCGCTGTATCTGATGGATGCCCGCACGGGTCAGACGATGTTTGCGTCAAACGCCGATATGCCGCTTCCCCCGGCGTCGCTGACCAAGATGATGACGCTTTACATCACGTTTCAAGAGATCGAGGCGGGGCATGTGACACTTGACACTATGATTACCGTGTCGAAAAACGCGGCCAATCAGGCGCCGTCCCGGTTGGGGCTGGTGGCCGGGCAAAAGATCGCGCTGCGCTATCTGATCCGCGCCGCAGCGGTGAAATCGGCCAATGACGCGGCGGCGGCGATTGGCGACTACTTCGCGGGCTCTCCGGAAAAGTGGGGCAAGCGGATGACGGCGACGGCCCGGTTGTTGGGCATGAAAAACTCGACCTTCAAGAACGCCAACGGCCTGCCTGCCAAGGGGCACCTGTCGACGGCACATGACATGTCGATCCTGGGGCGGCATCTGTTTTACGATTTTCCGCAGTATTACAACATCTTCTCGCGCCGGACGACCGATGCGGGGCTTGCCACCGTGGCCAACACCAACCGCAAATTCCTTGACGCCTATGAGGGCGCGGATGGCATCAAGACAGGCTTCACCGATCAGGCCGGTTTCAACCTGACCGCCAGCGCCGAGCGTAACGGCGTGCGGCTGATCGGCACCATCTTCGGCGGCACCTCAACGCCGATGCGCAACCAGAAAATGGCCGAACTGCTGGACATGGGCTTTGCCAAGGCCAAGCCGGGCGTGCAGACCGTCAAGCCAACCCCCGCCGACCCCGAGGTGGCACCGCCCGCCGACGCCGCCATGATGGCCGACGCAACCGATGAAGCGCTGCCCGAAGTTGCCGATGGCAGCGCCAGGACCGTGCGGGTGAATGTGGCGATGGCGGTCTCGCCGCGCCCGATGCCGCGTCCGGGGGCAGATGCGGCGGTCGATCCGGCCACCCAAACAGCAGCATTCGCCGTAACGGGAATTGAAGATGCGGTTGCGCTGGCCAACTCGGCTGACGATGGCGTGACAGCGGTTCCGGTCACCGAAGTGTCGGCTTCCGGCATAACTGTCAAGGCAAGCGCACCCCAGGAGCCACTGCAACTGGCAGCAGAACCCGCCAAGCCGCCGAAGAAAAACGCACCGATCTACACCGACCAAAACGCGAAACTTGCCTCGGTTCCGGCGAAACCCCAGGTGGTGACGCGGGTTTCCACCTCAGGTGGTGAGACGTGGGGAATCAATCTGGGCCGTTACCCCAACAGTTTTGCCGCCGAAAAGGTGCTGATCCAGATTCAGTTGGCTGAAAATGCAACCCTTGGCAACGGGTTGCGCAAGGTCGTTACCCGGGCCAGCGGCTATGACGCCGTGGTGCTGGGGCTGGACCGTGACACCGCCGATCTGGCCTGCCGCCGCCTGCAAGCGCGCGCGGTACAATGCTTTACCATCGGCCAGTGATGGCTTACGCCCTGCCGCCACCGATCCGCGTCAGCCTGCCGGTCCATGGCACCACCGACCGCTTCCCTGTGCGCCGCATCTTCTGCGTCGGCCGCAACTATGCCGACCATGGCATCGAGATGGGCGGCGACCCAACCGCAGAGCCACCGTTCTTCTTTACCAAGCCGGCCGATGCGGTGGTGCCTTCAGGCGCAACCATCCCCTACCCGCCCGCCACAAAAGACCTCCATTATGAGGGAGAGTTGGTGGTGGCCTTGGGCCTTGGCGGCGCAAACATTGCGGAAGCGGATGCGCTGGCCCATGTCTGGGGCTATGCGGCTGGCAACGACCTGACCCGTCGCGATTTGCAGGCCGAGGCCAAGGCGGCCCGACGGCCCTGGGACATGGCGAAGGGATTTGACCTGTCTGCCGTGGTGGGTCTGATCCATCCAGAACACAGCCTGCCCGATGCGACGCTGACCCTGACAGTCGATGGCGTGCTGCGGCAAGAGACCCGGCTTTCGATGATGATTTGGGACGTGCCCGGTATCATCGCCTGTCTGTCGCGGCTGGTCACCCTCGCCCCCGGCGATCTGATCTTTACCGGCACCCCCGCCGGGGTCGGCGCGTTGCAGCGCGGCCAAACCTGCACCGTCACGGTCGAGGGGCTGACCCCCGCCACCGTCACCATCGCCTAGGCGTCAGGCGAGGACTGCGCCGGTTTGTCATCGTAGTCCGTGGTCAGAATGCGGCTTGCGTCGCCCTGCGGATCTTCGAATTGCCGGGTACGCATCGCCCAGACAAAGGCCACCAACCCGATGAAACCCAGGAACAGCGAAACCGGGATAAGAACTGCCAAAATCTGCATCACTTCAACCTCAGCGCGTTCAGAGAAACCGAGATTGAGGAAAGCGACATCGCCAGCGCCGCCGCAAGGGGCGTGGCGGCCCCCATCAAGGCCAAAGGCACGGCGATGACGTTGTAGGCGGCGGAAATCTCAAAATTCTCTACCATACGCTTGGTCGCCTGCTTCGCAATCCGCGTGGCATCGGCGATGGCCGACAGGTCGCGGCCCAAAAGCACGATGTCAGACGCCACCCGCGCCGCATCCAATGCTTGCGCCGGAGAGATGCTGACATGTGCCCCGGCCAGCGCGCCGGTGTCGTTCAGCCCATCACCCACCATCAGCACCTTGTGGCCTTCATCGGCCAAAGCCCGCACCAAAGCGGCCTTTTCGGCGGGCAATGCGCCCGCCACCCAATCGGCAATGCCAACACGCCGGGCAAAAGCCGCGACGACAGCCTCGTTATCGCCAGACACCAGCTTGATCGCCTTACCTTGGGCGCGCAGGCCCGCAATGGCGGCCTCGGCACCGGGACGGATCGTATCGGTGAAGGTGAATGCGACAGGAGCCAGGCCTTCAACGCTCAGGTAAGTCGCTGTTTCCGGCACAGCCTGAACCCCAACCCAAGCAGCCCGGCCAAGGCGCACTTTGGTGCCGTGCAGCCAGCCTTCAATGCCGTAGCCCGGCACCTCGCGCAGGTCGGTAACGACGGCGGGGGCCGCATGAATGCGGCCTGACAGCGCCACGGCCAACGGGTGTGACGAGGCCTTGGCCAATGCCAGCGCCACCGACAAGGCCTGCGCGTCAATACTGTCAAGGTTCCACGGCTCTGGCGTGCCAAGCGTCAGGGTGCCGGTCTTGTCGAAGACCACCACGTCAACTTCTGCCAAACGCTCCAATGCTGTGCCGTTCTTGATCAGCACACCTTTGCGGAACAGCATGCCAGAGGCGGCGGTGACCACGGCAGGCACCGCCAACCCAAGCGCGCAGGGGCAGGTGATGATCAGCACGGCGGCAGAGATGTTGATGGCAAAGCGCAGGTCGCCGCCGGTCTTCCACATCCAGAACCCGAAGGCCGAGAATGACAGGATATGCACCATCGGCGAATAGAACCGCGCCGCCCGTTCGGCCAGCGTGGTATAGCGATTACGAGCGGATTCGGCGACGGCCACCAGATCGGCCATGCGGTGCAGCGAGGAATCCCGGCCCGCAGCGGTAACGCGCAGTGTCAACGGCCCGGTCAGGTTGACCTCGCCCGCCGACACCGCCAGCCCGGGGCCCGCGAAGACCGGCAGGCTTTCGCCGGTCAGCAAACCACGGTCCACCTCGGACGAACCTTCCACCACCATACCGTCCACCGGCATCCGGCCACCCGGACGCACCAGCACCAGATCGCCCTTGGCGACTTGGGCGATGGGGCGCAGATGTTCAATGCCATCTTCCAGCACAATGGCACGGGGCACCTCCAAAGCGGCCAGTTCCTCGGCGGCAGAGCGCGCCAGGGCGCGGCTGCGGTGGTCAAGATAACGGCCCAGCAAAAGGAAGAACGACAGCATCACGGCAGCGTCAAAATAGGCCTTCTCGCCCGAGTGCATGGTTTCATAAAGCGATATCGACGACGCGAGGATGAGCGCCAGCGAGATCGGAACATCCATCCCCAGACGACCGACCCGCAGTGCGCGCCATGCCGATTTGAAGAAGGGCTGGCCGCAGAAGATCACCGTTGGAATGGCGATCATGGCGGAAATCCAGTGGAACATATCCCGCGTCGCAGCCTCGGCCCCAGACCAGACGGCGACCGACAGCAGCATGATGTTCATCATGGAAAAGAACGCGACCCCCAGCCGCATCAGAAGCTCGCGCCCCTGACGGTCGGTTTCGGTCATCGACAACATGCCGGGGTCAAGTTCGTGGGCCTCATAGCCCACGCCTTCCAGCACATGGGCCAGATCGGCGGCGGTAATCGCAGGCTCCGCCTCGACCGAGACGCGCTTCAGGGTCAGGTTCACCCGGGCAGAATGCACGCCGGGATGCGCCTTCAAAGCGCCCTCGACGGTAGATATGCAGACGGCGCAATAGGCTGAAGGCAACGAAAGCATCAGGCGGGCGGGTTCGACATGGCGCATCTCGGCCAGCCGTTCGGCGGCGGGGACCGCGATGCAGGCCGGGCAGGCGGCAAGTCCGCCCCTGCCCTCGTCTGATGCCTCAAAGGTCATGTCAGCTTCTCACATAGAAGAAGGTCCGCGCCTGATAAAGCGTGCCATCCTGCGCATGGGCCACGATTTGCAGCATCCATTTGCCAAGCGGCAGACTGTTGGCCGAGACATAGGCACCATCCGTCCCTTGCTGCATGACCGGGTGTTGATCATGTGAAGCCTCGGTCGGGCGACCGACCAGCACGTCGATGTCTTTCAACGTCACCGGCTTGCCCGCCCTGTCGATGAATTCCAGCCGCAACTGGTCTTTGGCGTGGTCGTAGCCTTGCTTCAGATGCCAGCCCAACGCCACTTGCGCGGTCTTTTCCTGATCGAAGGTCTGGCTTGCGATATAGCCGTTGTCAACTTCAAGCCCGGGGAAGGTCGAGATGGCGCTGTAGGCCAGCCCGATGTTCACCGCGATGATGACGCTGAAGAAGCTGAGGGTCAGCGCCAGCATGTGCTTGCCGGTGAACGGACGGACGGGCTTATCGCCAAGTGCCTTGGTGGTGCTGTTCATGTCAGTCATCCTTGCCGTTGAAGACAGTGTCTTTGTACACCCGCTCGGCCTTGGGTGTTTCGGTGCCCTCAGCATCGCTGATCCACAGCCGCAGGGGCATATGGTGGGCACTTGCGGCGACTGTACCCGCCTTGGCCGTCACGAACAGGCGTTGTTCAAGGGTCGCATTGGCCTTGACCCGCACGCGCAATTCGGTGGTGCCTTCCAGGGCCAGTTGCACATTGCCGCCCGAGGTGGCCGAGAAGGTGAACCAGCGATCCTCGCCATGTTTGTTGCGCAAGCGCATGTCGAAGGTGTTGCGGATCGAGCCGTCTGACAAGATCACGAAGGGCGGGTTGCGCACCGCCGAAACCGAGACGTCAAGGTTGGCGCGCAGGAACAGGGCGACGATCAGGCCGACGCCGATGCCGGCCCACAGGATGGTGTAAAGGATGGTGCGCGGCCGCAGGATGTGGTGCCAGATTGACAGGTCAGCCTTGCCGGCCTTTTCAAGCGACTCGTCTGTCAGCGCCAGATAACCGATCAGGCCGCGCGGCTTGCCGATCCTGTCCATCGTGGTGTCACAAGCGTCGATGCACAGGCCGCAGGTGATGCAGGCCAGTTGCTGGCCGTTGCGGATGTCAATGCCCATGGGGCAGACGTTCACGCAGGCCATGCAGTCGATGCAATCGCCGTTGCCCGCGACGGTCTGCTTGCCGCGCGGCTCTCCGCGCCAGTCGCGGTAGCCGATTGTGATGGTGTCCTCGTCCATCATCGCCGCCTGAATGCGCGGCCAGGGGCAGGCATAGATGCAGATCTGTTCACGCGCAAAGCCGCCGAAGAAGAAGGTGGTGAAGGTCAGGATGCCCATGGTGATATAGGCTGCCGGATGGGCTGTACCGTGGATCAGGTTCCAGAACAGCGTCGGCGCATCGGTGAAGTAAAAGACCCAAGCCCCGCCGGTAGCGAGGCCAATCAGCAGCCAGATCGCCCATTTGATGCCGTTCTTGATCAGCTTTTCCCAGTTCCACGGCTGGCGGTGCAGGCGGATGCGGGCGTTGCGGTCGCCCTCGATCCAACGTTCAACCAGAATATACAGGTCGGTCCACACCGTCTGCGGGCAGGCATAACCACACCAGACCCGACCGGCCGCCGAGGTGAACAGAAACAGACCAAGGCCTGCCATGATCAGCAGCCCTGCCACGAAGTAGAACTCATGCGGCCATATTTCGATCATGAAAAAGAAGAACCGGCGCGAGCTGATGTCCAACAGAACGGCCTGATCGGGCATCTGCGGCCCTCTGTCCCAGCGGATCAGCGGGGTCAGATAGTAGATACCCAGCATGACAGCCATCAGCCACCATTTCAGCGTGCGGAACGTGCCCTTCACCCGCCGGGGGAATATGGGTTCGCGGGCCGCGTAAAGATTTGTCGGTTCTTCGGTGGTGGACATGATTTCATTCCTGTTCGCCCCTTGGCTTCTGCACCGCAGCAAGACCGGGCGCCTTGACTTATATCAACCCTGACACCGATTGGTGCGCCTTATGAAAAAACAGGGCATGGCACAGGCCAGCCCCGTAAAGTTCAGGTCGGGAATGCAGCAATCCGCAGAGTCCGGTTGGATATCGGCGGATTGCGCAGAATAGAAGCACCGGCACCCCAGGAACCGCGCGAACAGAAAGGTGCCGGTGCCCATGACGCCCAAGGCCCGTCGCAATGACAGCGGCCCGGACGCCATAGCTCGGTGTTACTCGCCACCGCCAAGGCTGTGAACATAGACAGCCACGGCGCGGATTTCGTCTTCGGTCAGGCGCGGCGTGCTGCCGGGTGCGGTATAACCCCAGCTTGGCATGACGCCGCCACGACCGGCCTTGATGGTGGCGGTCAGCGTCGCCCCGTCGCCACCGTAAAGCCAGATGGCGTCGGTCAGGTTCGGCGAACCCATGTCACGGTTGCCCTTGCCGTCGGGATTGTGGCAGGCGGCGCAGTTGTCGGTGAATATCTGCGCCCCCGCCTTGGCCTTGGCCTCGTCCGCCGTCTGGCCTGAGATTTTCAGGACATAGTTTACAACCTGCCCCACCTGTTCGCCGGTCAGCTTGGCGGTTGCGACGTCGGCCAACGCGCCAGTGGCCTTGTCAGACCAGGCCGGCATGTAGATGCCCACGTTGCGCGCATCCGGGTCAACCGTATTGCGCACGCCGTGTGTGATGGTGGTGTGAATCGCATCAATCGCCCCACCATAAAGCCAGTCGTTGTCCAGAAGGTTCGGATAGCCCTTGCCCTGAACACCTGCCGCCCCCGCGCCATGGCACGGCGCGCAGTTGGTGGCGAAGATCGACTTGCCGTCTTGCAGCGCATAGGACTTCAGGCTTGCGTCACCCTCGATGGCGGTCAGGTCGGCGGCCACCAGCTTGGCTTTGATCGGCGCGTTCAGGTCGTCAAACGCCTTGATGTCTTTGGCAACATCAGCCCGGGTTGATGCGTGCAGCAGGCCAGGTGTGGCCCCGTGAATCAACGGCCATGCCGGATACATCACACTGTATCCAAGGGCATAGATGATGCAAAGGTAGAACGCCCAAACCCACCAGCGCGGCAGAGGGTTGTTCAGCTCTTCAATCCCGTCCCATGAATGGCCGGTGGTGCCGACTTTGTCTTTCGGGTCTTCCTTGATTGGCTTGGCCATGGCTCAGGCCTCCTTCGAAGGTCCGGGTACTGGCCCGGGTTTCTTGTCATTCTGGAAAATCAGGTTGGCCGCATCCTGGTGGATCAGCTTGCTGCCGGGACGGAAGGCCCAGGCAGCGGCGCCCACAAAGAAGACGGTCAGTGCCAGAAGCGCCCAACTGTCGGCCATCTCGCGCAGGAAGGTGTAAAGTTCCATGATCCCCCCCCTTACCGCGACGCGTCGGGCGTGAAGGTCGAGAAGTCGACCAGCGTGCCCAACATTTGCAGATAAGCCACCAGCGCATCCATCTCGGTAAGGGCGGGTTGGCCGTCAAAGTTGGCGACGGTCACCTTGTTGCCGTACCGTGCGATCAGCGCGGTACTGTCACCATCGGGATTGTCCTGTGCGGCAAAGTCAGCCTTCGCATTCTTGATCTCGTCATCAGTATAGGGCACGCCGACCATGCGATGGGTCGACATCTCTTCCGCGATATACTGCGGATCAATCGGCGTGGTGGCGAGGAAGGCATACTTCGGCATCACCGATTCCGGCACGACAACCTGTGGGTTCGACAGGTGGTCAACGTGCCACGAGTTCGAGTATTTGCCGCCAACCCGCGCCAGATCAGGCCCGGTGCGCTTGGACCCCCACTGGAACGGATGGTCGTACTCCGACTCCGCCGCCAGCGAGTAGTGGCCATAGCGTTCAACCTCGTCCCGCATCGGGCGGATCATCTGGCTGTGGCATGTATAGCACCCTTCACGGATGAAGATGTCGCGCCCGGCCAATTCAAGGGGCGTGTAGGGCCGCATGCCCTGCACGGTCTCGATGGTGTTTTGCAGGTAGAACAGCGGTACGATCTGCACCAGACCGCCAATCGTCACCACCAGAAAAGACAGCACCAGAAGCAGAGTGGCGTTCTTTTCGATGATCTTGTGTTTGTCGAGAAAAGCCATGTTCCGTGCCCCCTTATTCAGCCGGAACGCCGGCGTAGGCAGCGGCCCGCTGGGGCTGTGCGTTCACCGTCATCCAAAGATTATAGACCATGATCAGCGCCCCGCTCAGGTACATCGCCCCGCCCAGTCCACGCACCACATACATCGGGAACTTGGCCGCCACGGTGTCGACGAAGGCGTTCACCAGGAAGCCATTCGCATCCACTTCGCGCCACATCAGGCCCTCCATGATGCCCGACACCCACATCGAGGCCGCGTAAAGCACGATCCCGATCGTCGCCAGCCAGAAGTGCCACGAGACCAGTTTCAAGCTGTAAAGTGCATCACGGTTCCACAGACGCGGCGTCAGGAAATACAGGACCGAGAAGGTGATCATCCCGTTCCAGCCCAATGCGCCCGAATGCACGTGGCCGATGGTCCAGTCCGTATAGTGGCTAAGGCTGTTGACGGCCTTGATCGACATGACCGGGCCTTCGAACGTGCTCATCCCGTAGAAGCCGATGGCAATCACCATCATCCGCACGACCGGATCGGTCCGCAGCTTGTCCCAGGCGCCCGACAGCGTCATCAGACCGTTGATCATGCCACCCCAGGACGGCATCCACAGCATGATCGAGAACACCATCCCCAGCGTCGAGGCCCAATCCGGCAACGCGGTATAGTGCAGGTGGTGCGGACCGGCCCAGATATACAGGAAGATCAGCGCCCAGAAGTGGATGATCGACAGTTTATAGCTGTAGATCGGACGATCCACCTGTTTCGGCACGAAATAGTACATCATGCCCAGAAAGCCTGCGGTCAGAAAGAAGCCCACGGCGTTGTGGCCATACCACCACTGCACCATGGCGTCCTGCACGCCAGAATAGATCGGCACCGACACCGAACTGAAGATCGAGATCGGAATGGCCGCGTTGTTGACGATGTGCAACATGGCCACCGTCACGATCATAGACAGATAGAACCAGTTGGCCACGTAGATGTGCGGCTCTCGGCGCATGACCAGCGTGCCGACAAAGACCACCAGGAACGCGACCCAGACCACGGCGATCCAGATGTCGATGTACCAGACCGTCTCGGCGTATTCCTTGCCCTCGGTGCCGCCCAGAATATAGGACGACGCCGCCAGCACGATCATCAACTGCCAACCCCAGAAGACGAACCACCCCAGATTGCCGCCCCAAAGCCGCGCAGCACTGGTACGCTGCACGACGTAGAAGGCCGACATGATCAGCGCATTGCCCCCAAAGGCAAAGATCACCGCCGAGGTGTGCAAGGGCCGCAACCGGCCAAAGTTGATGATGCCGTCCGTGATGTTGCCCAGATCAAGCGCCGGAAAGGCCAGCTGGAAGGCGATGACCACCCCCACCAGAAAGCCCACAATTCCCCAGAACGACGTCGCAATGACCCCCGCCCGGATAACCCCATCCTGATATTCGTTGGGGTTGGTCGTCTTGTCTTCTCCGACGTGGCGCAACACATATATAAAAGTGATCGTCGCAGCGATCGCTACTTCTATGGCGTTGACCATGTAGGGAAGATCGTGCGCGTAGTTGGCAGCAATGGCAGCCAGAAGGGCCACGGCCGCCAGCACGGTCAATTTCGCGTAATCCCACATTTTCTTGTCCCTTCGTCCCCGGACCTCTGACGCAGCGCTTGTCGGCGCACCGAAGCCAAAGTGTCTGACCGTTCTGATTTTGCAGGTGCAGCGCTGCGCCGCCTTGATCCATATCAACTGCGCGTGATCGGTCAGATGATCCGTATCAATGCGCCACGCCGGCGTTCCTGCCATTCTTCAGGCATTCCAGAACTTCGGAGGTTACCATGTCCTACAAATCCATACTCACCGTCGTGACAAACCCCGCAATGGCAGAGACCTCGATTCTGGTCGCCGCACAGATGGCATTGGGCTTTGATGCCCACTTGGAGGTGCTGGCCCTTGGGGTCGATCAAACCCAGTTCGGCTATTCCTACATCGGGGCTGGCGCTGTCCTGACGGAATTCTCGCTGGAACGGGCCGAGGCTGACGCCCGTGCCGCCGCCGATGCGGCCACCAAGGTGCTGTCCGGCGTTGATCCTTCCCTGCGCTTCAGCATTGAAACCGTGGTGGCCGAAATGGGCAGCCTGACGGCGGTGGTTGGCAATGCCGCCAGCTTCGTCGATCTGGTGGTGCAGAACCGTCCCTACAGTGCGGGCCAAAACTATCAGGCCGAGGCGGTGATTGAAGCCGCCCTGTTCGAAGGCCGCGCCCCGGTGCTGATCATCCCCGAAACCCTGTTGGGCAAAACTAACAAGCTGGCGGATCTGGCCACCCCGCGCCGTGTGCTTCTGGCATGGAACCAAAGTTCCGAGGCGCTGGCTGCTGCCAAGCGCGCCCTGCCCTTGCTGAAACAGGCCGGGCTGGTGGATGTAACGGTGGTTGACCCGCCGTCGCGTGGCCCGGAACGGTCCGATCCGGGTGGGCTGTTGTGCCAGTTCCTGGTCCGCCACGGCGTCAAGGCACAGGTCTCGGTTCTGGCCAAGACAATGTCCAAGATTTCCGAAGTGCTGGCCCGTCACGCGCTGGAAGAAGGCTGTGATCTGATGGTGATGGGCGCCTACGGCCACTCGCGCCTGCGCGAGGCGGTGCTGGGCGGGGCGACACGCGCTGCTTTGGAAAACGCGACGATCCCGGTGCTGATGGCGCATTGATCATCAGGCCATGACATGGGCGCGCATGCTGCAAAGTCTGCGCGCTTTTGTGTGGCGTCAGGCCACCGGAGTCCAGATCACATCATCAATCCGTGGCGCATGGGTGGCAAGCATGACCAGACGGTCAAAGCCCAAGGCAATGCCCGATGCGGCGGGCATATGGGCGAGGGCAGCCAGAAAATCCTCGTCCAGCGGATAGCGCTCGCCGTATACGCGCTGTTTTTCATCCATCTCGGCTTCAAACCGGCGGCGTTGTTCGGAAGCGTTGGTCAGCTCGCCAAAGCCGTTGGCAAGTTCGACACCGCAGGCATAAAGTTCAAAGCGCTCTGCCAAGCGCATGTCATCCGGCGCCCGCCGCGCCAGCGCAGCTTCGGCAGCAGGATAGCGGTCAAGGATCGTCGGGCGGCCAAGGCCCAGATGCGGCTCTACCCGTGCCACAAGCACCCGGGACAGCAGGTCTGACCAGGTGTCATCCGCAGCCACCCGCAAGCCGATGGCCCGAAGCTGGGCTGCCAGCGCCCTGACATCCGTGCTGCCATCGGCATGGATCGAGGCCAGCAGGTCCACCCCGGCGTGGCTTTGCAAAGCCTCCACCACGCCCAGCCGTTCCGGTGGGGCGAAAGGGTCGCAGGTCAGATCGTGATGACGCAATGTCGTGGTCCCGGCAGCGCGGCACGCCAGTTGCATCAGGTCGATGCTGTCCTGCATCAGTTGGGTGTAGTCTGCGCCCACCCGATACCATTCCAGCATGGTGAATTCCGGCAAATGCCGCACCCCGCGTTCGCGGTTGCGCCAGACATGGGTGAGGGCAAAGATTCGCTCCTCGCCCGCCGCCAGCAGTTTTTTCATGGCGAATTCGGGCGAGGTGTGCAGGTACATGGTGTGCGCCTGACCATCGTTGCCGATGGCTTGCGTGACAAAACCGTGCAGATGCGCCTCGTTTCCCGGGCTGATCTGCAAGGCGGCGGGGTCCACCTCCAGAAAATCCTGGTCCTCAAACCATTGACGCAGGCCGGATTGGATGCGGCCCCGGGCCAGAAGGGCAGGCCTGCGGTCGGCGTGACGATCACGCGCCCACCACTGCGACCCGGGCTGCGATTCAGTCATGCTGCTTCTCTCTGGCGATTTGCCGCAAATAGAGGTAAAGGCTCCGCCGATAAGGCCTGTCCTTAGCGACCGGGGCCCAGAAAAACAAGGAATCCGTCACGTGAAGGTCATCGCATCCTCGCTCCGCAAGGGCAATATCGTCGAGTTGGACAACAGGCTTTATGTTGTCCTGAAGGCCGAGAATTTCCACCCCGGCAAGGGAACGCCGACGACCTCGGTGGACATGCGGCGTATTTCGGATGGCGTGAAGGTGGCAGAACGCTGGCGGACGACCGAAATGGTCGAGAAGGCGACGGTTGATGAGCGGGAATATGACTTCCTGTACGAGGATGGCGAAGGCTTCCACTTCATGGAACCCATCAGCTACGACCAGATCACCGTGTCGGAAGACGTGGTCGGTGAAAGCAAGGTTTTCCTTGGCGAGGGCGTCAAGGCTTATGTCCAGACCTTTGACGGCGTGGCCATTGCCATCACGCTGCCGCTGAAAGCGGTGGTGGAGATTGCCGAGACTGAACCGGTGACCAAGGGCCAGACGGCCTCGTCGTCGTACAAGCCCGCGATCTGCACCAACGGATTGCGCGTGCTGGTCCCGCCGCACATCGGGCCGGGGACCCGGATCATCATCAACACCGAAGATTTCACCTATCAGGAACGCGCCAAGGACTGATATTGTCTGGCCAAGCGAACAAAAGCCGGGGGCATCGAGCCCCCGGCTTTTGTGTACCACGGCCCGGATTTCAGATGCTGGCATGCTGCAACACTCCCAGGGCCAGCCCCGGACCCCGGAGTATTTTGGCAAATCGCAACTGGCAAAGTGCGCTCCGGCCCGAGCTATGCCCGAAAGTTGGTGACGTTGTGATCGGGCGGCTTTGAATTCGTGCTTGATCCCGTCGCGGAACTCAATCCCTTCGATGATTTCGGGCAG
>JAYSQA010000412.1:0-14562 GCA_043721775.1 Rhodobacterales bacterium
AATGACAAAACGCTCAGCCCGGATTCATGCCGCCTCAAAAGAAAGCTTGAATCACGATATCCACACCATGGGAATCCTAAATGTCCACAGGCGCTAGTACGAATGCACTGCTTATCGCGGTTCCAAGGCCAGCAACGCCGACTATTGCACCAGCGAATTAACCCGCTGCTCCCAACAAAAATCGCAGGAAACAACCCTTTCATTGTAACTTCCGGATATTCCTCAAACCGTCAACTTACAGCAAGTCTGCATTGCCAGTGGGTGGTATTGCGGCTGAACTCGGGCAACGAAGTGATACTTCCGGCTGTGGGGTGCATCGTGGTGCCTTCCCTCGTAGGGTGGGGTTGAACCCCACCCTACCTGCGGCTTGACAGGTGGCTCGGTTTGTTGAACATTTATATAGTAGGCGTTAGGCCTTCATAGGGAGGCTGACATGGACCCTGCACATGCCATTTTGTTTGAGCCGGTGAAGATCGGGCCGGTCACGGCCCAAAACCGGTTTTATCAGACGCCGCATGCGACGGGGTTCGGGTGGCAGCGGCCGCAGGCGGGTGCTGCGCTGCGGGGGGTGAAGGCGGAGGGCGGCTGGGGGGTGGTTTGTACGGAGTATTGCTCGGTGCATCCCAGTTCCGATGACAGCCCTTATGCGTTTTTGACGCTGTGGGGGGAGGAGGATATCGCACCGTTGGCGGCGACGGCGGACGCCATTCACCGGCATGGGGCGCTGGCCGGGGTGGAGTTGTGGCATGGTGGCGGGCATGCCGCAAACCGGATGACGCGGGAGCCTGCGCTGGCACCGATGGGGATGCCTGCGATGTTTCATTTGCCTACAACCTCCAGGGCGATGGATTTGCAGGATATTCGGGAGTTTCGCCGGTGGCAGCGGGAGGCTGCTGTCAGGGCCAAGCGGGCGGGGTTTGACATTGTCTATGTCTATGCCGGGCACGATTATCTGCCGTTTCAGTTTCTGTCGCGGCGGACCAATCAGCGGTCGGACGCATATGGCGGCAGTCTGGAAAACCGGGTGCGCTTGCTGCGCGAGATGATTGATGAGACCAAAGAGGCGGTGGGGGATACCTGTGCTGTCGCCTTAAGGCTCGCGGTGGATGAGTTGCATGGGCCGGAGGGGATTACCTCGGAGGGCGAGGGGCGGGAGGTGGTGGCGATGTTGGCTGACTTGCCGGACCTGTGGGATGTGAATGTCGCGGGGGCCTTGGGCAACGACTCCAAAAGTGCGCGGTTCTCGGGCGAGGGGTTTCAGGAGGAGTATGTTCGGTTTGTGAAGGGCTTGACGGGGAAGCCTGTGGTCGCGGTCGGGCGGTTTACCTCGCCGGACCGGATGGTTTCCCAGATCAGACGCGGGGTGCAGGATTTCATCGGGGCGGCAAGGCCCTCGATTGCGGATCCCTTCTTGCCGGCTAAAATCCGGGAGGGGCGGGCGGATGAGATACGCGAGTGTATTGGCTGCAACATTTGCCGGGCGGCGAACAATGAGGGGGTGCCGTTGCGGTGTACCCAGAACCCGACGATGGGGGAGGAGTGGCGCAAGGGCTGGCACCCTGAGCGGATTGCGCGCCATGCGGGCGGCAAGGTTCTGGTGGTGGGGGCGGGGCCTGCGGGGTTGGAGACGGCGTTGAGCCTCGGGCGGCGGGGGCTTGAGGTTTCGGTGGCGTTTGGCGAGCGGGTTCCGGGAGGCCGGGTCAACCGCGAGAGCACTTTGCCGGGGCTTGCCACCTGGGGGCGGGTCAGGGATTGGCGGGTGACGATGATCGGGAAGCTGCCGCATGTGACGCTGTATCCGGAAAGTGTCATGACAGCGGAGGATGTGCTGGGTTTTGGGGCCGATCATGTGGTGCTGGCGACGGGCTCTGTCTGGCGGCGCGATGGGGTGGGTGTGCTGGGCATGACGGCGCGCGACTTTCCGGCGGCCTTGACGCCGGATGACGTGTTTGCCGGGGCCGACGTCAAGGGCCCGGTCGTGATTTATGACGACGAGCATTACTTCATGGGCGGGACTTTGGCCGAGCGGCTGGCTTTGGCCGGGCACGCGGTGACCTATGTGACGCCGCAGAATATGGCCTCGGCCTGGACGGTGTATACGGATGAGCAGGGGTTCGTGCAGGCGCGGCTGATCGAGGCGGGGGTGCGGCTGGAGTTTGCAAGGTTTGCGGTCGGGCTGGAGGGCGGGGTGCTGCGGGTGGAGTGCGCGTACACGGGGCGGGAATTGGGCGAGGTGCCGTGTGGGACGCTGATTTTGGCGACCGGACGGCTGCCGGTGGATGAGCTTTATGGCGAACTGGTGGGCAAGGTTAAGTCGCTGGCGCGGGTGGGGGATTGCCTGATGCCATCTTCGATGGCGGATGCGATTTATTCAGCCCATCGGTTTGCGCGTGAGTTGGGGGAAGAGCCGGTGCCTTTGCGGCGTGAGATGCCGCCGCATCGGGGTGTGCGGTGAGGCGGGTTCGGGCGCGGGGCGGGGTGCCGCAGCGGGCGTTTGGTCAAGTGCCGTTGGGGATTTCGCCGGTTGAGGTGATCTCGGCCGATCAGGTGGAGGCGATCCATCAGGCAGCGCTGAAGCTCCTGGCGGGGACGGGGTTGAAGGTTCTGTCGGCAGAGGCGCGGGCGTTGTTTGCCGGGGCCGGGGCGGACATGTTGGGCGAGATGGTGCGGCTGGAGGCGGGGCTGGTGGGGGAATTGCTGGCCTCGGTTCCCCGGGCTTTTACGCTGGCGGCGCGCAATCCGGCGCGGAATTTGAAGGTGGGCGGGCGGGAGATGGTGTTCGCCTCGGTCGGGGGGCCGGCTTATGTGATGGATATTGAGGGGGGCCGGAGGGATGGCACCTATGCCGAGATGTGCGATTTTCTGCGGGTCATTCAGACGTTGAACGTGGTGCAGCAAGAGGGCGGCGGGCCGTTCGAGCCGATGGATTTGGCCCCGGCGACCCGGCATCTGGATATCTATCTGGCGCAGATCACTCTCTTGGATAAAAGCTGGCAGACGCAGACTTTGGGGCTGGCGCGGACGATGGACGGGATTGAGATGGCGGCGATCATGTTCGGCTGTGCGCCTGAGGCTTTGCCGGTGAGTTTGGTTGGGATCATCAACACCAATTCTCCGCTGCAACTGGATATTCCGATGGCGGAGGGGCTGATTGCCATGGCCCGGCATGGGCAGGTTAATGTGATCACACCGTTTACCTTGGCGGGGGCGATGGCGCCGGTGTCGATTGCCGGGGCTTTGGTGTTGCAACATGCCGAGGCGATGGCGGGGATTTGTTTGACGCAGATTGTGCGGAAGGGGGTGCCGGTGATGTATGGCGGGTTCACCTCCAATGTTGATATGAAGTCTGGGGCGCCTGCTTTTGGAACGCCGGAATATACCAAGGCAGCGATGGCCTCGGGGCAATTGGCAAGGGCTATCGGGGTGCCGTTCCGGTCCAGCAATGTGACGGCGGCCAATGCGGTCGATGCGCAGGCGGCCTATGAAAGCCAGATGGCGTTGTGGGGGGCTATTACCGGCGGGGCCAATTTGATAGAGCATGCGGCGGGGTGGATGCATGGCGGGCTGACTGCGTCATATGAAAAGCTGATTTTGGATGCCGAGATGTTGCAGATGATGCAGGCGTGGATGGAGCCTTTGGCCACTGATGACGCCGCCTTGGGGCTGGAGGCAATTGCCGAGGCGGGGCCGGGCGGGCATTTCTTTGGCACGGCACAGACGATGGCGTCTTACGAAACCGCGTTTCATGCGCCGATGCTGTCGAACTGGGACAATTACCCGACGTGGCTGGAGAAGGGGGCGCAGGAAGTTCCGGCCCGGGCCAACCGGGTGTGGAAGGAACTGCTGGCGGGGTATGAGGAGCCGAAGCTGGACGTGGCGGTGGCGGAGGCTTTGGGGGAGTATGTGGCGAAGCGGAAGGCGGAGGGCGGGGCGCCGATGAATTGAGGGTGGCCGTTCGAAATTGGGGACTGCCGCCGCCTTACGTATCTTAGTGATTGCGCATTTCTTCCAGCATCCGTTTCAACTGACCAGTTCGGCTGACTGTGGCTGTTTCGAATTCACTTGCATAGACGAGGGGTGCTATAGTACCTCCTTCAAACCCTGCCGCCGCGAAATGCGCTTGGGCTTTAGCATAAGCCTCCCAATGAGTTTGTGTTTCCTTCAAGGCAGAGATTTGGCCAATCGGCATCCTTCCAGACCGCTCTAACGCCACAATTGCGCGCTCCATCTGTTGCCGCGCAACGGCGGCACGACGACCCGCCTCTACGTTCATCTCAGTTTGAGTCATGTAGGTGCTGTCGATAATCTCGATAGCATTTTCTACAAATGCTTCCTGCTGAGTGGTCAAAACGTTTAAGAACAGGGCTGCATTACCGCGCGCGTGTTTAGCTAGGGCCGGATCTTTTCCAAGAGACTTGAGTTTTTCCATAATTTCGAGTGTCAGAATGTTTTCTTCAACATTCGCCTTTTTGCGCGCCGCCGGAATGAATCGATTGATCCATTCCGTACTGGCGGGCATGAAAACTGATCGAAAGACGTCGGCAACAAAACCTAAGAAAAAGCCGATCAGCCAATCCATTCTAAACTCCCCGTAGAGGTAGGATAAACGTTACAGGCAAACTTAGGGAGGGTTCAATGTTTTCCTGAGCGTGATCATTCATAGCGAACGTCCGCTTGGAGTTCATAGCCTCATCCGCCCCATGTCCTGTCCAGAAGGCTCAGCCAGTTCTGGTGGGTCAGTTTCTGCATCAGGGCGTCGTTGTAGCCGTGGGCTTGCATGGCCTCGTGCAGGGCGGGCAAACCTGCGACGTCGGTGATGCCTTTGGGGATGGTGGCACCGTCGAAGTCGGAGCCGAGGCCGACGTGATCTTCGCCGAGGTGGGTGATCAGGTGGTCGAGGTGGGCGAGGGTGTCTTCCCAGCCCATGTCGGCGGATTGTTTGCCGTCGCGGCGCAGGAAGGAGGTGGCGAAGTTCAGGCCTACCATGCCGTCTGATTGGGCGATTACGGCAAGCTGGCGGTCGGTCAGGTTGCGACTCGATTGGGTCAGGGCGTGGGCGTTGGAGTGGGTGGCCACCAAGGGCGCTGTGGAAAGGGCGGCGACGTCGTTGAAGCCTGCCTCGGTCATGTGGCTGAGGTCGATCATCACTTTCAACTCGTTGCAGGCTTTGATCAGGCGCTTGCCGGCCTCGGTCAGCCCGTCGCCGGTGTCGGGGGAGGAGGGGTAGGCGAAGGGGACGCCGTGACCGAAGATGGTGGGGCGCGACCAGACGGGGCCGAGCGAGCGCAGGCCTAGGGCGTGGAAGGCGTAGAGGGCGTCAAGATCGGGGCCGATCGCCTCGGCCCCTTCCATGTGCAGGATGCCGGAGATGACGCCTGCGGCCATGTTGGCGCGGATTTGCGCGACGGTGGTGACCAGTTTGAAGCGGACTTCGGAAGCGCGCTCCATCCACAGCATGTGGTTGGCCATGGCCCAGGCGGTCGGCAGCGCCTCGGACGCGGGGATCAGGGCGGGCAGGGGCAGGCGGAAGGGCGGGTTTTCCATCAACTGGTGGTAGTCGATGCCGTCATCCTCATGGCGGGAGGGGATGTAGATGGCGAAGAAGCCGCCGACAAAGCCGCCTTTCTTCATGCGGGGCAGGTCGAGGTGGCCTTTGCCCTCGCCGGTCAGCCAGATGGACTCGCGGTTCTGCGGGGCGTTGTAGAGGCGCAGGAGGATGTCGTTATGGCCGTCGAAGGTGGGGAACATGAGGCGCCTTTGGCTGCTGGCGGAAGCCGGGGGTTTCACACCCCCGCACCCCCGTGAGATATTTGGGAACACATGAAAAGGGAAGCGGGCATCGGTCAGCCTTCCAGCATGCGGTCGGCGGAGGCGGTGAAGAGGGCGCGGGCGTAGGGGGTGGTCATGGCGGCGGAGGCGAGAGCCTCGCGTGAGAGTTCTTCGACGGCTTTGCCTTGTTGCATGACGAGGATGCGGTCGCACATGTGGTCGATCACGGCGAGGTCGTGGGAGACCATGAGGAAGGTCAGGCCGCGTTCGGTGCGCAGGCGGCTTAGCAGGTTCAGGGTTTCGGCCTGAACGGAGGCGTCAAGGGCAGAGGTGGGCTCGTCCAGAAGGAGGATGGCGGGCGACAGCATCAGGGCGCGGGCGATGGCGACGCGTTGGCGTTGGCCTCCTGACAGTTGGTGGGGGTAGCGGAAGCGGAAGGCGGGGGGGAGGCCCACGTCGATCAGGGCTTGCTCGATCTTCGGGTCGGAGCCTTTCAGGCCGTGGATGGCGAGGGGTTCGGAAAGGACGCGGTCGATGGTGTGGCGGGGGTGCAGTGAGGCATAGGGGTCTTGGAAGACCATTTGGATCTGGCGGGCGAAGCTGGGGCCGCGTGGGGTGGGCAGGGGTTCGCCGTCGATGCGGATCTGGCCGCCGCTGATGGGGGCCATGCCGCAGATGGCGCGCAGGATGGTGGATTTGCCTGAGCCTGACTCGCCGACGAGGCCGAAGGACTGTTCGGCTTCGACCTTCAGCGAGACGTTTTCCACGGCGCGGACGTAGCGGCCCGAGGTGTGGAAGGTGACGGAAAGATTTTCGATCTCGATCAGGGCCATGTCAGCGGGCCTTGCCTGAGGCGCGCCCGTGAGGGGCGTGGCGGGTGACGGCGGAGAAGATGACCGCGGGAAGGGCGAATTTGATCGGCATCAGCGGGCCCAGTCTGCGTTGCGGTCAAGGGCGGGGAGGGGGCCCCTTGTGCCGCCGATGCGGGGGAGGCAATTGAGGAGGCCTTGGGTGTAGGGGTGTTTGGCGTGGAGCAGGTCTTTTGCCGCCAGTTCTTCCACGATCTTGCCTTTGTACATCACCAGCACCCGGTCGCAGAAGCGGGCGACGAGGCGCAGGTCGTGGGAGATGAAGATCAGGCCCATGCCGCGGGTTTTCACGAGGTTGTCGAGGATCGACAGGACCTCGGCCTGCACCGTCACGTCGAGGGCGGAGGTGGGTTCATCCGCAATCAGCAGGTCGGGGTCGGGGATCAGCATCATGGCGATCATCACGCGCTGGCCCATGCCGCCGGAAAGCTCGTGGGGATAGGCTTCCATCACGCGGTCAGGGTCGCGGATTTGCACGGCCTCAAGGGCGGCAATAGCTTTGGCGCGGGCTTGCGCGCGGGACGCGTGGTCGCGTTGGCGCAGGCCCTCCATCAGCTGGGCACCGACGCGCATCACCGGGTTGAGCGAGAATTTCGGGTCCTGCATGACCATGGCGATGCGGCGGCCCCGCAGCGCGCGAAGTTGCGGCTCGGTCGCGCGCATCAGGTCCTGGCCGTCGAAGGTCATGGCGTCAGCCTGGATCCGGCCGGGGGGGCGGATCAGGCGGAGGACGGAGCGGCCGGTCATGGTCTTGCCCGAACCTGACTCGCCCACGATGCCGAGGCGTTCGCGGTTGAGGTCAAAGGAGACGCCACGGACGGCCTCAACGGGGCCGGTTTCGGTGTCGAAGGTGACGCGGAGGTTTTTGACGGAGAGGAGGGTCATTTGCCAGCGCTTCGCGGATCAAGGACGTCGCGCAGGCCGTCGCCGAGGAGGTTGAAGCCCAAGGAGACGATGAAGATGGCGAGGCCGGGCATGGTGGCGACCCACCATTGTTCAAACAGGAACTTGCGGCCGGCGGATATCATCAGGCCCCATTCGGGCAGCGGCGGCTGGACGCCTAGCCCCAGAAAGCCCAAGCCTGCGGCAGTCAGGATCACGCCGGCCATGTCGAGCGTGACGCGGATGATGACCGAGGGCAGGCACATCGGCATGATGTGGCCCCAGATGAGCCTTGTGGCGGAGGCGCCTTGAAGCCTTGTGGCGGCGATGTAGTCGGAGTTGCGGACGGTCAGGGTTTCGGCACGCGCTACGCGGGCGTAAGGTGGCCATGAGGTGAGGGCGATGGCTAAAACCGCGTTGACCATGCCGGGGCCGAGGACAGCCACCAGGGCCAGCGCAAGGATCAGCTTGGGGAAGGCAAGGAAGATGTCGGTGATGCGCATCAGCACGCTATCGACCCAGCCGCCGAAATAGCCTGCGACGGTTCCGATGATAAGGCCGACGATGGGGGCGGTCAGGATGACCAGCAGCACGATGTAAAGGGTGATGCGGGAGCCGAAGAGAATGCGGCTCCAGATGTCCCGCCCGAAATCGTCGGTGCCCATCCAGTGGCCGGGGGTGAAGGGCGGTTGCAGGCGAGAGGCTAAGGATTGGGTGATCGGGTCATAGGGGGCCAGCAGCGGTGCGAAGATTGACATGATGATCAGGGCAAGCGAGATCAGCAGGCCCACCATCGCCAGCGGGTTGCGGCGGAAGCGCAGCCACGACAGCCAGGTTTGCGCCGCCCGCGACTGAAGGCGCGACTTGGGGTTGGTGTCCATCAGCCAGGTGTTCAGGGTTGTCATCTGGCGTCCTTAGCGGGCTCGGGGGTCAGCAAGGCGGTAGAGGAAGTCAGAGAACATGTTGATGCCGATATAGACAGCGCCTACGACGATGGTGCCGCCCAATACGGCGGGCATGTCGGCCACCAGCAAAGCGTCGGTGATATAGCGGCCAAGTCCGGGCCAGGCGAAGATCGTCTCGGTCAGGACGGCACCTTCCAGAAGGTTGGCGTAGGATAAGGCTACGACGGTGATCAGGGGCACGGCCACATTGCGCATGGCGTGAACCCAGATCACGCGGCGTTCGGGCATACCCTTCACGCGGGCGGTGGTGATGTATTCCTGACCCAGTTCGTTCATCATGAAACTACGGGTCATGCGGCTGATATAGGCCATCGACAGGTAGCCCAGGATCGAGGCAGGCAGGATGATGTGCGACAGGGCGTTCCAGAACATGTCCCACTCGCCCGCCAAAGCCGTGTCGATCAGGATCATGTGGGTGATGGCGGGCACCTTCATGTCGTACATCATGTCATAAACGGAATCGAGCCTGCCCGGGCCGCCAACCCAGCCAAGATGACCGTAGAACAAGAGAAGCCCCATCAGGCCCAGCCAGAACACCGGCATCGAATAGCCCATCAGGCCCACCAGCCGCACGATCTGGTCGCGGAAACTTCCGGGCTTGGTCGCCCCAAGGACCCCGGCAGGAATGCCGATTATGATGCCAATGATGATGCCAAGGGTCGAAAGCTCCAGCGTCGCCGGGAAATAGCGGGCGATTTCGGACAGGACCGGGTCGCGGGTGCGGATCGAGAGCCCAAGGTCGCCATGGAAGACATCGTTCACATAGATCAGGAACTGCATCCACATCGGGTCATCAAGGCCCAGTTTGGTGTGCAGGGTGGCGATCTGCGCGGCTGTGGCGCGTTCACCAAGGATCGACATGACAGGGTCAATCGGCACGATGCGGGCGATGACGAAGGTCACGGCCAGAAGGCCCACGAAGGTGATCAGCAAGGACAGCAGTGTATTCGCGGTCTGCTTGATAAAACGCAGCGCGGCGGGGGTGTGGGCGGGAGTGTCTGACAGTTCGGCCATGAGGGTTGCGCGCGCCGCGAGCGGCTGCGGCGCGCGCGGGTCCTTACTTGGTGGCCAGCCAGTATGAAGCGCCAAGGTCAACTGCGCCCCCGGTATAGAAGGCTTGCACCGTGGAGCGCAGGCCGGTGTTGCGCGCCTGCTGGAACATCAGGATGAAGGGCGAGGTTTCGCGGTGGGTCTTCTCAATCTCTTCATACATGGCTTTGCGCTTGTCGGGGTCACGCTCCATCACAGCCGCCTGGCTGGCAGCGGTCAGGGCACCCGGATCATAGGCGTTACGCCATGCCAGATAGCCGGTGTTCTTCGCCTCATCCGAGTTGCCGGGGTTTTCGGCGAAGGTTGAAGAGTTGGTGTTTGGGTCGGGATAATCCGGGCCCCAGGTTTGCAGCGTCGCGTCATGCAGGCGAGCGCGGTAGTCCTTCAACTGCTCGGCCCCCTCGCCAACCTTCAGCTCGACGGTGATGCCCGCTTGACCGAAGGTGTTCTGGATCGACTGGGCGACGTCCATCCGGTCGGCGGCGTTGCGCACCGACAGGGTGACTTTCGGGTCCTTGATGCCAGAGTCGGCCAAGAGAGCCTTGGCCTTTTCGATATCAAGCTTGTAGGGCAGATCATCCAGCGCGCCAAGGTAACCTTGCGGCAGGAAGGATTGGTGCGGGATCACGGCACCTTTCATGATGGTGTCGGCCATGCCCTGATAGTCGATCGCCCACCGCATCGCGTCGAGGAACTTGGCGTTCTTGTAATTCTCGTTCTTCTGGTTGAAGGCAAGGTAATAGACCTGACCGCCGACGTCCTGCTGGATGGTGACGTCCTTGTTGCCGGTCAGACCGGCGATATCGGTGGGGGTCAGGGCGCGGGCGACGTCGATATCACCCTTTTCAAGCTGCAACCGTTCGGTCGCGGCTTCGGGGATGTGCTGGATGAAGACGTTCTTGATCTTGGCATCGCCGCGCCAGTAACCGGGGCGCATTTCCAGAATCACACCCTCGTTCGGCTTGTAGGATTTCAGCGTATAGGCACCGGTACCGGCCGAGTTGTTCTTCAGCCATTCATTGCCCATGTCGCCGCCGACCTCATGGGCCGAAACCGTCACCTCATCAACGATATTGGCGACACCTGCGGTCAGGCAGTTGTACAGGAAGGTCGGCGCGAAGGGTTTGGACACCACAAGCGTCAGCGTGTCATCCTTGGCGGTGATCATGGTGTCAACCGTATCGGCCGTCCAGCCGAACTGGTTGAGGATGAAGGCCGGGGTCTTGTTCAGCTTGATCGCCCGTTTCAGCGAATAGGCCGCATCTTCCGCCCGCACCGGATTGCCGGACGAAAAGGTCAGCCCGGCTTTCATCTTGAACGAGTAGGTGACGCCGTCATCGGCCACAGCCCAGCTTTCCGCCAGCCCGGGGATCAGTTGCAGCGTGACAGGGTCCATCTCGACCAGACTGTCATAGGTGTTGTTGACAACGTCGAGGCCCGAGAATTCGTAAGCCTCTGCCGGGTCAAGTGATACGATGTCATCAATGGCGGCCGCGATAACCAGCGTATCCGCCGGAGTGGCGGCAAATAGCGCGTGCGGTGCGGTGCATAGCAGCAAGGCCGCCAAGGTGGCCGCACCTGCTTTGCGGGTGAGGAGAGGAAAAGACATAAGCAACTCCCTGTTATTGTTTGTATTTCCGTCAGATGCCGGGGTGGTTGGATGAGTCCCGGTTCAATCCTGCACCAAGTGGGCAACTTTCGTGCGCCCTTGTCAACCATTGCCGGATGCGATCTGCCCAAGGCCTGTGCATCTGCCCGGACCTTGGGCAAAGGCTCAAGCTGCGCGTGCGGCAATCCCTTTTGGCATCCGCTTCAGTGCATCCGCTATACGGTATTGGCTTGGCCCGGTTCGGTGGAAGCGGGCCCGGGGCGGCGCGGACAATCCGCCGCGGCCCGCAAGCGCTTGGGGTGGGGCTGCGCAAGGCCGGGTCTTTGTTCCGCTGGCGATCTTTTGAAGCGCCGGGGCCACCGGGTGCTGCGCAAGCCTCTTCATCTTGGCCCAAATACTCATCTTGCGACCTCTGGCCTTGTCACGTGACTGGCAATGCCTAACATGGCGACCAAAATCGGAGGCTGACATGACAAAACTCGCCCTTGTGACCGCAGGAGACAGCGCCATCGGGCGGCATCTGGTGTTGGGGCTGGCGGGGGCCGGGTATGACGTGGCCTTTACCCATTTGAATGCTGCGGCGGATGCGGCGGCTTTGACGGCGCAGGTGGCAGCGCTTGGGCGTCGCGCGCTGGCGCTGGAAAGCGATGCAGGGGATGAGGCGCCGGTCTTGGCGTTTCATGCGGCGGCAGCGGATTGGGCCGGGATGGCGCCGGGGGTGCTGGTCAACAATGCGGGCATCCAGACCTGGTCGACCCTGATGGACCTTGAAGTTGCGGCCTGGGACCGTGTCATGGCCACCAATCTGCGCGGCACTTTCCTGAACACCCGCACGGCTGCGCGGGCGATGCAGGCGGCGGGGCAGGGCGGGGCCATCATCACGCTGGGGTCGGGCTGCAACAAGGTCGCCTTCCCAAGGCTGGTCGATTATACTGCCTCAAAAGGCGGGATTGAACAGTTCACCAAGGTTGCCGCCTCGGAGCTTGGGCCTTACGGCATCCGGGTCAACTGCATAGCACCGGGTGCCATTGCGACAGACCGGACGGCGGCGGAATCCGGGGATTATGCTGCAACATGGACCCCGTTAACCCCCTTGCGACGGATCGGCGTGCCGCAGGATCTGGTCGGGCCGATGCTGTTCCTGATCTCGGACGCGGCGGGGTTTGTCACCGGGCAGACGCTTTATGTTGATGGTGGCGTCTTTGCGCAGGCGCCATGGCCCTATCCGACATGAGCCCGCGCCTTTGCTGCGGACGTCGGGGGGCCGGATGCCCCGTTGCAAGACTTGGAAACCATTGACTTGCGCCGCAGGGACGCTGATTTATTGTATCAAAGTGGCGCAGTTTGCGCGCCGTTTCGGGCTGGAATCGCCTGAAGCGTTCAGAAAGATTTGCCATGACCCGCCACGACGCCGCCCTGACCCCCGCCGAAGAGTTGCGCGCCAATGTCTCGGTGCCGTTCGAGCGGGCGCATGCCATGCCGAAATCGGTCTATACCTCGCCCGAGTTCGCGGCACTGGAGGTGAAACACATCTTCGCCCGGGATTGGCTGTGCGCAGGACGGGGCGATGCGCTGAAAGAGCCGGGCGATTACATGACCATGACGATTGCTGGCGAGCCGGTGATCATCCTTCGCGACAACGATGGAGCGTTGCGGGCCATGTCGAATGTCTGCCGCCACCGGATGTCGACCCTCTTGGAGGGGCGCGGGAATGTACGGGCGATTGTCTGCCCTTACCATGCCTGGACCTATAATCTGGACGGCAGCCTGCGCGGAGCACCCGCGATGGCGGCCAATGCGGCGTTCTGCCGTGACGCCATCAGCCTGCCGAAGGTCCGGGTGGAAAACTGGCTGGGCTGGATCATGGTGACGCTGAATGCCGATGCCCCCGCGCCTGCGGTGGGGCTGTCGGATGTCGAACGGCTGGTCGGGCATCTGGACATGGGGACTTACGTCGAGACCTTCAGGGAAACCTTTCGCTGGAACACCAACTGGAAGGTGCTGGCCGAGAATTTCATGGAAAGCTATCACCTGCCGGTCTGCCATGCCGGCACGATTGGCGGCACGGTGGATCTGATGAAGATGACCTGCCCGAAGGGCACATTGGCCTTCAATTATCATTATATCGTCAAGAATGATCTGATGCCGCTGGCGCTGGCGCATCCGTCGAATACCAGGCTTGCGGGCGATGACCGCCGCGTTACCTGGTTGCTGGCGATATATCCCGCGCTGATGATCACCCTGACGCCGGGGTATTTCTGGTATCTTTCGCTGACGCCGCAAGGTCCGGATCAGGTGGATGTGCTGTTTGGCGGCGGCATGAGCCCGGAGTGGATGGCGGACCCGGCGGCAGAGGCCCATTTGGCAGCGGTGAAAGCGTTGCTGGATGAAGTCAATATTGAGGACAAGGGCTGTGTCGAGAAGGTTTATCGCGGGCTGGTGGCCGGTCTGTCCGCACCTGGGCCGCTGAGCCATCTGGAACGTCCGAATTTCGAGTTTGCGCAATATATCGCCTCGAAGATACCGCAGGCTTGATTGCAGGACTTGAGGTGCTAATTGGCGGTGATGACAAGAACCGCACTGATCGTCAGCCACGGGCAGCCCTCTGATCCCGATTTTGCCGAAAACGCGCTGCGCCTGCTGGCGCGGCGGGTGGCAGAGCATTTGCCGGATTGGGAGGTGTTGAGTGTGACGCTGGCCAAGCCTGGTGCTTTGGCGGCGGCTGTGGCAGGGCGGGTCGAGGGGCTGGTCTATCCGATGTTCATGGCAGGGGGCTGGTTCCCGACGACGGAACTGCCGCGCCGGATGGCCGAGGCAGGGGCGGTCAATTGGGGCTACCTGCCGCCGTTTGGTGTGGATCAGCGCGTTCAAGCCCTGGCGCGGGCGGTGGTGCTGGAGGCGGCTGAGGGTGCGGGGCAGGCGGTCTCGGCCACGTCGGTGCTGGTGGCTGCCCATGGGTCGTCTCGCAGTTCGGCCCCCTCGCAGGTGGCGCATGGGCTGGCGGCGCAGCTGAAACGAACAGGGTTTGCCCGGGCAGAGGCTTTCTTCATTGATCAGGCGCCGCAAATATCAAACGCCGGGGGATTTGGGGCTGATGCGATCTGCCTGCCCTTCTTTGCCGCCGAAGGTGGCCATGTGACGGATGACTTGCCGGGTGCCTTGGCTGCGGCCCGTTTTGGCGGGCGTGTGTTGCAGCCCTTGGGGCTGGACGCGCGGGTTCCCGGCCTGATCGCCGCAGCGCTGCGGGCTTAGGGTCAGCGCCCGTAGGGTGGGGTTTAACCCCACCCTACCAGAACCGGCACCCAGACATCAGCAGAAGCCTTAGCAGGCTGCTGAAAAAGGATTTTTAAGCGTATCGCCTGGGACGGATGTTCCGTCTTTCACCCGTTTTCGTCGCTCAAGCCACCGTTTGCGCACT
>JAYSQA010000413.1:0-3933 GCA_043721775.1 Rhodobacterales bacterium
CCCAGACATCGTAGCCTCCCATGTTGGAAGCACATAGAATCAGAGTTCTCGACGCTTGGGAATCCCCAGAGTCAGATCACCGGGCCGTTGGTATGACAACCTGGGCCTGCCGCCCAACCCCGGCACGACCCTTGATATTGGCGTCGCCGCAACCCTCGCCGCCGATCCGGTCTATGCGCCCTATGCTTCGGCGATGAAAGGCAAGTTCAAGGTGCCCACCCTGCGCATCGTGGCAGCAGCGCAGGGGCGGCATTAGATGCACAACGGCTATTTTGAAACGCTGTCTGGCGTGGTCCGGTTTTACAACACCCGCGATCTGTGGCCGGTTTGCCAGACCTGGAGGGCAGAGGCCGAAGCCATAGCCAGCCACTGCTGGCCCGTCGCCGAAATGCCCGCCACCACAAACCACGACGAACTGGGCAACCTTGGCCTGACCCCGTCAGAAGAGGCGCAGATCGTGGCCTTCCTCGGCGCGCTGACCGACAACACCGCGCAGCCCAAACCCTGACCCCTTCGCGCCCCCCATTTGCTCTTTGCCCAAATACTCCACGGAAGGTCCGGAGGGTGTGAAACCCTCCGGGGCTAGCCAAAAGCACCATGCGTGGCAAGCTTGGCCGTCCTTGATCCGGCCTCCCAGCCGCTACTCCTTGAAGTAGCGGCTGTCCTTGATCTGGTCCCAGGCCCAGACCACCTGCTGCAACCGCTCCTCATCGGACCTGTCACCCTTGTTCATGTCGGGGTGCAGGTCCTTGACCAGACTTTTGTACTGCTTGCGGATTTCCGTCTTGGTCCAGGTGTCGCGGGCGTCCATGATCTCCAACGCCTTGCGCTCGGTCGGAGGCAGCTTGCGGGTGGCATTGCTGGTGGGCCGCGCCGCGTTCTGCGTGGCCTTGTCGCCAAGGATCTCCAGCGGGTCCTCGACCCCCAGCCGCGCCCAGGACCGGCCATCATCCTTGCGGCTGAAGGGGGTCGTCTCACGCTCCCACAACCGATCTTTTTCCAGCAGCTTCTGGAACTCCTCGTCGGTGGCCGCGCCAAAGAAGTTCCACTTCAGGTTATATTCCCGCACATGGTCGCGGCAGAACCAGAAAAACTCGTTCAGATGATCCGGAGATTTAGGCGCCCGATACGCGCCTTTTTCGGCGCATCCGGGGAAATCGCAGCCCCGATTGGCCGCTTCCGACGCGCCAGACATGCCGCGACGCCCCGTTTTGCGCTTCGCTTTGTCGGACGAAACGCGAATATCAAACTCAAACGGGGGACGACTGGACATCGTAAGGCCTTTCCGACTCGGGGCGTCAAGGATAGGGCATTTGGCAGCGGATTGAAGGGGGTAAGACGAAATTGGCGATAAAGGATGAAATTGAAGTGCGGCTGAGGGCGGCTTTCACGGTGACCGACCTCGATGTGGTCAACGAAAGCCACCGCCACGCCGGGCATTCGGGTGACGATGGCTCAGGCGAAAGCCACTTCGCGGTGCGGCTGCGGGCGGTGGAACTGGCCCCCCTGGGCCGCCTCGCCCGCCACCGCGCCGTGCAGGCGGCCTTGGGGGATGTCCACCAGCGTCTGCACGCGCTGGCGCTTGACCTCGGCTAAGCGCCCCGGCCGCGCCAAAATTTTTCGCCGAAAAATTTTGGCGCCTTCACCCCCGCTTCTTCACCAGCCGATAGGCATGCAACAGCGGCTCGGTATAGCCCGAGGGCTGTGCCCGCCCCTTGAAGACCAGATCATGCGCCGCCCGGTAGGCGATGCCATCAAACCCCGGTGCCATCGCCACATAGGCCGGATCGCCCGCATTCTGCCGATCGACCAGCGCCGCCATCTTCTGCAACGCCGCCTCCATCTGCACATCCGACACAATGCCATGATGCAGCCAGTTCGCGATATGCTGTGACGATATCCGGCAAGTCGCCCGGTCCTCCATCAGCCCCACGTCATTCAGGTCAGGCACTTTGGAACAGCCCACCCCCTGATCAATCCAGCGCACCACATAGCCCAGAATCCCTTGCGCGTTGTTCTCCACCTCGCGCAAGCGCTGCGCCTGGCTCCACTTACTGTAACTGGCCAACGGTATCTCCAGCAAAGTCTCGACATGGGCCCTGCGCCCGCCCGCCGCCAACCGCTGCTGCATGGCAAAGACATCTACCTTGTGGTAGTGCAGCGCATGCAGAATGGCTGCGGTCGGTGACGGCACCCAGGCGCAATTCGCCCCGGCCTTGGGGTGATCAATCTTCTGCTCCAGCATCGCCGCCATCAGGTCTGGTGCGGCCCACATCCCCTTGCCAATCTGCGCCCGTCCCGAAAGCCCGCATTCCAGCCCGATATCCACATTCTGCACCTCATAAGCGCCAATCCACGACTTGCGCTTGATGAAGTCCTTCCGGCTGAACGGCCCGGCTTCCATCGAGGTGTGAATCTCGTCCCCTGTCCGGTCCAGAAACCCGGTGTTGATGAACGCCAACCGATGGCGGGCCGCCCGGATGCATTCCTTCAGGTTCACCGAAGTCCGGCGCTCTTCATCCATCACCCCGATCTTCACCGTATGGCGCGGCAGCCCCAGAAAATCCTCAACCCGCGCAAAGACGGCATCGGCAAAGGCCACCTCCTCCGGCCCGTGCATCTTGGGCTTGACCACATAGATCGACCCATGGTGCGAGTTGCGCATCCCGCCAGCGCGCAGCACATCATGCTTGCCGATCAAAACGGTGATCGCGGCATCCATCAGGCCTTCCTGCACCTCCAGCCCGTCACGGTCCATAATCGCCGGGTTGCTCATCAGGTGGCCGACATTCCTGATCCACATCAAAGCGCGGCCCTTCAGGGTCACGATGCCGCCATCGGGCCCGGTAAAGCTGCGATCCTCGTTCAATCGGCGCACCACCTGGCGTCCGCCCTTCTCCAGCTCAGCGGTCAAGGTGCCCTGCATCAGCCCCAGCCAGTTGGCATAGGCCTGCACCTTGTCCACGGCATCAACGCACGCCACCGAATCCTCGCAGTCCATGATGGCCGAGACGGCACTTTCCAGCACAATATCCGCCAGCAACGCCTGATCCCGCGCCCCAATCGGATGCGCCCGGTCAAACACCAGCTCTACATGCAACCCGTTGTTGCGTAGCAAGACAGCATCCGGAGCCTTCGGATTCCCCCGATACCCCACGAACTTTTCAGGGGAAACCAGCGGCATCTCATCCACCAGCAGCGCCCCATCCTTCACCCAATACCGCCGCACATCGGCATGGCTGGTGCCCACAATCGGAAACGCCTCATCAAGGAAAACCCGCGCCCGCGCCACAACCCGCGCCCCGCGCCCCCGCTCATATCCACCCGAGGGCGGCAGGCTGCCCATCGCATCCGTGCCATAAAACGCGTCATACAGGCTGCCCCACCGCGCATTGGCGGCGTTCAGCGCATAGCGGGCGTTGGTGATCGGCACCACCAGTTGCGGCCCGGCAACCGAGGCTATTTCGGGGTCCACCCCCGTTGTTTCAATCTGGAACGCCGCCCCCTCCGGCAGCAGATACCCAATCTCGCGCAAAAACGCCGCGTAAGCCTCCGGATCATGCGGCGCCCCACGATGATTGACGTGCCAGCGGTCAATCTGCCCCTGCAAATCCTCACGCTTGGCCAGCAAAGCCCGGTTCAGCGGCCCCATCTCATGCACCAAAGCCGAGAACCCCGCCCAAAAGGCATCAGCCCCCACCCCGGACCCCGGCAAAGCCCGCTCCTCTATAAACCGGGCAAGGACATCCTCCACCGCAAGCTCAGCACGGATCACACGGGCCATGGCAATTCTCCCCTAAGGCAGGGATATCAGACAGGAAACCCGCGCCATCCGCAAGCAGAGGTGGTTCCGGAAATCCGAACAGCCGGGATAGGTGGATTTTCCGCGCAACAGCAGGAAGATGCTGCGAGCGAGGAGATGACCATGACGAG
>JAYSQA010000414.1:0-2012 GCA_043721775.1 Rhodobacterales bacterium
CAATCAGCAACTGCCGCAATCAGCCCTGGGCAGCAAGACACCCTTGCAGGCGATGAAGGACTGGCACAAACTGAAGCCGGAATTGTTCAGGAAACAGCCGTATCACCTTCCGGGATGTGACACCCGACAACCGCAGTGCGTGGTACCGGGTCCATGCTGGCGGCGTTAGACCATGCCGCTGTCCCGTCGCTTTGCCTTGACCGCCTTGATCACTGGAGCTGCCGTCGGGCGGTTCGCCCTTGTGGGAAACAGGGCGCAGGCCGGTGGAGTCTTTGCCGTAACCCACACCGATGTCGAATGGCGCAAGCTGTTGACGGCGGATCAATATCAGGTGCTTCGTGAACAAGGCACCTAACACCCCTTTACCATTCCTTTGCTGGAAGAGCACCGCAAAGGGACCTTTGCCTGTGCCGGGTGCGATCTGGCGCTGAATTCTTCAGACACCAAATTCGGCAGCGGAACGGGCTGGCCAAGCTTCTGGAAGCCGCTTGATGGCGCTGTTGGCATGTCGGACGACACGGCGCTGTCTGGTGTCAGGACCGAGGTTCATTGCAGCCGCTGCGGCGGCCATCTGGGCCATGTCTTCACCGATGGCCCGCAGCCGACCGGCCTGCGCTATTGCATGGATGGGGTCGCCCTGACCTTCTCCTCCGCCTGAACCTGCACCCGAAAGGCCCGCACCCGAAAGGACTTTATCATGCTTCTGCTCCTACTCGCCTATCTGGCTGGCGTGCTGACGATCGCCAGCCCCTGCATCCTGCCCGTTTCACCCTTTGTCTTTGCCCGAACCGGGCAGCCGTTTCTGAAAAGCACCCTGCCGATGCTGACAGGAATGGCGGCAACATTTGCCGGTGTGGCATCGCTGGCCGCCATCGGAGGCGGCTGGGCCGTGTCGGCAAACCAATATGGCCGAGGCGCTGCCTTGCTGGTGCTTGCCGGGTTTGGTCTGATCCTGCTGTTCCCCGCCTTGTCAGACAGGGTAACCCGGCCCGCCGTTGCCCTTGGCGCACGGCTGTCAAACTCTGCCAACCTGCAAAGCCGGTCTGATGGGGCAGGTATCGGGGCATCGCTGCTGTTGGGCATTGCCACAGGGCTGTTATGGGCCCCTTGCGCCGGGCCGGTGCTGGGGTTGATCCTGACCGGAGCGGCGTTGAACGGCGCCAATCTTGGCCCCAGCCTGCTGCTGCCGGCCTATGCTTTGGGCGCTGCGACTTCTTTGGCGCTGGCGCTATTGGTGGGGGGCGGGTGTATCAGGCGATGAAACGCACGCTTGGGGCGGGTGAGTGGCTGCGCCGGGGGTTGGGCGTTGCGGTCATTCTGGCCACGACTGCCATCAGCCTTGGCGCCGACATCCGTTTTCTGTCGCAAGCGTCTTACGCCAGCACGGCGGTGCTGGAGCAGGGCCTGCTTGACCACCTGATCGACCCGGCGGCTGACGAAAAGATGCAACAGGCTCCTGTCACGACGATGACGGACGCGGCTGCCATTCGCATCAAGGCGCAGAAGGTTGCGCCTGCCCTGCTGGTTGAGCCTACAGTGCCCGGCCTCGACGGCGCGGTGCAATGGCTGAATTCTGCGCCGCTGACGTTGGAACAGTTGAAGGGCAAGGGTGTGCTGGTCGATTTCTGGACCTTCGGCTGCATCAACTGTCTGCACGCCTTGCCGCACGTTCAGGAGTGGGCGGCGAAGTATGCCGATCAGGGTCTGGTGGTGATTGGTGTCCATTCCCCTGAATTCGCCTACGAAAAGGATCCGGCGAATGTGATGAAGGCCGTGACGGATCTGGGCATTACCTTTCCTGTCGCCCTCGACAACGACTATGCGATCTGGCGCCAGTTCGCCAACCACTACTGGCCCGCCCATTACTTCATCGACGCCGAAGGCCGTGTCCGCTTTCACCACTTTGGCGAAGGCGTTGTCCCAAACATCAAGTGCAACGGTTGAGCTGAAGGCTTTGATTTCTTCAGCCATTGCCTTGGCAGGAGTTTTCCATCCGAGGGTTTTTCTGGGGC
>JAYSQA010000415.1:0-2580 GCA_043721775.1 Rhodobacterales bacterium
GCACCGCCTGGAACCGCTTCGCCAACGACCCAAATACCGTAACCTCAATCACAACCAGAAGCTGGGCACAGGTCAATTGAACGGGCCGTTGGTATAAGTCAGCTACGCCACCTACGTCAAAGACCGCTACACCGGCTTTGGTGGCGACAGCCAGCGCAATGCGCCCGCCGACCTGAAGCTTTACCCAACCTTCCTCGACCGTCTCGCCAAACAGGGCGGCACTCCGCAATATGTCCGCCCGCAATGCGTCGGGCCGGTCACCGCCAAAGGCCAAGGCGAACTTCACAAGGACATCGCAGCCCTGAAAGCCGCGATGACGGCCCACGGTGTCACCCGAGGCTTCATGAACGCAGCCTCACCCGGCGTGATCTCGCTATTTCTGCAAAACGCTCACTACCCGACCAGAGAGGACTACCTTGCCGCCCTTGCCGATGCGATGCGTGACGAATACCGCACCATTCTTGACGCCGGGCTCGACCTGCAACTGGACTGCCCCGATCTGGCCCTGTCGCGCCATATGCTCTTCACCACCTGTCGGACGAAGACTTCCTGAAAGTCGCGGCCACCCATGTCGAAGCCCTGAACCACGCCCTGCAAGGCCTACCCCAGGACCGCATCCGCCTGCACATATGCTGGGGCAATTACGAAGGCCCGCATGTCTGCGACATCGACATGGCAAAGGTCTTCCCTTTGCTGATGACCGTTCCCGCCCGTTACGTCCTGTTTGAAACCGCCAACCCGCGCCATGGCAATGAATGGACCGTCTTCCGCGACCGCGCATCCGATATCCCCGTCGACAAGATCCTCGTCCCCGGCGTTGTCGACACCACCACCAACTTCGTCGAACACCCCGACCTTGTGGCGCAACGGCTTGAGCGTTTCACCAATATCGTCGGCCGCGACGGCGTTATTGCCGGGTCCGACTGCGGCTTTGGCACCTTCGCGGGCTTCGGCTCGGTCGATCCCGAAATCGCATGGTCAAAACTTGTCACCTTGAAAGAGGGCGCTCGCCGTGTCGGATAAGGTCACTGCCCAAGAATTTTCGTCGAAAACTCTTGGGGTCTTTTGATGCTCCCCCTCGTCCTCATTCCCGGCATGATGTGCGATGCGCGGATGTGGGGGGCCTTGCCGCGCATCTGGCACCACGCCCGATGGGCCACTATCTGCCGACCGGGGCCGACACGATGGCCGACCTCGCTGCCCGCCTGTTGCATGACGCCCCGCCCCGTTTCGCCCTTGCCGGCCTGTCCATGGGTGGCATAGTGGCGATGGAGGTGCTTAGGCAGGCCCCCACCCGCGTCGAACGCCTCGCCCTTCTACACACCAACCCCTGCGCCGAAGCGCCAGAGATGCAGGCCAAGCGCCAAGGCCAGATCAACCGCGCTTTGTCAGGCCACCTCGCCGCCGTCATCAAGACAGAGATGAAGCCCAACTACCTCGCCCCCGGCCCCGACAAGGGTGCCATCCTTGACCTCTGCCGCGACATGGCGCTGTCGCTTGGCCCCGAGGTTTTCGCCCGCCAATCCCGCGCCCTGCGCGACCGGCCCGACCAGCGGCCGACCCTCGCCGCCTTCAAAGGCCCGGCCTTGGTACTGATGGGCCAGCATGACCGCCTCTGCCCCCTGACCCGGCACCAGTTGATGCACCGCCTGATGCCGCAATCACGCCTGACCCTGATCGCCGGGGCCGCCCACTTGCCGACGTTAGAGAACCCCAAAGACGCGACGGCGGAGCTGATCCGCTGGCTGGAGGAATGATGGACCATACCTTTTTGACCCTGCTGCGTAGGGTTGATACCCCCACCGTCTGCAACGCGATCGAGGTCGTGCAAGGCAAGCGCGGCTTCCAGGGCTTCACCCGTGGCACGATGATATCCTCTGCCCCCGCCGACCCCGCGATGGCCGGCTACGCCATCACTGCCCAGATCGCAGGCGTCGCCCCGCCGGAGGAGCCCCCCACCACCATCCGCGCCCGCCGCACGGCCTATTACAAGGCGATATTTGATGGCGCCAAACCCTCCGTCGCCGTCATCGAGGATGTCGATTACCCGAACTGCGTGGCCGCCTATTGGGGAGAAGTGAACTCCACCATCCACAAATCTTTCGGCATGTCGGGTGCCCTGACCAACGGCGTGCTGCGCGATCTGGGTGACCTGCCGCCGGGTTTTCCCATCCTCGCCGGCAGCAGCGGCCCCAGCCACGGCTTCGCCCACATCCGCACCCTTGGCCAGCCCGTGCAGGTCATGGGCCTGACCGTGCGCCAGGGCGACCTGATCCACGCCGACCGCCACGGCGTCGTGGTGATCCCGCCTGAGGTCGTCCCCGCCCTTTCCGCCGCCATCGCCAAACTGCAAGCCACCGAACGCGTTATCCTGAACCCCGCCCGTCAAGGCTTCCGCGACTTCGAAGCCTTCGAATCCACCTGGGCTGCGTTCGAGGCTTCCCGCACATGATTGGCCTGCAACAACTTCAATCCCATTTAAAAGGCTTATCCCCCTGAGACCGGCGGTACAGGATGTGGTGATTGGGGGTTGCAGCGTAAGAGATGTTCTGCAATTGTTCTCGTATGCCCGCCCGCTGG
>JAYSQA010000416.1:0-15238 GCA_043721775.1 Rhodobacterales bacterium
CAGCGGGCGGGCATACGAGAACAATTGCAGAACATCTCTTACGCTGCAACCCCCAATCACCACATCCTGTACCGCCGGTCTCAGGGGGATAAGCCTTCGATCCGCGAATGGTTCTAACTGTTCTAAGAGCACGGGCCTATATGAGAGCGCACATATCTTAAATATTCGCGATATATCATCCATAATCAAAAGGCCATACTCCTGATTTATAATCCTAGCAAGGATATCTTTTAAAACAGGAAGATCGTGAAGCCCTTTAATCTTTCGTGCATAATCACCCACAAAAATGTCGCGAACATCGCTATCACTCGAACGCAAGCTTTGCAGATTGGTAACTTGGTTGGACACAGCTGGGCAGAGTGCGATGCTTCCCACGTGTTTCTTTCCGTAAGTGGCGATCAAGTAGAAAAAGCGGGCATTCGTCGGCGTCATGTTTGTGTTGTCCTACACAAATGCGTCGTTGCGCATTGATGGATGAGGAGCGACCGGACACTTGCCCGACGACAGGAGAGATGATGGGCCATAAGGCGCCAGACGAAGCTGGCTCTGCGTGCCGGAATGATGACGTGGCGAACACTGGTTCCGGTGCAAATCCTTAACCGTCTCGCTACTCTTCTTCTTTCTTACTTTCTTTCTTAAAGAAGAAGAAGAAGTAAGAGTAGCGGCACGGCGAAGGATTTCCGTCAAGATCAGACCTAATCCGGCATGGAAGAGGTTCTGGACCCTGTGTCGTGCAGGTTCAATCCTGTATGCACGCTCATGTTCCGGCTGATCCGGCCATTTTCGGCAGCTTGAACGTCTTGAGCGCTCAGTTCAGGACGTGGCGATGCGCCAGGCTTCGAACCAGCGTCACCAGAGCGCGTCCGTGATGTGCTCCTAGATCGGTGTTGCAGCACATCGAGGATAGCTGCTGGTGAGCGGCCCACGAAGCCCCTTCAGGATGGCGAATTCGGCCAGCGCCTGTTCTCACAACACGATGACCTATCTGGCTGTCCGGGAGACCCAATCGTAGACCGGACGCATGCGGGTGATGGCTTGTTCGCGTGGTTCGCTGAAACGAGGTTGACCTAGAAGCCCTTCACTTCGGATGCTCTTGCAGAGGAAACTCGCGAGCCATGAGTGACCGACAGCGCATTCGCGCTTCTTATCCCGATGAAATCCGGAGGATAGCCTGCCGAAACGTGCCGAACTCCCGAACCATCCTGATCGCACGGACGCTGAAAACCTAGGACATCGCTTCCATGGTGCGGGATCAACCGGTTCGGGGCGGGCTGGAATTGCAGCCATTCCTCTTCGCCCGGTGGTCACGCTGACATAGGGGTTTCGTCAGACTGATCATTGCGTTCATGGTCAGGAACAGGCCGGCGTACCCATGCACATCCGCCATCGAGGTGCATCCTGCTCTGCGCTCGAACGCGACGGTGTGGCGCCCAGACCAGACTACAAAGCTCATCGGTCTCGATCACCGAGGAGGTGCATCCGGAAAGATCATTTTCGACGGCGGGTGAACAGCACGGGTGCCCTGACTCATAGCGTGACCGCCAGAGGGGTATGCCGTGCTTGGGTGACGAGAGATGCGGGATTTAAGCTAAGCGCCACAGGGTGCTTTCCAGCGCGTGAGGCGGAGTGATGTGGTTCCACATCCAATCCGGCCGGCCCTGAGCCATGCCTGCGCCCATTCCCGCCAGCGCAAAGGAGACCGGCAGCACGCCCAGAAAGGTCGCCACGACAAACCGGGCAAAGGACAGGCAGGTGATGCCCGCCGCATAGCTGACCGCGTCAAAGGAGATGAAGGGGATAAGGCGCGAGCTGAAGATGATCAGCATCAGGCTGACCTGCGAGCGCGGTGCTGCGATGTATTTCAGGACTGGGTTGCTTGAACGACGGACGGCATCAACGCCAAGATACCGCACCGCGCCGAAGGCCGTCGAGGCGCCTAGGATGGCACCTGTCGCCACAAATACGCCGCCCCACAGCGTGCCGTAAATCGCCCCGGCAGCTACGGCAATCGGGCCGCTCGGGATCGGGCTTACGACGATGGCCAGCACCATCAACCCGATCAGCATCAGCGGACCCGCCATCCCCATGCCTGCAACCGTGCTTGTGACCCAAGCCTCGCTAATCACAGGCAACAGGACGCGATCAAAGGTGGCAACCAGCGCTGCTAGGACCGCAAGCGCCACTGCGCTGCCGACGATCACTCGCTTCGTAGCGATACCACGGATCATCATTTTTGCCCCGCTGCCAGCAAGAGTGTGTTCGGCCCGACCCAGCCTTCGGCGCTTTGGTAGGCATCCAGTTGCGACTGCATGTCGTCCCACGCGGCGTTGCGGGCGGCAGGGTTCAGAGGGGCGAGAATCTGCAGGATGGGGCCGGCGGACTCGCGGGTGAAGGTCAGATAATCGGCGGTCGAGGGCAGCCGGAACGGCGCCTCCATCCGCGTCGTGGCGACCGAGCGGAAGCCGGCCCGCGCCATCAGGTCATCCATCAGACCGGGCTTGCCGAGGCTGACAAGCCCACCGGGCTGGAACGGGTCGCGTGGTGCAAGCCCGGCATGTCGCAGGGCGGTGGCCATCAGGATGCGCAAGCAGGGGTTCATGTCTGGCCCGGCAAACACCATGCCACAAAACCCCGCCCCAGGTTTCAGAACACGGTGAATCTCTCTGAGGCCCGCCAGCGGATCGGGCAGGAACATCAGCCCGAGGCGGCAGACGGCGGCGTCGAAGCTTGCATCCTGCAACCCCAGGTCTTCGGCGTCGGCAGGATGGATCCGCACATTGGCGTGCCCGGCGCGGACAGCATTGCCAAGCGCATGAGTCAGGATGCCTTCCGAAATGTCGGTCGCCACGACCGCACCTTGCGCCCCCACCCGTGCCGCGATGTCCAGCGTCTGATCGCCCGCTCCGGCCGCCACATCCAGCACGGTCTGACCGGGACCGACCCCTCCCATGGCCAGCATCGCATCGGTCGGGCCGCGCAGCCACGCGCGGATCTTTGGGCCGTGCCGGTCCCAGCCGGCCGCCGCCTCGTTCCATTGCACACGGGTCCGGTCTTTGAATTGGGCCGCTTCGGTCAGGGTTTGGTTCATCGCTCAGGCGCCTTTCGGGGTGATGCAGGCGCAGACGGGCGGCGGGTGCCGTCACGTTTTAGGTCTGCGCTGAAGTGTTGGGGGTTCGATCGTTGTCTTGAGCAAAACTTACGCTTGTTTTTGCGCCCCCCACAGCCGCAAGGTTGCGGAACGGGGCTGCGAATCTGCGGGGGTGGGCTGCGATGTTCGACTGGAACGATCTGCGTTTCTTTCTGGCGGTCGCGGTCGAGGGCAGCACCCTTGCAGCAAGCCGGGCGTTGGGGGGCAACCAATCCACTGTGCAACGCAGGCTGGCGGATCTTGAGGCACAACTGGGCCAGCGCCTGGTAGAGCGGCTTCCATCAGGCTACCGGCTGACCGAGCTTGGTCTTGCCATCCTGCCGCACGCCCAAGCCGTTGCAGCCCAGGCCAACGCGTTTGAACAGGCTTTGCGCGATCTGGGGCGCGCCCATGTCGGCATCATCCGCCTGACCTGCCCAGAGCCCATCGCCTTTCGTCTGACCAAATCCGGCATTCTGGACCGGTTCCACGCGAAGCACCCCGGCCTGAAGGTCGAGTTCGTCCTAAGCGACCAGTATGTCGACCTCGTCAAAGGTGAGGCCGACGTGGCGCTGCGGTCCGGCGATACCGACGACGCCGTGCTGGTGGGCCGCAAGATTGCAGACTCGCTTTGGGCAATCTACGCCAGCCACCAGTATATTACGCGCCACGGCGCCCCGGAAACGGTGGCCGACCTTGCCCGCCATCCCCTGATCGCCTTTGAAGAAAGCATGAGCAAGCACCGCATCATGACGTGGCTCAAAGAAGTGGCCCCCGATGCCACCTATGCCGCACGCAACACCAGCGTGCTGGGCCTGATCTATGCTGCCAAAGCGGGTGTCGGCGTGGCGCCCTTGCCCCTGACGCTGGGCGACGCCGAGGCTGACCTCGTGCGGGTTCTGGGGCCCATTCCCGAACTGACACGCGCCTGGCGCATCCTAGCCCACCCCGATCAGCGCCAGACCCCCCGCATCCGCGCCTTCTTCGACTTCGTGGCACAAGAAGCCGAGGCGTGGCACCCGATCCTGACCGGATGAGATGCAAAGCGGGTAGCGGCTGCCTTTCCTTGACACCGGCGCTGCCGAGCCGGTCCGCCTTGGCGCGCCCAGATTTCCCCAACCTCTGGTCTGCTGCACGACACCTCTTCGCTTCAGGCTTCTGGCCTGCGCCTCGACAGGCATTCCACAGCGTGAGCATCTCAGCGCCAGGTGAAGCCAGGACGGTCATCCGAGCAAACTTCTATCTGGATACCGCCACCAACGCTGCTAGAGGCAACTTCATCCAACGCGGCAAGTTGACGCCCAGACCATACGACCGGGTTCTTCGGCTGTGATGAGAGTGACGATACAGGTCTGGCAAGATCATTCCTCAAGCAGCGTGTGCCCAGCATGGGCGTGCTGACTCATAGAGATGGCGTGAGGGGTTATCCCGTGCTCGGGTGAGCGATGGTGCCGGATTTCAACCATGCGCTACAGGGTGCCTTCCAGCGAGTCTGGCGGGGTTTGGTGGTTGGCTGCATCGCTGCAGCTGCCGTCCGGTCGAATGCCTTTTGCGGGCGTTGATGGTCGAAAGTTGGATTGTCGCATTGACGGTCGCACAGGAGAGGTGCCGGCCCCGAGGTGACAAATGCTGTGGGGGTGCAGCGGCGGAGGGTCATGTAGTCTGGGGCGCGCCCCAGACGGCTATCCATCTCGTCGACCAGATCTTCACGCTCCCAGCGTGAAATCGGACGCTCGTTGCCGGTCGTGCAATTGGTCCGGAGCGGGCAGGTCTTGCATCCGTTGATCCAGTATCGCCGGATCGGGATGCCGCGTTCCTCGGTCGTGTAGCGGTAGGTCAGGTCTTCGCCTGCCGGGCAGACATAAACGTCCCGGTCGGCGTCGTAGACGAAGTCCGCCTTCACATACATCCCCCTGGCCGCATTGCCCGGGGTGGCGGGGCGCGGCACCGTCGGGGTGATGCCCGCCTCATGGCAGGCCAAGATCTCCAGGCCGCTGAAGTAGCCCTTGTCGGCTATGGCACGCAGGTTGTCCCGACCAAGGGCCTCCTTGGCTGCGGTTGCCATCGGCCTGCGCTGCTCGCGGTCGAAGCCCTGATTGGTGACTTCATGCACGACGATGAGATGGGTCTCGATATCGACGGCGCTCTGGATATTGCAGCCAACCATGTCACTGTGGCGTGCGCTGGTCGCCATCGAGCGGGCGTCGGATTTCCTCAGCCAGATATGGCCGTCCGGCGCATCGTCAAGGGCTTGGTCCACCTCCTTGAGCCGCGAGATCTCCTGCCGGATGCGGCCATAGCGGCGGGACAGATGGTCTACCTTCCCAGCCCTGGCCTCGCCTTCGTCCTGCCGGTCGATGCGGACCATCTCGGTGATGTAGCGTTCGACATCGGCTTCGAGATGGGCGATGCGGCTGGCGGTCTTGCCCTTCGTGAAGTTCCTGTCGCGGTTGTTCACGGCCTTGAACTTGCTTCCGTCGATGGCGATACAATCGTCCTTCAGCGTGCCGATCCGGCGACAAAGCTCGACGAATTGCGCGCAGACCTTGCGGATGCCGACGCCGTTGTCTCGCCGAACATCCGCGATGGTCTTGTGATCCAGCACCAGCTTGCCGGTCAGCCACATGACCTCGACATTGCGCCCCGCCTCACGCTCCAAACTGCGGCTCGACGGGATGCGGTTCAGGTAGTCATAGATGAACAGCTTGAGCGGTGCCGCGGGGTTATAGCCGAGCCGCCCCGTCCGCGCAGGCGACGAGCAGGCGAAGCCAAGACGCTGCAAATCGAGCTCTTCGACGAAGAAATCCACGACGCGGACGCGGCTGTCCTCACCGATCCAGTCTTCGAGCCGTTCCGGGAAAAGCACCGACCGGCTGCGATCCGCACCTTCGATGAAACCCGCCATGCCCGCCGCCGCCTGACCTGCGGAGGTCTAGCACAGGACACAGTTTCCACACAGTCTAGGCCGACTTCCTCTTCGACTCTTGCAAACCAGCGGTCAAGCTAACTCGTACAGGCGAACTCGCAGGTCCCGCCACCGCTCACAGAATGCGGGGATCCGCTCCTCAGTTAAAGGCCGAGTCTGCGGATGTGCCAGCAGCTCCTTGAACGCGGCGTCTACCGCATCAGCTGCGTCTTCCAAGTGCAGGTCCCATTCAACGCCGGTGGTCAGCGCAGTCTGCGACACGTTAGACGACCCGACGATGGCAGACCCTGATCGGTCCGGTTGCGTGAACCACTCTTCAATTCTTCACCGCGCGGAACATGATGATCTGGTTTGAAATCCGCTGGATCGGCAGCAACGAGAAGCGGGTGGATTTTGCGGTGAACCTGGTGATATTTCTGGCCATATGAGCCTGCAGATCGAAATCCTGAACCGGAACCGGAATGGCCGCCAGAGAGCCAGTCTTTGATCCGTCCAAGGCAGGGAAGACATATTCAAAAAGAGTATAGTCTTGCCCCACTTCCAGCCCTTGGACAGTTGCGATCAGCGTTATCTGCATCGGCACAGGGCGCGTATTGGTAAAACAGTCACCATCGTCACATCCATGTGGCATTGGGGATATGTAGGGGCTTTCGTAATTAAAGCCTGCGATGGTGTCTTTGGCATTCTCTGCCCATACCCCTTCTTCCAAACTGCGCGACGAGGCAATCGTCAGCGAGACCTTCTCGGTCTTTCCCGCCGGGTCCAATGGCCCATGGACAGACAGAGCATAATTATGAGGACCAATGACCTGCGTCATACCGTCGCCGTCAGGCGCTGTGTTGCCGGCGATCACGCTGATCTGACCCGATGACGGGATCACCAAGGAATAGGCCGTCGCGCCGGCCTCGTTTGCGTCTTTTCGGTTTTTCGCTATCCTGCCGAACGGGTAGGCGAAAACATAGGGCGTGCAACCGGTGACGTCCTCTCCTGCGCCGACAGGCACGGCTGGATTGTTAGCGAAATCCCAAACCCCATCGCTGTTCCTCTGCAAGGTATACTCGCCGTGATCGTCAAAATACAAAACATCATCGGCGTAATAGGTGTCGTCGGTGACGGCGTGATTGGTGCCAATCTTCAAGACAGTGACTTCGTGATCATATTCAGCATCCTCGCCGCCATTCGCCAAAACGCCGATCGTGACGTGGTGGCCTGCGATCATCTCGGCCTTGATCCAACTCAGATAATCCCGAACACCGCTGATGCCCATGTTGGCCGTCTTGTAGCCGGACGCAAAGGGATAGATTGCAGCGTCCAGGCCAGAATTGGCCGCGCATTGCCATGCATGTGCAAAATCATTGGTCCCACTGATACCGGCATCAACATCTTGCAACAGCATTTGTGCGTTAGAATTCAAAGAGGTCGCCCCCATTGCTCCGCTTTGCAAAAGGCTTGGGCCAGTGCCATCTGTCGCGTTGCCCAGAAAGGCTCCGCAGGCCAATCTGGCATCGGCTTGCGACATGTACTGTCCATTGGCCATGCCTGCCGACACCAAGGACGCCTCGCCGCAATAGCCGTTGTTCGCGTTCCATTGATAGATAATCTGAACGGGCACGGTGGGTTCAATGAACCGCAGGCTGGTGGTTTCGGGCAGCATCGCCCCAAAAGCCTGCTCCACCAGACCTTGCCCACACTCTGGCCCATTGGCCAGCACGGCTGCGCCCGACAGCGCCCAAAGGCAGGCGGCGGTTAAGAAAATGGCCCGCATCCTAAGCCCCCATGAATCGCTGATGGTCGTGTTGATCTTCTAGGATGGGCCCACGACGACTGTCAACGACGGGGGCCATGATGTTGTGACCGTCCCCCGACGGCATTGATGTGCCAAGGTGGGTCTCCGATGATCCACAAAGGAGAATGGTCATGCCGAAGATTGCGACGGTCTCTTCGATCTCTGCGTGCGCAACACGCGCGTGCAGCCTCATCGCGCGGGCTTGAACAGCGTAGCGTCCTTACCGCGCCAATATCGGCAAAGGTCAACAGCGGCACATGGACAACAAACCGCCTTGCCCTCGCGTCCAGGCCCACAGTCGCAGTTTTAGGGTTCGGTTCGATGCCATGCAGACCTTTCGCTGTGGCGGTGCTAGTTGAAGACTTGTTTTCAGGGTGCACCGAGGCACTGACAAGCAAGGGAGAACAGCAATGATCAAGGACAGAAGGCGACTGCTTGCAGGCATCTGCGCGATGACGGCCATGGGTCTGGGCGGAAGACCTGTCCTTTCTCAGGCGCAGCAGCGCATTGTGATCATCGGCGCCGGACTATCGGGGTTGTCGGCGGCACGACTGCTGCACGATGCCGGGCATGACGTCACCGTTCTAGAGGCTCGGGCGCGCGTCGGTGGGCGCGTCCATACATCCCGACTCTGGCCTGACTTGCCAATGGATATGGGCGCAAGCTGGATCCACGGTCCAATTGGCAATCCAATGACGGATCTGGCGAAGGATGCCGGGGCGCGTGTCATCGGCACCAGTTACGATGCAGCGCTGCTGCTTGGTCCGGACGGCGGCGAAGTAAACCCTGACCTGAGACCTGCCGAGCTCATTCTGACCCGTGCGCTTGCCGCAACCGAGGGGCTTGAACGCGACGTGTCAGTGATGGCGGCGATTGAGGCTTCAGCCGACTGGCGCGCAGCATCGCCGCAGGTGCGGCGTTTGGTGCTGTACGTGGTGAACAGCACGCTGGAGCAGGAGTATTCAGGCTCTGCAAACCTTCTGTCAGCGTGGCACGGGCAGGAGGATGAAGAGTTCGACGGGCAGGATGTGCTGTTTCCAAACGGGTTTGACCAGATCCCGAACCATCTCGCGCAGGGGCTGGACATCCGGCTTTCGGCCGAAGTGACCGAGATTGCGCCGGGTCAGGTGCGGCTTGCCGATGGCAGCTGGATCAGCGCGGACAAGGTGATCTGCACCGTGCCGTTGGGCGTGCTGCAATCGGGCCGGATCCGCTTTACGGACCCTCTGGCGCGTGATCGGGCAGCGGCGATCCACGGGCTGCGCATGGGTCTTCTGAACAAGTGCTGGCTGCGGTTTGACCGCATCTCCTGGCCCGATGATGTCGACTGGATTGGCTGGCTTGGGCCGCGCCCAGGCTATTGGGGCGAATGGGTGTCGTTGGCTCGACCGGTGCAAGCGCCCGTCCTGGTGGGTTTCAACGCGGCCGATCCTGCAACGGCTTTGGAAAAGCTGAGTGACCGCGAGACGATCGACGCTGGGCATGAGGCCCTGCGGGCCATGTTCGGCAGCCGCTTTCCCGCCCCCATTTCTGCACAGATCACGCGCTGGGGACAGGATCAGTACGCCCTTGGCAGTTACAGCTTCAACCCCGTCGGCATCAGTGCCGATACCCGCGGGTCTCTGGCGGGCTCGGACTGGGACGGGCAGCTTTGGTTCGCAGGCGAAGCCACTTCGGCTGCGTACTTCGGAACAACGCATGGCGCGGTCTTGTCGGGGCGCGAAGCAGCCCGCGGGGTTATGGCGCATCCGTGATGTACGCCTGGGCTCGCAGAACCTGCACCGCAATCGTCTGGGTTATTGCGACGTTCCCCGCCGGATGACGCTGGCGGGCTTGTGGTATCCAAAATGGGGACTTCAAGACCGGTCGATGGCGGACCAGCGCTTTAGAGTGAGGGCTGGCGGACACTTAAGAGAGCTTTGCGAAGCGGATGTTTGTTTGACTTGGGCGTCTGCAAAACGGCAGTGTCGATGGGTTGGAAGGCTTGGCGGGGTGAATTCGCCGGAACCAATGCATCCTACGCATACCGGGAAAAAATAAATGCCAAGAATGACTTACGCAGGGCTCGCCTCGACGACGGCGCTGACAACCCTGATGTCCCTCGGCATGGCGCAGGCCGATCCGACAGTCGGACATCTGACCGACCTCGGCACCCTTGGCGGCAATGTCAGCCGCGCCTTCGTCATCAGCGCCGATGGCAGCGTCATTGTCGGGGTTGCGGACGACACCTCGGGTGGACAGCACGCGGCGCTCTGGGCGAACGGGTCCACCACCGCCACCGACCTCGGCACCCTCGGCGGCGACAACAGCTCTGCCGAGGCCATCAGCGGCATTAACAGCGTCATCATCGGTTATGCGGCTACGTCCATTGGTCCAAATCATGCGGTGTCGTGGGACGTGCGAGGAGCCATCACTGACCTCGGCACCCTTGATGGCGGCAAAAACAGCTATGCCACAGCTGTGAACCAAGCTGGCAGCGTCATCGTCGGGCAGGCGCAGACGGACTCTGATTTCCATTCTCACGCTGTGGTGTGGGTTGACGGCGCGACGCGCCCCACCGACCTCGGCACCCTCGGCGGCATCAATAGCTATGCCGATGGCGTAAGCGCCGATGGCACCGTCATTGTCGGGCAGGCGATGACGAAGTTTGGTGACGGTGACTATCACGCGGCGTCTTGGGTGAACGGCTCCACCACCGCCACCGACCTCGGCACCCTTGGCGGCAATAGAAGCCGTGCCTATGCCGTGAGCGCCGATGGCAGCCTCATCGTCGGGAGTGCGGATACGGACACTGGTTACTCGCGCGCCTTCATCGTGAAGCTGACGTTTCCGATACAGGACAACCAGAACCTGATTGACTCCTTTGGCGGTCTTGCCAATGACACGGCGGTGGCTGTGGCGGGCCAGCAGGTGGCGCTTGGCGGTCTGCTGGCGACGGACTGCGTGGCAATCGCAGGCGCCAGTTCCTGCTTTTCGGCCAGCGGCACCCTGCTCCGCACCGGGGCCAACGGCGACATGGGTTCGCAGGGCGCAGGGCTCAGCCAGATCAGCGCGGGTCATGCGGTCTCGCCCAGCCTCACCGCCGGGGCCAGCCTTGCCCTTGGGCACGTGCAGCAGACCGGGTCCGCCTTGGGCGACAGCACCCAGACCGCTGTGAGCCTGTGGTCGAACTACAGCCAGAACGGCAGCTTCGGCACCGGCCTGATGGCACATGCCGCGATCGGCACCGCACGGGGGACTGAGACGATCAACCGGGGCGTCGGGTTCGACAATGTGGTTGTGTCGACCGGCACGGCCGATCTGACCTCCAGCGCGGTTCAGGCCAGCCTCAGCTACGGCGTTCAGGCCAAGGACGGCTGGCGGCTTACCCCGATGGCAGGGCTGACCTGGATGGAAACCCGCCGTGCCGCTTACAGCGAGACCACCGGCGTGTTTCCGGCCAGCTTTGACACGCTGACCACGCGGTCGTCCTACGCCACCCTCGGGCTGAGCGCGCAAAGGCCGATCGACGCCAGGTCCAACCTCTCCCTCGGCGCGGGCGCGGATATGGATCTGAGCGCGGACCACGGCAGCCTGAGCGGCACGTCCGACCTGCCGGGCATGACCAGCTTCACGGTCACCGACAGCCTCAGCCGCCACAAGATGCGCCCCTACGTCGTCGCCGGGTACAGCTACAGCCTGTCTGCACAAGCCATGCTGGGCGCAAGCCTGCAGGTCGCGGCCCCGGTCTACGGCACTGTCCCTGAGGTCAATCTCGGTGTCAAATACGTCATGTCGTTCTGACGGACCGGACGCCCCCCATGGGGGGGGCGTCTATCGCCTGCCTTGGGGCTTGCGGTGGCGTCTGTCCGAGGATGGCTGCCAAGGCCATCAACAGCGGCGCGGCGGGTAAATTCCTGTCCGCGGCACCCAAGACAAGAACCCCGACGCATACGGAGACCTGATCCCTGCAAGCAGGATCATGAAATGCCGTGCCGACCGGAGGATAGCCTGCCGAAACGCGGCAAAGCCCCGAACTATCCCGATCGCGCCCATGCGAAAACTCTAGGACATCGATCCCCAACGATGGGATCGACCGGTTCGGGGCGGGCAGGAAGTCGAGCCATTCCTTTTCGCCCGGTGGTCACGCTCACTTCCCCTTCGCTGACCAACAGGGCCTTTTGCCCGCAGCTACTCGTCCTTCTCGGTCGTGAAGGTCAGGGGATAACCCTGACTGCGGCCGCGCTCGGTGGCGTCGTTCGCCTTGGTCTCGGCCACCTCCTTGGTGTAGACGGCAACCACGCACGCGCCTTTGCGGTGGGCGGTCAGCATCACGCCGAGGGCCTCGCTTTCGTTCATCCGGAACACAGCCTTCAGGACCGTGACGACGAAGTCTCGCGGCGTGAAGTCGTCGTTCAGCAGGATGACCTTGTAAAGATGCGGCCGGTCGACCTTGGGTTTCACGACTGTCTTCGGCTTGAGATCGATATCGCTCATTCCACGATCCATTGGTTGATCGGCCATAAGATGTCGTGGGTCTCGCACCGAAGCCACTAAAAAAGAAACCCGCCGCAGTCAACGCGACGCCGCCGTTCCGATGGATCCGCAGGTCCGAGGCAAGGTTGCCGGTCGCGTTCGCCGCGACCACGGAGTTCGCACTGTGGTTCAGCGTTGCCGACGAACCGGCATCAGGATTCACGCAGAGGCCCGCAGCGAGTCACCAAGGGGCATCGGTGGCATTTGTGTCACACACCCATCGCCCCGACAGCCTGATAGCGCTCAGCGGCGCGCTCCTGACCTGTGCGCGGCAAGGCGCATGCCGGCATGGTCGCTGTATGCGGCGTCCCCGTCCCGGCCAGTCTCAAGGTTACATGCCGATGAAAGCCTGAAATCATATTCATGTTCCGGCTGATCTGGCTGTTTTCGTCGGTTCGAACGTCTTGAGCGCTCAGTTCACGACGTGGCGATGCGCCAAGCTTCGAACCAGCTTCACCAGAGCGCGTCCGTGATGTGCTCCTAGGTCGGTGTTGCATCTCATCGAGGATAGCTGCTGGTGAGCGGCCCACGAAGCGCCATGAAGATGACGAAATCAGCCAGCACATGTTTGTGTGGCGCACCGACCGGTCGCGCCTGGTCAGGGTGCCCAGCCGCGGATTTATGCGTCGTACGCGAGCGTGGTAAACATGTCTCGCCGGACTTGCGCGGTCAGCCTCAGTGCTGACGCAGGTCGAGGATCACCGCTTCCAGCTCCGTCACGTCCGCCAGCTTGAAGCAGACCAGATCTGCGTCGGCCATCTGTCGCAATGGCAGCAGCGCGGTGTGGCGACCGTACACCTTCTTGCCCTTGTCGTTCTCGACGGCGAAGAGCGCATGTGCAGGCGACTCACGGTATTCGATCGAACTGCCGATCAACGCTCCGGCATACTTCTGAAGGACCCACAGGTTGGGAGGCGAAGTCGGGCCCTTCTCGAACATCAGCTCGATGCCTTCGCCACTGTTTGAACGCAGGATGAACCGTGCGGCCAGCTTGCCCTGGTGACCGGCCGGGTGTTCGACCGCCACCTCTGACAGTCGTTTAAGGAGGTCAGCTTTCAGCACGTCGCGCGCGATCGTCGTCATGGGTATTCCTTGTCAGTGAATTTCATCGTTGGACAGCTGCGGCTTCAGCTTTAGGCCGGAATCTGCAACCGCTTGAGGTTCTGCCAGATCAGCTTTTCGCGGGCTGAAACGAACTCGGGGAGCTTGCTGACATGCCGGTCGTCAACGATATCAGGGATAAAGTGCCGTTTCAGGTAATGCCCGTCTCTGGTCTGCATCCACGTGTCGAAGGGCATGTCGCTCTTTTCAAGGTTTTCACCGGCGGGCAGGAGCTGCAGGTTGCCTATGCGATCGACGCTGGCCATGATCTCCTTGATCCGATGCTCGGAGATGTTGGCGCTCATCAACCTGCGGCGATCTGCGTGCGAGTGCGGTATGATGTGATCAACGTGGTATTGGGTGCCGGCCCAGTCCAGGTGATCGTAAAGCAGCGACAGAGCGAAGAAGCATTTCGTCGATTTGTATTCCAGTTGAAGGACTTCCTCGATGCCGCGCTCATCCAGACGTGCCAGACGCCCGTTGCGGCCGAGCGCTTCGAACAGCTTTTCGGTGGGGAAGTTGCGGTCGAGCTTCAGGCTTTCGCGGATTGCCGCCCTGGCTTGTGTGATCGTGCGGTCCGAGGTGCCGCGCAGACCTATCAAAAGCGAAGTCATGCGCTGCTGCCCATCCAGCACCAGCACCACGTCGCGCCCGGCAACCTGCGCAGGTTCGTTCATCAGCTGGTTAGCCTGAAAGTTCTCGATGAACTTGTAGATGCGGACCTGGTGTTTGGTGTCATCGTCAAGCGCCCAGAACATGAATGCCGAGATGGGATAGCCCTTCAACAAAGAGTCGAACAATGCGAGGACCTGATCCTGCTTCCACACAAACGGCCGTTGGATTGCCGGCAGGAAATAGGTGCGGTTCAGGCCATCAAGGACCGCGCCGATTGTGGTCGTGGAATAGGTCATGCTGCTCTTCGTGGGTAAGGTTTCAGGAAAAGTCGTTCATCCGCAGGGGTTTGCTACAAAGATCAATGCATTCGCTTCAAGACCGCCCCATCCATTCTGACTTCGAGCCATCGCTGTCGCAGGTGTTCGACGATCCAAGCTTCGACTGCTCGACGCTTTACGTGCCGCCGTTATCAGGCAGGTTGAACCCTCGTGATTTGCCGAGAGGAGCGCTCTCCTTCGCCTCAATGAGGCTTTGGCACACAACTGGTTTCGCGCCCGACCGGAAATCCACACTTTCCACAGCGCAACTAGAACAACTGTTCGTGGTGCGTTGTCAACCTGCCGGGGAATCCATGTCCGCATGGATCGCACCGATGACGCCCTGACCGCCGCCTTTGCCGAGGTTCTTCGCCGCAGACGCCGGGCAGCCGGGATGTCACAAGAAGTGCTCGCTGAGCAGGCTGACGTGTCGGTCCGGTTTGTCTCGTTCTTGGAGACCAACCGCCGGCAGCCCACGCTTACCATCATCGCCGCATTAAGCCGTGGTCTGGGCATCACCATGGCGGAGTTTGCCGGGGACATCGAGGCGGAATGGCAGGCAGCGAAGGACGTGCCGAAGGCTGATGCTGGTTCTTGATAGCATCCGAACTGGGGCGCCTGACTGCAAGCGCGGTAGTTCACGGCGTCAGGATTCACGCTCAGAGCCTGGGAGGCCCCTTGCAGGCGTGTCGTGGCATTTTGGTCACACTGATGGCCTGAAGGGGAGAAGGCCATCAGTGACTCGCCTATGAAGCCTGATCGAGATCACCCTCAGCGGACCCGCGCCGATTGCCGAGGAAGGCGTGGCCCTGATCCGCGATCTCTATGTCATCGAGGCCGAGGTCCGCGGC
>JAYSQA010000417.1:0-5088 GCA_043721775.1 Rhodobacterales bacterium
GCGTCAGAAGCAGCGCACGCGCCCGGTCCGCCTCTGCACGACCCGCGCCATGCGCCAGAACCTTCAACGCCGCCTTCTGCTCTTCGGTTGCCGTTACAGAGAATTTTTCTCTGCCATGCCGAGCCTCCACGAAACCATGCGAAAACTGAATCACAGCCGAAATCCGTTGGCCAGCCCGAACCAACCTGCTTAGACCAAGTTCGCGCCGCTTGCCCCTGATGACTGACCGCAGGGACCACGACTTGGCCCCGGTCGGACTGACCCTGAGATAAAGACCGCCCCCGTCACCAAACAGCCCCGGCTCTTTCGCCGCTGCAACGCCTTTGACAGTGAGTTTGGGCATGATTGCATGTCCGGTCCAAAACCGCCCCACCATTTGCCCCACCACTCGGCATGCGTTTTGGTGGGTCAGAGGGGCACTTCATGAAACTAGTTGATACAGAAAACCAAGCCATATATCAATGAAAACAGCATGATATGAGGCTAGATGGCTTAAGCTGAAACAGGGATTTGGTGGAGCAAAGGGGGATCGAACCCCTGACCTTATCATTGCGAACGATACGCTCTCCCAACTGAGCTATTGCCCCATTCACACTCGCTTTTTCGCGGAAAATCGGGGGGTTGTCAAGCTTGGGCGCGGGCCGGGCTTTGGGTGGGACCGGCAAGAATGCGGGTTTGTGGCCCCCCTTTTTTGCAGCTGGGCAGGGCGGGCGTGGCGTGCCGGTTTGGCACGGTCGCACAGTTTCAGACCCGGTGCTGTCAGCCCTTCAGATATTGCCGCGCCAGCATCGCCGCCTCGACCCGGTTGCGGACCTGCAACTTTTGCAGGATCGAGGTCATGTAGTGCTTGACGGTCTTTTCCTGCAGGTCCAGCGCCTCTCCTACCTCGCGGTTGGATTTGCCCTGCGCCACCAGTTTGAGGATACCCTCCTCACGTTTTGACAGGTCGGCCAAGGGGTTGGGGGATGCTGCCGGGGCTTGCGGGCGGCGCATTGCGATCAGAAGCCGCCCCGCCAGACCGGGCGAGACATAGGACCGCCCCGCCGCCAGTTCACGCACCAGATCGGCCAGTTCTTCGGCCCCGACACCCTTCAGGATATAGCCCAGAGCGCCCAGTTTGATGGCCTGCATCAGGTCTTCATCAGCTTCCGAGGCGGTCAGCATGGCGACGCGGGGCGGCACCGCCATCTGCATGATGCGCGTCAAAGCGCCAATGCCCCCGCCTTTGGGCATGGACACGTCCAGCAAGACAACATCCGGCTTTTCGCGGGCCACGATCACGGCAGCCTCTTCGCCATCCCTGGCGACGCCGACAACCTCGATGTCGCCGGCATCGGCCAGGCTGCGCACCAGGCCGTCACGGTAAATCGGATGGTCATCGGCCAGAACCAGACGGATCAGACCCGTCATTTCCGGATCGGTCATTCGGCATCCCTCAAATCCAGAACCATGCGCAATTCGCTGCCCTGCCTGCCATCCAGCCGGTTGCCCAGCGTCAGAAGGCCGCCAAGGCTTTCCACACGGCCCGCAAGGCCCGCCAGCCCCAGACCGTAGCCGCCTTCCGCCTCGTTCACAACACGCTCCGGCACGCCCAAATCTTCAGGCCCGCCCAGACGTTCAGGCAAGCCCGGCCCCTCGTCTCGCACCGAGACGATCAGGCTGTGCCCCTCTTCGCGCACCGACACCTCTTGCCCCTGCCCTTCGGCATGGCGCCAGGCGTTGGTCAGGCCTTCCTGCACCACGCGGCCCACGCAGATCTTCACCGCAATCGGCAGGTCGCGGCCTTCGGGCAGGGTCGAGGTCAGCTTGACCTCACTTTGCGTGCGGCCGGCATGGGCATCGACAAGGCCCTGAATGACCTCGGCCAGATCGCGCCGTTCGATATCGGGCAAGGACACCCCGCGAGAGATGTTGCGGATTTCCTGAATGGCCTCGCGCACGGCGGCCTCGATGCCGTCAATCTCTTTCAGCGCCTTGGGCGAGGCCTCTTTGCGCAGCGCATCCAAACGCAGGGCGGCAAAGCCCATCAGTTGCGCCGGGCCATCATGCAGATCGGCCCCGATGCGGCGCAACGCCTGATCGTTCATCTGTGAAAAGCGCGCCGCAGCGCCCTGCACCTTCAGACGCAGGGTGACGTTGCGGGCGGCCATCTCTGTCAGGTCAACCACCTGGCGGTCGATGATCCGGCTGCCGCGCAGCACAATGGCGAAGAGGCTCACGAAGATCGCCGCCATCACCAGCAGAACCGCCAGCCAAGAGGTCAGCCGTGCCTTGGTCAGGTCGGCCTTAAGCTGGGTTGCCACCTCATAAAACTCCGCAATCGCGATGATCTTGCCGGAATTCGTTGCGCGGATCGGGGCATAGATCTGCAACAGGGGAATGCCCAGGACCTGCTCGTCGCGGTTCTCGTCCTCGTCCAGCTTGTCGAACGAGGCGACCAGTTGCCCGGTCCAGGCCAGCCGGATGTCCTCGCTGCCCGGGAAGGTCTTGCCAACGATATCAGCGTCAGATGAGGCTACAACCTTGGCCCCTTTGACCCAGATTTTGAAGCTGACGACGCGGCTGCCCAAGGGAGTGTCGGTCAAAAGGCGCGACAGGGCTGCGTCGTTCTGCGGTTGCAGACGGCCTTCGGTGGCAAGGTCCTGGATCAGCGGGGCGACGAAGCTTTCCATGTAAAGGGCGGTGGCATTGGCGGTATTGCGCACCACGGCGTCCTCGATCTTGCGGGCGACCCAGACCCCTACCGCAGCCGCCGCCATAAGCATGACCAGCCCCCCTGCCAGGGCGAACCGGCTAGCCAAAGACATCTCTGCCCAGCGGCTGCGCGGCGTTTGGGCAAGGTTCATCGCCCCTCCCTCATGTCAGCCCGAAAGCCGCAGCCAATCCACAAATGAGGGCCCCCGCCAACGTGGCAAAGACCACCGATTTGCGCCAGGCATAGGCCAGCAGCACACCCAGCACGCCCAGGCCTGCACGGCCCTGCTGCGGCAAACTGGCATGCAGCAGCGGCAGCATCTCGGCCACGAACAGCGTCGCAATGGCGGCAGGCCCCGTCGAGGCCAGAAAGCGTGACAAGGGGCCGCCCGGGGTCATATTGTTAAGGTTGGCGCGCAGCGGCAAATAGCGCCATACGTAGGTCAGCCCCCCGGCAATCAGCGCCAGCTCCAGCACGTCAAAACGCATCAGGGGCCCTCCGCTGTGGCAAGGCAACGCCCGCCACTGCCCCGGCGATCATGCCGGCAAACAGCCCCGCCGTGCCGGACATCCACCACGTGCCCGCAACCGCAGCCACTCCGGCAATCACGATGACCGGCACCTGCCTGCCATTCAGAATTGACAGCAGCAGCGCCAGAAACAACCCTGCCAGCATGAAATCCAGACCGGCACCCACTGCGGGCCAGCCGTCCAGCGCGCCGCCCCCCGCCCAGGCACCCGCCGCCGTTCCGGCCAGCCACGACCCATAGGCGCAAAAGCCAAGCACCAGCATGAAACTTTCCGAAAAGCGCTGGCCCTTGGTGAAGGCCCCCAAAGCCGCGCCAAACACCTCATCCGTCAGGGCAAAGGCCCAGGCCCATGACCAGCGCCCGGCCCTCGCTCCGGCCTTTTGCAACAAGGTCGGCCCATAAAGCACATGCCGCAGGTTCATCGCAGCCATGGTCAGCCCCGCCACGATCACCGGTGCCCCGCTGGCAATCATCGCAATCGCCAGAAACTGCGACGCCCCGGCAAAGACGATCAGCGACAGGGCAAAGGCCTCGGTCTCCGACAGCCCGTTGCGGGTGGCAGAGACTCCAAACGAAAAGGCGATGGGGAAATACCCCAGCACCAAGGGCAACGCCGCCTGCAACCCGGCAACGACAGATGATCTTTCCTTGCTCATGCCAAAGCGGTATCCACCCGCCCCCCGCCCTGTCAAGCGCCCCTGCCCTTTCACACTGGCACAAATATCCCGCAGAAGTGATGGGCCGTCAGAGATCCTCCAGTGAAGGATCTCTGCGAAGAACGCCCGGCCAGCCGCTTCCCAAAAAGGGTGGGCCGGGCTATCGACGGCGCGCAGCCCTCCGGCGCCGGCCAAGTTTGCGCCTTCGGCATACCATTGCATCCTTTCCCCTTGCCAAATCAAACCGCCCAAGCGTAGCCTGCGTCTGTCAGGTCGGGAGAATCCAGTCCCGCGCTGGTGCCGAAGGAGCAACCGCCCCGGTAAACTCTCAGGCCCAAGGACCGTCCTGACAACGGAACTCTGGAGAGTGGCTAACGCCCGCCGAAGGGATAACAATCTCAGGCGCCCAAGGTTGGGCAAGGACAGAGGGGGCATCGGGGGGCAGGGATTGGCCGGCCTCGTTCGGTGCCGGTCGTTCCGTGACCTGGCGAAATTGAGGGGAGGCTCGGCTTGTCCGACCAACTTTTGAACAGTGGCCTTTCGCGTCTGGTCTTGCATGACCTGCACGTGGCGCTTGGCGCGCGGATGGTGCCTTTTGCGGGCTATGAGATGCCCGTGCAATATCCTGCGGGCGTGTTGAAGGAACACCTGCACACCCGCGCCGCAGCCGGGCTGTTCGATGTCAGCCACATGGGCCAAGTGATCCTGAAACCAAAGAAAAGCCTTGCTGATCTGGCACTTGGCTTTGAAGAACTGGTGCCCGTCGATGCGCTTGATCTTGGCCTTGGCCGTCAGCGCTATGGCATGTTGACCGATGCCAACGGCGGCATTCTGGATGACCTGATGTTCGCCAACCGGGGCGACCATCTGTTCGTCGTGGTCAACGCCGCCTGCAAGGCCGCCGACATCGCCCATATGAAAGCCAACCTGACCGCGGTGGCCGAGGTGGTTCCGGTCACCAACCGCGCCCTTCTGGCCTTGCAAGGCCCCCTGGCCGAGGCCGCCCTGTCGCGCCTTGTGCCCGGCGTGGCCGCGATGCGCTTCATGGACATGGCGTTTCTGGAGTGGTCGGGGGTGGAACTCTGGGTCTCGCGCTCGGGCTACACGGGCGAGGACGGCTTTGAAATCTCGATTGCCAATGCCCATGCCCAGGCCTTCGCCGAGGCCCTGCTGCACCAACCCGAGGTGCAGCCCATAGGCCTTGGCGC
>JAYSQA010000418.1:0-3538 GCA_043721775.1 Rhodobacterales bacterium
GCGCGCCCGAAATCAACACCAACCCTGACAGTCAGAAACACGCTTCTTCTCCGTCCTCGCAGTGCAAATACCCTCGCTGGGTGTGGTCGATGGAAGAAAGTCACCTCTTACCGTTCGCTCACCGTCCGAAAAGCCGGCCCCCGCCAAACCAACCGCCCCAACCAGCCCAGGCCCACCGCACTTGTCAGCAAAGCCATCGGCCACATCGCTACCCCGCCCGGAAACCGTGCCCAGCCAAGCGGGGCCAGCAGCGCCACCGTGAGCGGTGCCAGCAGAAACAGCCCATGCTGCCAGACCGGCACTGCGGCCCCAAGCGAAACGGCGCGTCGGTCGCCCAACCGGAACGCCAGCCAGACCAACCCCGCCAGCACCACGGGCAACACCAGCCGCAGCGGGTTCAGGCTGACCACCCCCTGCACGGCCCAAGCGGCACCCAGCAGCGCGGCGGGTCCCGCCACAGCCCAAGGCGGCGCGGTTTTCAGCGTACCTGTCCGGTCCAGCGCCCAATGCCCCAAAGGCACCAACAGGCCCAGACCCATCAGGTAGGCAAGCACGGCACCCCGCCCGGGCATAGACATCTCGTAAGGCCAGTACAGCGCGGTCAGACTGCCAAAAAGGCCCAAACCAACCCAGATCAGCGCCATCCGCCACGGCCCCAGCCGTGCCCCCGACCGCCCCAAACCCAACACAACACCGCCTGAAATCAGCCCGTGCCAAGCCACCGGTGTCCACACCATTTGAAACGGAAAAGCGTCGTAGACGGTGCCCACCACGGCACCCTCGATCAAGAACCCCAAGATCATGCCGCCCAGAAAAGCGGCCCTTAGGCCCTGAAGCCCGCTTCGAACCACCACAAACAGGGCCACGCTCGCGCACAGCATGTAGGCCAGACAGGTTGCCGCCTGATCTTGCAACGAAAAGTCCGGATGCGGCGCTGACCAGAAGAACGCCTCTGACGCCCAGAATCCAACCGCGCCCAAAGCCGCCGAAGCCACAAGAAAACGCATTCACGCCGTTCCTTCCGCAGCCCCGGGTTCAAAGGCTTCATCTTGGCACAAATCCTCAAATCCGCCAGCCACCCAAGGCGCGGCAGGGCACATTCCGGCCCCTTTCCCCCGACGGTCCCTTTCGCTATGATCGCTTCATGCTGAAAACCCGCCTTATCCCTTGCCTTGATGTCGCCGATGGCCGCGTGGTCAAGGGTGTCAACTTCGTCAACCTGATCGACGCTGGCGATCCGGTGGCGGCGGCCCGTGCCTATGATGCCGCCGGGGCGGATGAGCTGTGCTTTCTGGATATCCATGCTACCCATGAAAACCGCGGCACGATGTTCGATCTGGTGACCCGCACAGCCGAACAGTGCTTCATGCCGCTGACCGTCGGTGGCGGCGTGCGGACGCACCACGATGTTCGCGCGCTGCTTCTCGCCGGGGCGGACAAGGTCAGCTTCAACTCTGCCGCGGTGGCGGACCCGGATGTGGTTGCCGAGGCGGCGGACCGGTTCGGCAGCCAGTGCATCGTCGTGGCGATCGACGCCAAGATCGTGGCACCTGGCCGGTGGGAAATTTTCACCCACGGCGGCCGCAAGTCCACCGGCATCGACGCCGTGAACTTCGCCCGCATCGTGGCCGCCAAGGGCGCTGGAGAGATCCTGCTGACCTCGATGGACCGTGACGGCACCAAGGGTGGTTATAATCTGGCCCTGACACGGGCCATTGCCGATGCCGTGGAGATTCCGGTGATCGCCTCGGGCGGGGTAGGCACTTTGGATCATCTGGTCGAGGGGGTGACCGTCGGTAGGGCTTCGGCGGTGCTGGCGGCATCCATCTTCCACTTCGGCACCTTCACCATCGGTCAGGCCAAGGCCCATATGGCGGCAGCTGGCATTGCGATGAGGCTGTCATGAGCGCCTCAGCATATCAGAATGCCAACCCCCTTGAGCGTCTCGCCGCGACAATTGCCGCGCGCAAGGGGGCGGACCCGGAAACCTCGTGGACGGCGAGGCTCCTCGCCAAAGGTCCCGAAAAATGCGCCGAGAAGTTCGGCGAAGAGGCGGTTGAGGCGATCATCGAAGCCGTCAAGGGTGACCGCGCCAAGCTTGCGGCAGAGGCCGCGGATGTGCTTTATCATCTTCTGGTCATGCTTGCCGCCCGCGATGTGACGCTGGACGACGTGCTGGCCGAACTTGAACGCCGCGAGGGCAGGTCGGGCATCGCCGAGAAAGCCGCCCGCTAGGCGCAACATGGGCAGATTGCCCATCCTACCTGTGGCCCAGGTAGTTGACAGTCGGAGATGGTAGGATGGGCAATCTGCCCATGTTGCCGGTCCCGCCGCATGATTTCGGCAAATCCGCCGTCGCCAAGGCCCTGCATGCCAACTTGGGTCACAGCCGCACTGCATTTGCCAGCCCGCAATATCCCCCCTGCCCGGGGGCGCTCAGCGGCAAAGCCTCGCTTTGCACTGAGGCTCGTGGCCGCGCATGCGGGGCCAACGTGGCCATGGCCCGCAACGCACAGAAGGGCACAGCACGGCACCGGCGGCCTCAGTGGCAAAACCCGGTTCGGTGACCAGCACCGCAACTCCTTCCGCCCCAGGAATGCCATGCGGTCGGGCAACCACCGCTGCGACGTTCCCCGCGGCACCGCGCACAGCACCGCCTTGATGGCTGCGGAAGAGGCCGCAAGCCCCATCACCTTGACCAACTGGTCCATCCAAGTGGCCTTCGTCAGACGGCCTTCTGCGTCCAGCCATCCGCAGTCACCGGTTAAGACGGCCAAGCACCGTCCCGTCACGGGGTCCGTCCTGCGGCGCAGCGCAATCTGCGACGGATCATCCCAATAGCCCGCAAACAGACCGGCCCTTGTGATGCACGACAAATCCTCATTCGCCGGAGGCCGGGACCTTGCCCGCCTTACCCACCACCCTAAGCGCATGCCCCGCCAAGGCGCTGCCCACACTGGCAGGGGAAAACGCCGCGACCTCTGGTCGCAGGGAGGCCCATCGCAGCCGTTCGGTCATGCCCGTCGTTCAGACCGCACCACGCACCGGGAAACAACCGCGCCGGGTCCTGCCAGATGCGTTCTGGCAGGACATAGCCCCGGTTCATCATCAGCCGCACCGATCCCGTACACCCTGCATGATGTCAGAGACCCATCGCGCCAGCCCGCCGCAAGCCGAGGCCACGCCACCAAGTACCGTTGGACGGTGCCCCCCCCCGTCCGGCAAGCCTGCCGGACGGGGGGGGCGTCAGTGCCAGCGTCAGACCCAGCCAATAGATCGCCATTTGCCGGCGTGCGAAGCGGAGCGGTGCGACAATAGGTTAATGACCACCAAAGCCGCAGCCACCGCCTTGAATGCCAGCGATCCGCCGGTGCATGCCCCCTTTTGATGCACAAGGCCGAAGTAAACCTGAGAGTCTGCTTCGAAACTATCTGTGTGTTGTCATGGCCTTGCGAGCAGGCGGATGAGCAGGCGGATGAGACGGTGGGTGTGGGCGATGAGCAGCCATGCTTTGGCGCTGGCGATGGTTTTCTCCCGG
>JAYSQA010000419.1:0-15236 GCA_043721775.1 Rhodobacterales bacterium
CCCTGGGGCAGGGCTGGCGGATCAGGATATGGGCCCAGCAGCGCCCAGCCCGACCGCGCGTCACCCGCAATTTCCGGCGCGCGCAGGTCATCGGCCAAAGCCGCGCCCAACGCCGCCTCATAGCCCGGCTCCACCACCAGACGGTCCAGCACTTGCGACCCGGCCAGCGCCTCGCGCGCCACCAGCCGGGCCAGCGCCGCCACTTCGGCCCGGATTGCATTGGCTTCACCTTCGGCAGAAGACCGCGCCGCCCGCGCCTCGGCCTCGCGGCCCTGCGTCACCGCGCGGGCCTGTTCGGCGGCCAGCAGCGCCGCTTCCGCCGCCTCGGCCAAGGCCAGCGCCGACTCTTGCGCTTCTTGCGCCCCGACAAACCCGTCGGCGGCGGTTTCCTGCGCGAACTCAGCCGCCGCCACCGCTTCGCTTGCCCGCGCCGCCTCGGCTTCCGCCCGCTCCACCATTGCCCGACCGTCCGCCAAGAACCGCTGCGCTGACTGGTGCCGCGCTGCCAGCCGCGCCGCATCCTCGGTGGCTTGCGACAGCTTGCCTTCGTGGTCGCCCAATACCGCAGCCGCTCCGCGCGCCGCCTCTGCCGCCTCGACCAGCCGCGCGTCCTGGCCCTCCGCCGCGCGCAGCAGCTGCGCCACTTCCCAATCCAGCCGCTCGATGGTTTCACCGGCATCGCGGTTCAGCCCGGCCTCGCGCTACATGTCACGCGACAGGTGCAGGATGCGGGCGCGCAGCACTTCGATCAACGCATGGGCGCGGGTTTCCTGATCGCCCAAGGCATCGCGCTGCAACGTCAGCCTTTGCAGGATCGCGGCTGCGATCACCGCGTCCTCGCGGCACGGTGGCAGGGCATCCTCGGCCCCCTGCCGCGTGCGACCCGCCCCCAGTGCCGCCACTTCCGCCTGCGCCGCCGCCGTCAGCCGCAACCGCAAGCCGCCATCCGCCGCCGCCCGGGCAATTTCAGCCTCGCGCCAGCGGCGATACAGCAGCATCCCCTCGGCGCGGCGCAAATCCTCGCCGATCTCGCGGTATCGGGCGGCTTGTTTGGCCTGCCGGGTCAGCATCGACAATTGCTGCGCCAGCGCTTCCAGCACGTCATCGACCCGCAACAGGTTCTGATCCGCCGCCGCCAGCCGCAATTCCGCTTCATGCCGCCGCTGGTACAGCCCGGAAATCCCAGCCGCTTCCTCCAGAATCATCCGCCGCGCCCTGGGCTTGGCGTTGATCAGTTCGGCGATCTGGCCCTGGCGCACCAAGGCCGGCGAATGCGACCCGGTCGAGGCATCGGCGAACAGCATCTGCACATCGCGGGCGCGCACCTCCCTGGTATTGGCCTTGTAGGCCGAGCCGGCGTCGCGGGTGATCCGCCGCGTGATCTCGATCTGGTCGGCATCGTTGAACCCGGCGGGGGCCAGCCGGTCGGCATTGTCGATCACGATGGCGACTTCGGCGAAATGCCGGGCCGGGCGGCTGGCCGCGCCGTTGAAGATCACATCCTCCATCCCGCCGCCGCGCATCGCCGAGGGCCGGTTTTCGCCCATCACCCAGCGCAGCGCCTCCAGCAGGTTGGACTTGCCGCAGCCATTGGGGCCGACAACACCGGTCAGCCCCTCCATGATCATCAGATCGGTGGGATCGACAAAGCTTTTGAAACCGTTGAGGCGCAGCCGGGTCAGGCGCAAGGAGGGTCCTTTCTGTTGCCACCCCAGTGTCATGCCGCCATCACATCAAGTCAACCGCCCACCCCGCCTATGGCAGAGATCTGGCGGCTTATCCCCAACATCTTGCCCCTTGACGACAAGGCCCGCCGCACGCACCCTGCGATGATGCAGCCGCACCGCGCCAGCGCCCCCTATGACTGGCCAGCCCTTCTGGCGCTGCTTCAACGGGCTTTTGCCGGGATGGAGGGGCGGATTGACCCGCCGTCTTCGCTCCGCGCCGTCACGCCGGAAAGCCTCGCCACCACCGCGCAAACGTCTGAAATCTGGGTCATCGGCACGCCGCCGCAGGCCTGCCTGATCCTGACGCCCAAGCCCGGCCACCTCTACCTCGGCAAACTCGCCGTCGATCCGGCCCAGCAGCGCAGGGGCCTCGCCCGCATTCTGATCACCCAAGCCGAGGCGCGCGCCCGCGCCATTGGCCTCCCCACCCTGCACCTCGAAACCCGCGTCGAACTGACCGAAAACCACGCCGTCTTCCGCCACCTCGGTTTCACCGAAACCGCCCGCAAGGTGCACGCAGGCTTCGACCGCCCAACCTCGATCACCTTCACCAAACCCCTTTGACCCCTTCACCGAGGTCCAAATACTCCACGGGTGGGTCCGGGAGGGTGTGAAACCCTCCCGGCTGCCAGCCAAAAGCGCAACGCCCGAAGGTTTCCCCCCGGACGCTCCAAATTACGCCCCGCAAATTCAGGCTGCCGATACCGCCCGTCCGGTCATCACCTTTACCAGATTGGCGCGGTACGCCGCCGTACCATGCAGATCGCTGATCATATCCCTGGCATCGACCTTCAACTCCGCCAAGGCGCTTGCTGAAAAGTTGGCCGTCAAAGCCGCCTCTGCCTCTGCCCACCGGAACACGCCGTTGTTTGATGCGCCGGTGATCGCCACCCGAACCGAGCCATCCGCCGCTTGGCTTACAAACGCCCCGGTCAGCGCGAAACGGCTGGCCGGTTGGTTGAACTTGGCATAAGCGCTGCGCTTCGGGATCGGGAATTCCACCGCCGTAACAATCTCGCCTTCCTCCAAAGCTGTCGAAAACATGCCAAGGAAGTAGTCATCCGCCGCAATTCGCCGCTTCGACGTGATCACGGTCGCCCCAGACGCCAGCACCGCCGAGGGATAGCACGCCGCCGGGTCGTTGTTGGCAATTGACCCGCCAATCGTGCCACGGTTCCGCACCGCCGGATCGCCGATGCCGCCCGCCAGATGGGCCAGCCCCGGGAACACCGCCGCCGCATCCTTGGCCACAACCGCATGCGGTGTCGCAGCCCCCACCCACAGCACGCCGCCCGATACCCGAACGCCCTTCATCTCGGCAATGCCGGTCAGGCTGACCAGCACATCCGGTGTCGCCAGCCGCTGCTTCATCGTCGGCGTCAGGGTTTGCCCGCCCGACAGGGCCTGCGCCCCGGAGGCCGTCAGTGCCGCCACGGCTTCCGCCACGCTTGAAGGCTTCACGAACTCGAAGTTTTGCATCTGATCCTCCCTTAAGCGTTCATCGCCGCCCAGACGCGCGTTGGCGTCAGGGGCATGTCAATATGGGCAACCTTGTGGCCCGCCCGGTTCAAGGCATCAATCACCGCGTTGACCACCGCCGGAGGTGACCCGATCGCCCCCGCCTCGCCGCAGCCTTTCACGCCCAACTTGTTGTGGCTGCACGGCGTGATGCAGGAATGGTCCACGTTGATGAAGGGCACATCATCGGCGCGCGGCATGGTGTAATCCATGTAGCTGCCCGACAGAAGTTGGCCGTTCTCATCGTAAACCCCATGCTCCAGCAGCGCTTGCCCAATCCCTTGCACGACACCGCCATGAACTTGACCACGCACGACCATCGGGTTCATCACGTTGCCGAAGTCATCGGCACAGGTGAAGGCCAGCACATCAACCTTGCCGGTCTCTGCATCCACCTCAACCTCGCACAGATAAGCGCCTGCCGGATAGGTGAAGTTGGCCGGGTCATAGAACGCCGTCTCTTCCAGCCCCGGTTCCAGCGTCGCCAGTGGATAGTTGTGCGGCACGTAGGCCGAAAAGGCGATCTCGCCAAACGTCTTCGAACGGTTGGTCCCCGAAACGGCAAAGACGCCGTCCGAGAAGACAATATCCGCCTCAACCGCCTCCAGCATATGCGCGGCAATCTTCTTGCCCTTCGCAATCACCTTGTCCGCCGCATTGGCCATGGCCTGCCCGCAAACTGCCAGCGAACGCGACCCATAAGACCCCATCCCGAACGGGATCTTCGCGGTGTCACCGTGGACGATATCCACTGAAGACATCGGAATCCCGAACATGTCAGAGATGATCTGCGCAAACACCGTCTCATGGCTTTGGCCATGGCTATGCGCGCCGACCATCACCGACACATTGCCCGTCGGGTTCACCCGCACCGTCGCTGCATCGTACAGCCCGACCCGAGCGCCCAGAATCCCCACCAGATGTGACGGTGCAATCCCGCAAGCCTCGATCCAGGTCGAAAGCCCCAAGCCGCGCAGCTTGCCCTTGGCCGCCGAAGCCTCCCGGCGCTTTTCAAACCCGGCCACGTCGGCCAGTTCCATCGCCTTGTCCAACGTGGCATGATAGTTGCCCACGTCATAGGCCAGACCCGCCGGCGTGGTATAGGGGAACATGTCGGTGGTGATGAAGTTCGCCCGGCGCACCGCAAACGGGTCAAGCCCCAGTTCCCGGCACATCTGATCCACCACACGCTCAAGGCTGTAGGTCGCTTCCGGACGGCCCGCGCCACGATAGGCGTCAACCGGAGCCGTGTTGGTGAAGACCGTCTTCACGTTAACATAGACATTCGGCACCTTGTACGGCCCCGCCATCAGCGTCCCATGCAGAAAGGTCGGCGTCACGGTCGAGAAGTTCGACAGATAGGCCCCAACGTTGGCCAAAGTCTCGGTCCGGAAGGCAATAAACGTGCCGTCCTTTTCACACGCCAGTTCGATCCTGGTCACATGATCCCGGCCATGCGCGTCCGACAGAAAGCTTTCCGACCGTTCCGCCACCCACTTCACCGCGCGTTTCAGCTTCTTGGCGGCTGCCAGAACCAAAGCCTCTTCGCCATAGTGGTAAATCTTCGACCCAAACCCGCCGCCGACATCTGGCGCCACGACCTGCAACTTGTTCTCGGGTATCCCCAGAACAAACGCCGCAACCAGCAGGCGCGTCAGGTGCGGGTTCTGGCTGGTCGTCGTCAGCTTGTAGTCGCCAGTGCCCGGATTGAACTCGCCAATCGAGGCCCGAGGCTCCATCGCGTTCGGGATCAGCCGGTTGTTGATCAGTTCCAGCACGGTGACATGCGGAGCGGCCTTGATCGCCGCATCAACCTTGGCGCGGTTATCCTCGATCCAGCCCCAGTCAAAGCACTGGTTGTCGGCAATCTCGTCATGCACGCGGTTCGTATTGTCAGCCAAAGCCGCAGCCATGTCGACAATCGCGGGCAGTTCTTCAAACTCTGACGCATCGGCCACGGCCTGTGCCGCGTCCTTGGCTTCCATATAGCTTTGCGCGATCACGGCAGCGTAAGCGTCGCCGACATGGCGCACCTTGCCATGCGCCAGCACCGGGCGCTTGGGCTCCTTCATGGGCGTACCATCGCGCGACGCGATGAACCAGCCAGCCGGATTGCCGCCAACGTCCTTGAAATCCTCGCCGGTGAAGACCGCCAGCACGCCGGGCATCCCCTCAGCCGCCGCCACGCCCACGGACTTGATCCGCGCATGTGCCATGTTGCTGCGGACAAACACCGCATAGGTTTGGCCATGCACGTTGATATCTTGCGTGTAATTTCCCGCCCCGGTCAGAAAGCGGATATCCTCGGTCCGTTTGACCTCGGCCCCAATCCCAGTATCCTTCGGCATCTTGATCCCCCCTTATTCGGCGGCAACGGCCATGACATCCTGCCCAGAGGCAGCCATCACGGCCTTGACGATGTTATGATATCCAGTGCAGCGGCAGATATTGCCTTCCAGCCCGTGGCGCACCTCAGCCTCGGACGGCTTGGGGTTCTGCGTCAGCAAAGCTGCCGTGGTCATCACCATGCCTGGCGTGCAGAAACCGCACTGCAACCCATGATGATCCTGAAACGCCTGCTGGATGGTCCCAAGGGACCCATCGGCATTCGCCATGCCTTCAATCGTGGTCACCCTCGACCCCGCCACATCCTGCGCAAACACCGAGCAGCTTTTCACCGCCACCCCATCAACATGCACAACGCAAGCGCCGCATTGCGAGGTGTCGCAACCGATATGGGTGCCGGTCAGGCTTAACCCCTCACGCAGAAAGGCGGACAGAAGCGTGCGCCCCTCGGTTTCGGCCGAGACGGACTTGCCGTTCACGGTCATCGTCACTTTGGTCATCGTTTCCTCCCTGAAATTTTGTGGCCTGAAGCTTTGTGGCCTGAAACTTTTTTCAGTCCAGCACTCTTTGATTCAGCCAATCAAGCGGCGGAACCAGCCCTTTTCCGGTGCTTCTTCCGCGCCTTCTGCGGCCACGGTTTCAACTTCCGGCTCTGCCTCCGGTTCTTTGTTGGGACCCTCGATGGCGGTCTGGAAGCGGTTGAAGAATTCCTCGGCCAGGTTCTTGGCAAAGCCATCAATGATCCGGCTGCCCAGTTGTGCAATTTTGCCGCCGACCGAAGCATCGACATCATAGGTCAGCCTGGTGCCGGTGCCGTCAGGCTCCATCGTCACAAAAGCGCCGCCCTTGGCATAGCCCGCCACACCGCCCTTTCCCTCGCCGGTGATGCGCAAGGAATGGCCTTCCACGATGTCAGACAAAGTCATCACGCCGGTAAACCGCGCCTTCACCGGGCCAACTTTCTGGACCACGACCGCCTCAAAGCCATCGGTCGGATTGCCCGTCAGGCTTTCACAGCCCGGTACGCAAGCGCGCAGCACATCGGCATTCAACACCGCAGCCCAGACCGTCGCAGGGGATGAGTTGATATGCCGTTCCTCGGCAAGCTTCATGAAACCCCTCCCGGTTGCAGTCTGCCATGTCCTGCCCCAGCAGTACGGATGGATTCCGTTTCAAAATCGGGGCAACTTCAGCAATAGTCTTGCCCGATGGATTTTCACCTGTCGAATGACATTTCAAAATGTGTCTCAGATTTGCGACACATCGGCCGAGAAAATCCCGGCTCAGACCCCGACGTCTGGGGCCACCTGCATCTGCACGGCGTTGATCAGCCAGCCATCCGGGCCTTCAACCATCTGATAATCCATCAGATAGGCCTTGCCCTTGCCATCGGTCACCCTGACCCGCTGCCAGAACGCCCCGCCAATGAAGCGCAACTCCATCATGGTGACGTCCGAGGGGTGCCAGACCATCGGATACCCCTCACGCACCATGTTGCCGAAATTTTCGGGCGTGCCGAACAACTGATGGATGGTTGGAGAGGCGAAGCTGAAGGCCTTGGGAAAATCATCCGCCTGAAAGGCCTTGATCTGGCTGCGGATCGTGTCTTGGATGGGCGCTTCCTGTGCATGGGCAGGAAGGGCAAGCAGGGCAAGGCAAAGCACACAAACACGCAGCATGGCGACCTCCGCTATGACAATAGAATAGATACGTCAGAACAGCCGTTTTGGTTTCATACAGACCGAAATAATCCGCCCAAGCTTACCACTGATGTCTGCCACCCAAGAATTTTCGCCGAAAATTCTTGGGCTTCCCCGCCCTCAGCCGGCCAGTTCGCCCGCCAGCGCCTTGTCGATCAGGCCGATGGTTTCGGGCACGCCGTAAAGTGCTATAAACCCACCAAAACGCGGGCCTTCGGATGCGCCCATCAACACCTCGTACAGCGCCTTGAACCAGTCGCGCAGCGGGTCAAACGCGTGCCCTTTGCCGACGGCATAGCAGGCGGTTTGCAAGGTCTCCTCGTCCACCGGGCCATCCCAGGCGGCCAGACGGGCGCGCAGGTCAAGAATGGCGGCACGCTCTTTGTCCGCGGGCAAACGGTAGCTGCGGTTGGGGGCGATCTTGTCGTTGAAGTAGCGCAAGGCAAAGCCCGCCGCAGCATCCAGATCGGGGTGGGTTTGCGGCGCGGCATCAGGAGCATATTTTTTGATGAAGCCCCAAAGCCCCGCCGCATCCTTGGCCCCGGCAACTGAGGCCAGATTAAGCAGCATGGCGAAGCTGACCACCATTTTGGACTCGGGCACCTGACCGTTGTGGATGTGGAACACCGGGTTGTTCAGCTGCTGGTCGATGTCCTGCGTCGGGTAAGCCTTCAGTTGCTGGTGGTATTCATCGACCGCCTTCGGGATCACATCCCACCACATCCGCTTGGCCGTCTTCGGCTTGAGGTACATGAAATAGCTGAGGGATTCGGTCGAGGCATAGGTCAGCCATTCATCAATCGTCAGGCCATTGCCCTTGGATTTGGAGATCTTCTGGCCGCCTTCATCCAAAAACAACTCATAGCTCATGTGGTTGGGCTTCTTGCCCCCCAAAGCCTCGCAGATGCCGTCATAGATCGGCGTGTTGGTGGAATGGTCCTTGCCATACATCTCGAAGTCGACATCCAGTGCAGCCCAACGTGCGCCAAAGTCGGGCTTCCATTGCAGCTTCACATGGCCGCCGGTGACCGGCAGGGTCCACTCGCGGCCGGTGTCATCGTCAAAGGTGATGGTGCCATCCGTGGCGTTCACCTCCTTCATCGGCACATACATGACCCGCCCGGTTTCAGGATGGATCGGCAGGAAGCAGGAATAGGTCTGCTGACGCTCTTCCCGCAACGATGCCAGCATGATCGCCATGATCGCGTCATAGCGTTCGGCACAGCGCAAAAGAACTGCGTCGAACTGGCCGGACTTGTAGAACTCGGTGGCCGAGATGAAATCGTACTGGAAGCCGAAAGTATCCAGAAACCGCCGCAGCATGGCGTTGTTATGGGCACCGAAACTGTCATATTCGCCGTAAGGGTCGGGGACCGTGGTCAAGGGCTGCTGCATGTGCTGGCGCAGCATGTCCTGATTGGGCACGTTTTCCGGCACCTTGCGCATGCCGTCCACGTCATCGGAAAAGCAGATCAGCCGCGTCGGGATATCCGAAAGGATTTCAAACGCCCGACGGATCATCGTCGTGCGTGCCACCTCGCCAAAGGTGCCGATATGGGGCAGGCCTGACGGGCCATAGCCTGTCTCGAACAGAACATAGCCCTTGGCCGGTGCCTTGTGCTCGTAGCGTTTCAGCAAAGCGCGGGCCTCCTCAAAGGGCCAGGCTTTCGACTTCATCGCAGCGTCACGCAAGGCGCTCATTGGCGCATCCTCCAATTGGGTGGCCCGCCCGTGTGTCAGGAATCGGACCAAGCGGGCCGCGCAAAGCCGCCCCGAACCCCCGTCCTCTATTGCCGCCCCGGTCCGACGTCAATATTGTCAGGGCTGTCCTCGAAAGGAACTGCCATGCCCGATAGCTTGCCCGCCTCGATGTCCGCTCCCGATGCGCTGATTGCGGTGATGATCGCCGTGTCCGCCTCTGACGAGCAGATGCGGACGACGGAACTGGTGGCCATCCAGCGCATCGTCAACCACCTGCCGGTGTTCGCCAGCTATGACAATGACCGGATCAGGGTGATTGCCCAGACCGTGTTTGACCTGTTCGAAGAGGAAGACGGCCTTCCCGCCCTGTTCGGCCTGATCCGTGATGCCCTGCCCGAACGGATGCATGAAACCGCCTATGCGCTGGCCTGTGACGTGGCCTCGGCCGACGGCACCCTGCACGAGGTCGAATTGCGCATGCTGGAAGAGGTACGCGAGGAACTGGCGATTGACCGGCTTCATGCCGCCGCGATTGAATGGGGCGCCCGCGTGCGGCACCTGCGGCCGTAAGGCGCCCGTAGGGTGGGGTTATAACCCCACCCTACCTGACCCGCCTTACGCCATCGCCGCCCACCGGCTCAGCAGCCCGCGCTGCATGCCGCGCGCCCGGCTGACCCAGACGTGTTCGCCCGGCGGCTGTTCCCGCTCGGCCACCGGCACCGCCGCCCGCCGCGCCGGGTCAGCCGAGAAGATCGCAAACGCCAGATCGCGCCCTGACGGCGGCTCGATGAACCCCACCAACCCCGAGACGAAATTCAGTGTCCCGCTCTTGGCATGGATCCGCGTCCCGCCGCCCTTCACAACCTTGCCATCCGCGCCCTGTACGCCGACCTCCTTCAAAATCGCCCGCAGCCCTGCGCCCGAGGCCCGCTTTTCCCCCGCCATGACCGCACGCATCATCCCCTCCGGCGTCACCCGCGACGCCGCTCCCAGTCCGGAATGATCAACAAACTGCGCCTGCAACCCCAGCGTCCCCTGCGCCCAGGCCTGCATCGCCGCAGCCGAGGCGCGCAAGTTCGGCTGACCCGAGGAAGCCAGCCCCATCGTCTCGGCCGTGATGTTGGTGGACCACTTCAGCATCTCGCGCAGAATACCGTCCAGATGCGCGCTGGGCCAGGTCAGCAGCGGCTTGGCTCCGTCGGGCAAGGCCGTGATCATCTGGGCGTTCGGCAAGGCAATCCCCTGCGCGCCGCAAAGGTTGGCGAACACCTCCGCCACATAGGCCGCCACATGTCGCACCGGCAACCAGCGGCTGCCCGCCCTGGCCAAGGCCGCCCGCGTCACCGTCCAGCTTTCCCCCGCGTCGTCGGCATAGGTGAACAAAGGCGCCTGCCGATCCGCCACCGCGACCGTGATCCCCTGCACCACCGGCACATAGCGATCGCCCCGCGCGTTCATCTGCATCGTAGCCCCGGCCTTGGACCATTCGAAATTCACCCGGTTGAAATTCAACGACAATCCCGACAGCCCCGGATCGTAGCCCACTTGTATGGGCTGCTCATCCGTGATTCGGTTGAATGAGGGCAGGGCCCCCGCATAAACCAGAAACCGCCCGGTTACCTGCTTCAGTCCGGTCCGCGCCAAGGCCGCCACCATGTCGCCCATCTTGTCGGTGTCCAGCGTCGGGTCGCCGCCCCCTACCAGGATCAGGTCGCCGTCCAGCCGCCCGCCTGTCACCGGCCCGGTCGCCAGAACCCGCGTCGTAAACATCGCGCCGGCCCCCAACATCTCCAGCGCGTAAAGCGAGGTGATCGTCTTGGCGACACTCGCCGGCGGCACCTGCGCATCGGCGTTGAAGCTTTCCAGCACCCGCCCCGTCGCCACCTCGGCCACGCAAAACCCGCTGATCCCGCTCAGCTTCGCCGCCGTCACCCAATCTTCGGCCTTGCCCGCCGTCGGATCAGACACCTGCACCGGCTTGGTTTTCTTAGTCTTGCCCAAGGCGGGCAGTGCCAGCGTCGAGACCAGCCCCCCCAGCATCCCGCGCCGCGTCCAGTCGTTCAAAGCCATGCCTGTCCCCTGAAACTCTGTACCAGATTTACATCCATCCGCAGCCGCAAGACAATCGGGTCACATCCCCAGCACTTCGGCCACCTTGCTTTGAAAATACGCCACACCCATCTCATGCCGGGGTGACAAAGGCCCCGGCGTATAAGCCCCGCTGGCATAGTTCTTCTGGGTTTCGACACAGACCTCGAAATCCTCCCGCACCACGCCCAACGTGCCCTGAATGGTCCGCTCGCGTTCCGCAGCCCGCGCCTCCGAGGTGTCGGCGAAGTAGAAGTTGTAAATGAACTCTGTCCGGTTCTCATCAATCGGGTTGATCCGGCTGGTGTTCATCCCCCCGGAAAACAACGACAAAGTCCAGTTCGGCCACATCCACAGCCACTTGCCCCTGTACCACAGCCCCTCCTTGGGCGGTGCCGTCATCCGCACCAACCCGTCATGCGCTGTCGTCTGAAACGCCTCAAAGTCAATCGCCGCATGAAAGGCCGGATGGATGCCCGGAATGTGCAGCCCCTCGACAAAGTTATCGGTGTAAATCTTCCAGTTCGCCTCAAACACCATCCGCTCGGTCCGCACCGGCAGGTAAGTCTCAATCGGCTCTTCCGCCAGTTCCGCCACCGTATCGCCCATCTGCGTCCGCAGATCACACGCAGGTTTGATCGCCACGAACACCAGCCCGCGCCATTCCTGCACGTGGATGGGCTCCAGCGGCCAATCCTTCATGTCAAACCCCGGCTCCTCGCCATACCACGGCGCCTTCAAAAGCTCCCCCGCATCCGAGAATTGCCACTGGTGATACGGGCACCGGATCGGCCCACAGGTCCCCTCGCCCTCGGGCAACAACCTTGCCCCGCGATGCCGACACACATTGCGAAACGCCCGCAGCACGCCGTCGTTCGACCGCACTGCAAACACCTTCATCCCGGCAATCTCACTCGCCACATAAGACCGCCGCTCGGTCAGCCTGGAAACCGGCCCCAAAAGCTGCCATGAGGTTGCAAACAACTTCTCCCGCTCGGCCAAAAACACCTCACGCCGCACGTAAACCGCTGGATCAATGTTCAGCATTTGCGCCCCCGCCATTCGCCCCGCGCCCTGATGGCGCTGGAGGACGCCGCATTCAGCGGCATATTCACAAAACACCACACCGGAGGCAGCCTGTCCCCCAGCCCCTCGGCCCGTGTCACCTCAGCCGAGCGGAACGCCCGCGCCGCCACCGACATCCGCGCCGCAAGCCCCGCCCCGGGCCGCGCCATCACCGCCACCGGCACCCGCGCCATGATGCCCCGCCAATCCCGCCAGCGATGAAACTGCACCAGATTATCCGCCCCCATCAGCCAGACAAATTTCACCCCGGGATACAGCGCCTGCAACTTCCGGATCGTGTCAATCGTGGCCCTTGTGCCCAGCCGCGCCTCCAGATCGGAAACCACAACCCGCGGATCATCCCCCACCAAGGCCCGCGCCCGCGCCATCCGCTGCTCCATCGGCGCTGGCTGCCGTGCCTTCAACGGGTTGCCCGGCGATACCAGCCACCAGACCCGGTCCAAACCAATCCGCCGCAAAGCCTCCCGCGTGATGTGAACATGCCCCTCATGCGCCGGGTCAAAAGACCCGCCCAGCAGCCCCACGACCATGCTCCGATACGCTGGCGGAAAGCCCTGAACCATCCCGCATCTTTCCCTTTGCTTTTGCCCCATGTTTCAGGGGCTTGCCCGCAGGGTCAAGGCGAAATGCGGTTGCCGGGGAATCCGTCTTGCCTTTGCATGGCCGCTGGCTGGTGTCGCCGCATAACCTGACCATAGGTCCGCCATGCCACCAGACCCCAACACCCGGCACATCGAAATCCGCCCCGCCGCCCCGGATGACCCTGCGGCCCTCACCGGCCCGTCCGGCTATTTCGATGTGCTGACAGCAAGGGTAGACGGCATCACCTCCAGCCACGTGCCCCTGCCCGATCCTCATGCCGACAGCTACAGCCCGCCGCACGGCGCCTTTCTCTTGGCATGGTCCGGTGACACCCCGCTCGGCTGCGTCTCGTTGCACACCCTCGCCCGGGGTGAGGGCGAGGTCAAACGCCTGTACATCGTCCCCGAAGCCCGGGGCCACGGCCTTGCCCGCCGCCTGATGCGCGCCATCGAATCCCTTGCCCGCACGATGGGCCTGAAACGCCTGAAACTTGACACCAACGCCGCCCTGACCGAGGCGATTGCTCTTTACCGCGCTGACAGTTGGTTCGATGCCCCGCCCTACAGTGCGTATCCGGCCACCCACTGGTTCTCCAAGCCCCTCTGAGGTTGCAGCGCGGCCCCCTTGTCGCTACATACGCGCCAACCCCGGATGGAGAATGCACATGGCCAGCTATCAATACGTCTATCACATGGACAACGTCTCCAAAGCTTATCCGGGCGGCAAGAAGTGCTTTGAGAATATCAAGCTGAACTTCCTGCCCGGCGTGAAGATCGGTGTGGTCGGCATCAACGGTTCCGGCAAATCCACCCTCCTGCGCATCATCGCCGGGATCGACAAGGATTTCACCGGCGACGCCTGGCCCGCCAAAGGCGTCAAAGTCGGCTATCTGGCGCAAGAACCCGTGCTGGACGCCACGCTGAACGTGCGCGACAACGTCAAGCTTGGCTGTGCCGCCAAGGTCGCCAAACTTGACCGCTATAACGAACTGGCGATGAACTACACGGACGAGACGGCAGACGAAATGTCCTCGCTGCAAGACCAGATCGACGCCGAAAACCTGTGGGACCTCGACAGCCAGATCGACGTCGCGATGGAGGCCCTCCGTTGCCCCGCCGATGACGCCGACGTCGAATCCCTGTCAGGTGGCGAACGCCGCCGCGTCGCCCTCTGCCAGCTTTTGCTGGAAGCCCCCGAAATGCTGCTGCTCGACGAACCGACCAACCACCTTGACGCCGAATCCATCGCCTGGCTGCAACAGCACCTGATCGACTACAAAGGCACCATCCTTGTCGTCACCCACGACCGCTATTTCCTTGACGACATCACCGGCTGGATTCTGGAACTGGATCGCGGCCGTGGCATCCCATACGAAGGCAACTACACCGCTTGGCTTGAACAAAAAGCCAAACGCGCCTCGCAGGAAGCGCGTGAGGACAAGTCCAAGCAAAAGGCGATGGAAAAGGAACTGGAATGGATCCGCGCCGGGGCCCGCGCCCGTCAAGCCAAGCAGAAAGCCCGTATCTCCAAGTATAACGAGATGGCAACCCAGACCGTCCGCGAACGATCGACCTCCGCTCAGATCATCATCCCGAATGGCGAACGCTTGGGCGGCAAGGTGATCGACGTGGTGGGCCTGAAAAAGCACATGGGCGACCGGTTGCTGATTGAAAACCTGTCCTTCACCGTGCCGCCGGGTGCCATCGTTGGCGTCATCGGCCCGAATGGCGCGGGCAAATCCACCCTGTTCCGCATGATCACCGGCCAAGAAGTCCCGGATGAGGGCACCATCACCCTCGGCACCACCGTGCAACTCGCCTACGTTGACCAGTCGCGCGACGCCTTGGGTGCCAACCACACCGTATGGGAGGAAATCTCCGGCGGCGCCGAAGTCATCAAACTGGGCGATTTCGACATGAACTCCCGCGCCTACTGCGGTGCCTTCAACTTCAAGGGCACCGACCAGCAGAAGAAGGTCGGGCTTCTTTCGGGAGGCGAACGCAACCGCGTCCACATGGCCAAGCTATTGAAAAGCGGCGGAAACGTGTTGCTCCTCGACGAACCCACCAACGATTTGGATGTGGAAACCCTTCAGGCTTTGGAGGCGGCAATCGAAGATTTCGCCGGCTGCGCGGTGATCATCTCGCATGATCGCTTCTTCCTGGACCGCCTCTGCACGCATATCCTCGCCTTCGAAGGTGACGCCCACGTGGAATGGTTCGAAGGCAACTTCGAGGCCTATGAGGCCGACAAGGTTCGGAGATTGGGAGTGAACGCGCTGGAGCCGACGCGGGTGAAGTACAAGAAGTTCACGAGGTGAGGGGAGTCAATCCGCAGGCGGCTGTTCGGGCGAAGGCAAGCTCAATATATGCGGCAGCGAGTTGGTTAGGGCTACTGTTCCGAGTCTGACGCTTGCTACCTGTTTCCTCTGATTTCATCGAGTTTGTCCAGCGCGCGTCGTTCACGGGTGAGGATGTCTTTGGCGGTT
>JAYSQA010000420.1:0-6821 GCA_043721775.1 Rhodobacterales bacterium
TCAATCGGCTGTAACCACGTGCTGTTGGCTAATACCGCAAGAGACGCCCCACTGTCAGACTTTGGCCGCAAGTACTGTCAGACTTTATGAGATACGACACCGCGCTCTCCGGCCCTGATGGCGAAGGGCAGCCGGTTTTCGCGTGGCGGCAGCGGGCAGATGGCGAAGTCGGTGAAAGCGCAGGGCGGGTTGTGGGCGCGGTTGAAGTCCAGGGTGATGGTGTCGCCTGCCGGATCCGTGCCGGGCTCGCCGATCAGGAAGCGACTGGCGGCGTAGGTTTCAGCCCCGGATGTTGCATCGCGGATCACGAACATCGGCTTTCCGGCTTTCCAATGGGTGGCCAGCAGGGTCACCGCAACACCGTCGTGGCTGAAATGGGCGCGGTGGGTCAGGGTGACTTCGGTGGGGCCAGCGCCCTTCTGGTCAACCGACCGGGCTTGCGGGGCGGCCAAAGCCTCCCACCGGGCAAAGATCACCCAAGCCGGGTCATGGGGGTAAGAGGTCAGCGTCACCTCGGGCCGCAACGACAGGTCGCGGACGCGCAGGGCCGGCTGGCCCGCGACGGTGTGAAGTTCCAGCAGCAGGCCCGCCACCCGCAGAACCGGGTTGCCACCTTCGGGCACGAAGTCCCGTGTTTCGCCCGCCACCCGCAGGCTGGCGGTCGCGGCAGTTGCGGTCAGAACGCCAAGATGGGCGGGGCCGACGGACAGAATCAGGTCATTGTCCGCAGCCGATCCGACGCGTTGGGGCCCGGAAGCAATCTCGACACGGTCGGTCAGGTTCAGCCAGCCATCCTCGGCTGTCAGGGCGGCAAGACGGCCTGCCTGCCACGCGGCGTAGGGGATCACGATTCAATCCGCTCGCGCAACTCGACCAGATCGACCCGGCGCAGATAGCGCGGGATGTTGGACCAGATCGGATGGAAGCCGAAACCGCCCTCGATCATCTCATCAATCGCTGACTGTTTCGACCAGCCCTCGTACAATATCCGCCACAGGGCTGCGATCAGCCCGGTCCGGTCCGCGCCGTGGTGGCAATGAACCAGCACTGGCCCGGCCTTCATGCCGGCCCGCAGGTCGCGCATGGCTTGCACGACCTTGGCCTCGTTCTTCTCGGCCACATAGCGCGACTTCATCGGCACCCGGAACAGCGTCAGCCGCGTTCCCGCAGCCAAAGACGTATCACTGACAGTCTGCCGCATCGACAGGACCGACCGCACCCCCAGACTTTCAAGGCGCACCAACCCCGCGGCATCAGGTTGCGCGCCCCGGTACAGGTCGTGCGACACCCGGTAAAGGTTTGGCAACCCGGCGATCTCTGGCAGCACCCGGGGCGCCCAGATCTGGGGACGCGCCTCGAACGCCAGCCCGGGGATCGGCAGGAACGAGGCCGGAACCGCCGCCAGAATGGCCCTGCGGCTGATGCCTGTCGGGAAGTAGGCGCGGATTGCGGGCATCGGGGCCTCCTTTTGGGGGTCAAACATGCCGCGAAAGGGCATCAAAAGCAAGAGAGAGCTGTGAAAGGCGCAGGATTGCACGCGTGCAATGCATAATAAGTCTTTGTTATAGCTTTACTTTACCAAAAATGATAACCTTTTGTTAAGTCCTTGCACGGTCTGATTTACGGGCAGGCCGCCCAAGGAACAGGCCCCGTGCGATCTTACGCCAACCCCGCCTTACGCCAACCCTGACGCCTTGCGCAGTGCGGCGTTGATGCGGCTTTGCCAGCCGGGGCCATCGGCCTTGAACCGCGCCACCACTTCCGGGTCAAGCCGCAAGGTGACGGAGGATTTTGTCACGCTGGTTTTCGGACGGCCAAGCTGGACGAGGGCTTTGTCAAATTTTTCGGTCCAGCAGGGTGTGGTCATGTCGGGCAAATCGTCATCGGGTTCGGCTTCCGGGTTGCCTTCATACGTGGGCGCTGTATCAGGAAATTTCACGTCCATTGGCTTTCCTGATACTTATGATACGGCGCGCATCGCCTCGTGGCGTCCACGCAATCAAGACCATCCGGCCAGCAGGAAAACCAATGGTGAGGAAACGCTGCTCTTCATAGTCTTCCCGCGAGTCTTCTCTTGTCTTTGTTGGTCCGGCGAAAACCAGAACGGCATCCGCCATATCCAGCCCCCGCCTGGCCAGAGTATCGTCACGCTTGGCAGGGTCATGTTAAATCTTCATTTAATGCAGCTACAATAATGCAATCTGGCAAGCCTTTCTGCGTCACACCGCCTCGAACACGATCTTGCGGCGCAGGAACTGCGTGGCTTTGCTGGACACGTTCTTCGGGTCGCCGGTCGTCAGGAACTTCGACACCGTGCCCGCGCCCAGCATCCCGGGCCGCCGTTGCAGGTAGTCGGTCAGGCTTTCGGCCACGAGGTTGGCTTGACTGTAGACTTTTACATCCGGCCCCAGCGCCTCTTGGAAGGCTTGTGCCATCAGGGGGTAATGGGTGCAGCCCAGCACGGCGGCCTCGGGGTGGGGCATCCGGCGTTTGAGGGCCTCGACATGAGAGCGGACGAGGGCCTCGGCGAGGATTTCATCGCCCTGTTCGATGGCATCGACGACGCCGCCGCAGGGTTGTGCTTCGACATCCACACCGATGGCGCGGAAGGCCAGTTCGCGTTGAAACGCGCGGGAGGCGACGGTGGCGGGGGTCGCAAACAGGGCCACGTGTTTCACCGCCACTTCGCGGGGCGGCGAGTTGTCGCCCCACTGGCGTTCGGTCAGCGCCTCGATCAGGGGGACGAAGACGCCCAGCACGCGTTTGTTCGGCGGCACCCAGGTTTCCTGCATCCGCTTCAGGGCGGCGGCAGAGGCGGTGTTGCAGGCGAGGATGACCAGATCGCACCCCTCGGCCCACAGCCTTTCGGTGGCAGCGCAGGTCAGGTTGAAGATGTCGTCGTGGGTGCGCACACCGTAGGGGGCATGGGCGTTGTCGCCGAAATAGACGAAGGGCACGTCGGCCAAGCGGCGGGCCACGGCGTCCAGCACGGTCAGGCCGCCCAGACCGCTATCGAAAATGCCAACTGCCATGATGTGCCCCTTTTGCCCGGTTCCGGTGTCTTGGCCCGCAAGATAGCCCCAGCCGCACCGACAGGGCAAGCGCGGGCATCGGCAAGGCTTGTACACCCGGAAAGTACAGTTGGGCGTCCAAAGCGGTTTACAGGCGGAACTTCTTGGGCCACAGAGGTTTGCATGTTAGCGTGACGCATAAATTCGCGTGACGTGCGGAGGGGGACTTGCCGTGATGGATTGGGACAAGCTGCGCATTTTTCATGCGGTGGCCGACAAGGGCTCGCTTACCCACGCGGGCGAAGTGCTGCATCTGAGCCAGTCGGCCGTCAGCCGCCAGATCAGGGCGCTGGAGGAAAGCCTGTCGGTGACGCTGTTTCACCGCCATGCCCGGGGGTTGATCCTGACCGAACAGGGCGAGTTGCTGTTTGACGCGACCAGCCAGATGGTGCGGCGTCTGGATGCGGCGGCGGCGCGCATTCGCGATTCCGAGGACGAGGTGTTTGGCGAGTTGCGGGTGACCACGACGACGGGCTTTGGCACGCTGTGGCTGGCGCCCCGTTTGGCGGCCTTGTACAAAAAGTACCCGGCGCTGAAGATTGACCTGATGCTGGAAGAGCGTGTGCTTGACCTGCCGATGCGCGAGGCCGATGTGGCGATCCGCATGAAGGAGCCACAGCAGGCCGACCTGATCCGCAAGCGTCTGATGCAAATCAGGATGCGGCTTTATGCGACGCCGAAATATCTGGAAGAGCACGGCACCCCGAAGTCGATGGACGAGATGACCTCGCACCGGCTGATCTGCCAGCATGCTGGCACCGCGCAGGTGGCGGCGGGCGCGCTGCTGGTGGCGGAGTTGATGAGCCATGACATTCCGTCAACCCTGACGGTGAACAACTATTTCGGCGTGTTGCAGGCGGTGTTGAACCATCTGGGCATCGGCGTGCTGCCCGATTACGTCACCGAAGACAGCCCGCATCTGGTGCGGGTGCTGCCTGAGGTCGAAAGCAACGAGGTGCCGGTGTTTCTGGCCTACCCCGAAGAGTTGCGCCATTCCAAGCGGGTGGCGGCGTTCCGCGATTTTGTCCTGGAAGAGATCATGGCGTTCCGCCAGCGCCAGCAGGACTGAAGGCGCGTCAGCAGGACTGAGCGCGCCAGCAGGATTGAGCGCGCGTCAGGGGCTGGCCTTTGCCTCCGGCGGGGATATTTGGACAAATGCGAAATCGCAGGTGGCTTTGCGAGGGTTGCGGTCGCTACGATTGATCACGGCGTGTGTCGCAATGTAACAGGCGTACTGAAGCCATGCGCTGAACGCATAGCGGCAATACCAGCTTTGCGGCCCGATTCCCGTTGCCGCTAACGGTCGCACCGCCTATCTATATTTGCGAGGCGGCAATCGAGTTCGCTCTTGTTGCTTCATACCTCCCTGTTGGACTTGGCCGAGCGAAAGCTCGGCCTTTTTTTTGGTTTATCGTGATTTTCCTGAGGTTTGCCGGTCAGATGGGCAGCGCCTCGCGGCGTTTGGCCAAATAAGCGGCGTCGGCGGAAGAGGCGGCCAAAGCGATGGCCGTGTCGTAGGCGGCGCGCGCCGGGCCGTAGGCTTCGGCGCGGGTCAGGTATTCGGCGCGGGCGGCGTGGTAGGGCTGGTAGTTGGCCAAGGCCGGGCCGAGGGTTGCCAAAAGCGCCAAGGCGTCCTGAAGCGCCCCGGTTTCCGCCAAAGCCACCGCGCGGTTGAGGTGCACGACGGGGGTGGGTTCATAGCGGGCAAGGCCGTCATACAGTGCGGCGATCTGGGGCCAGTCGGGGGAGGCTGCGGTGTGGCAGGCGGCGATGGCGGCCTTGATCTGGTAGGGACCGGGAAAGCGGCGGGCCATGGCGCTGTCGATCAGGGCCAGCCCCTCGGCCAGGGCGGCCGCGTCCCAGCGGTTGCGGTCCTGGGCGGACAGGGGAACGGTGACGCCCTCGGCAATACGGGCCGCTTTGCGGGCGTGGGTCAGCAGCATCAGGGCAAGGCAGCCTTCAACCTCGGCCAGATCGCGAAAGGTGGGGGGGGAAAGGCGGGCGATCAGGCGGGCGAGGAAAATCGCCTCGTCACACAGGTCGCGCGGTTCGGCGGGGCCGGACGTATAGCCTGCGTTGAAGATCAGGTAGACCACCGCCAGCACCGAAGGCAGACGGTCGGGCCAGTCTTCAGGGCCGGGGACCGTGAAGGGTATTCCCGCCTCGCGCAGTTTGGTTTTGGCGCGGGTCAGGCGTTGGGCCATGGTGGGTTCGGTGTCGAGAAAGGCGCGGGCAATCTCGGCTGTGGGCAGGCCTGCGATGGTGCGCAGTGTCAGGGCGACGCGGGATTTCGGATCGAGCGCCGGGTGGCAGCAGGTGAAGATCAGGCGCAGGCGGTCGTCCATCAGGTCAGCCTCTTCTTCGGCCTCATCACGGGCAAGCACGGCCATGGCGGCGGTCTGGCGGGCATCACGGGCCGTGCGGCGCAGGCGGTCGATGGCTTTGCGGAAGGCCACGCGGATCAGCCAGGCCTCGGGACGGGATGGCGCACCGGTGCGCCCCCAATGGACAAGGGCCGAGGCGCTGGCATCCTGCAAGGCGTCCTCGGCCAGTTGGAAATCGCCGACACGGGCGATCAGGGCGGCGATGATGCGCCCCCGGTCCTTGCGCAGGCTTTGATCCAGCACTGCGGTCAGCGAAGGGGCGGGGGCGGTCATTCAGCAGATCCCTGGCAGTCCGGACAGGTCCGGCATTCTGGTTACGCTGACGTTCAGTACACCATTACCGGGCGCAGTTCGACGGTGCCATAAGCGGCCGAGGGGATCAGAGCCGCGTATTTGATGGCGGTGTCCAGATCAGGCACCTCGATCAGGTAATAGCCGCCAAGGTGTTCCTTGGTTTCGGCAAAGGGGCCGTCCATGGTTTCCACCTTGCCCTCTTTGACCCGCACCGAGGTGGCGGTGGTGACCGGCTTCAGCCCGTCGCCCGCGCGCCACGCCCCGGAGGCTTTCAGCGCAGCCGTCACGGCGTTGTAACCGGCCATCATCGCACCAAACTCGGGTGTGCCGTATTTCGGTTCATGTTCGGGAGAGGCGTAGATCAGGGCAAGGTATTGCATGATGTGTCCTTTGGGGTTGGGAGAGGGTCAGGCGAAGCGCTGAAGCAAAAGCGATACGACCAGCACCAGTTGCACGATCGTGGTCAGAACCGCACCGGTGAGGCGGGCCGGATGGGCATCAGCCCCGGCCTTGATCCCGAACGGGTGGATCAGCCGGGCGGCAAGAAGTGCCGCACCGCAGCCGGTCAAAAGCAAGGCACCAGCCCCGCCCGCCTCGGCCAGGGCCATCAGCAGCAGGGTCAGGGGTACGTTTTCGACAAAATTGGCCTGTCGGCGCATGGCTTGCAGAACAATCGGGCTGCCGCCGTCACCGAGGCCAATCCTGGCCTTCTGGCGGGCGAAGATCACCAGCTGGGTCAGAACGATGAAGATCAGCGTCAGGCCAGCGGCAAAGGGGGCGGTGATGGGGAAGGTCATGGGTTCGGTCCTTTTCGGTTTGCGCATCAAGGACGCTGGCAGGGCGTCGGATTCGACATCGCCGCCATCATGGCGAAGAAAATATGTCGCAGGGCGGAAAAATCGGCGGTGCGGCCCGGATGTTTGAGGAAAGCCGGGTATCGCAGCGGCAGGCGTGGTGGCCAGCGCAGCGGCAGGCGTGGTGGCCAGCGCAGCGGCAGGCGTGGTGGCCAGCACAGCGGCAGGCGTGGTGGCCAGCACAGCGGCAGGCGTGGCGGTTTGACGTTTGCAGCTAG
>JAYSQA010000421.1:0-21966 GCA_043721775.1 Rhodobacterales bacterium
CCATCGACGGAGTGCGGGCGTAGCTCAGGGGTAGAGCATAACCTTGCCAAGGTTAGGGTCGAGGGTTCGAATCCCTTCGCCCGCTCCAGTTGGTGGTACAGACGGCGGCTTAAACGGCACCCACGGGTGCCGTTTTGCGTTTGAACATACCCCGTTGCCACAGTTCCAGCACCACAAGGTTAATGACCCAGGCCCCCCATGCCGTGACGTCGTAGGTCTGGGGCACCGTCCAGCCGAAGACCATCAACGGTGCCATGATCAGCCGCAACGTCACTGCGGCAAAGGTCAGCGCGATAGACCGCTGCATCCACCACCGATGGCGGTGCAGATCACCTTGAACCGCAAGCCATATGCCCCTGGCCGTCGTCCCGATCCACAGCACCGCCAGAACCATGAACCCCGCCCGAGCGAAATCCGAGGCCATCGAGGTCGGCGCCAGCGTCAATCCCGCCAGTCCTGCCAGCAGAACCGCCAGCCCGTAAAGCCGCCCCGACCAGCGGTGCAGCCCCGGCCACCGCCCCCGCAACCCAGTCAAAACCTGCAACGGCGCCAAAGCCAGCGCCAGTGGCCCGCCAAGAATATGCCCCCAAAGCCGCCACGGCGCTTCTGTCACGAAATGCGCCATGCCCGGCATGACCAAGGCAAACGGCAAGAAGAACACTCGCAACGACATGACCGCCACCAGCAGGCTTAATCCGACAAAAACCCAAATTCCAAACCGTGACACCCCCATCTCCTTGACAGTGTAAAGTTTCTGCAAGGTTCCACAGCTTCTTGACACTGTCAAGCAATTAAGCGACACCGCACACATGCTACAAGACCCGAAATCGTTGCGTGATGTGCTGATCGACGCCGGCTTGGCGCTGCTGGAAGACGGCGGCATGCGAGCGCTGACCCTACGGCAGACCGCTGCGCGCGCGGGCGTTTCGCATGCCGCCCCGGCACATCACTTCGACGGGCTGCCCGGCCTGCTGACTGCTATGGCCGCCCGCGCCTTCAAGCTGTTCGCCGATGCACTGCATGATGGACGAGAGAGGGGCGGGAGCGACCCCTTGCAACGCCTTCTTGGCATGACAAATGGCTATCTGACCTTTGCCGACCATCACGCCGGACTGTTTCACCTTATGTTCGTCTCACACCAGGTCAACCGCACCGATCCCACCCTTGGCCCCCACGCTGCCCGGTCCTACCAGATCCTGCGCGAGGCTTGCCTGCCCTTCGGCAATGGCACCCCGGACGAGGCGCTGGAACTGGCCGTTTGGTCGATGGTCCACGGCTACGCCATGCTGCACTTTGCCACTGACGCGCCGCAAAGCCGCCCGTTCAGCCGCCCTCCTGCTTTCGCAGCGCTCATCACACAATTGCTGGCCGGGCGAGAAAATCCGGCAATAAACCCGCTTGCTCCCACCCCTGACACGCGCTAAGACCGAAAAACGGAGTGCGGGCGTAGCTCAGGGGTAGAGCATAACCTTGCCAAGGTTAGGGTCGAGGGTTCGAATCCCTTCGCCCGCTCCAATAAAAAAGGCCAGCCGCAGGGCTGGCTTTTTTGCACTGTGCCCTTTGGATGGGCCGCAAGCTGGGCAACGGACCCAAGCGGCCTGTAGCCAAGTCCTGCGCCCAAGCCTCCCCAAAAGCCTGAACATCGCCTTCACACCGGCTGTAAACGTCGCATCGACCCGCGCCTTGCGATTGACCAGCAGCACCTTGGCTTCCTCGTTCGCCGTAAGGCGCAGACGGTCGCTGTCATCCGTCACCACTTGCCAGATGACCTTTGCCACCACGCGGGGATCTGACCCTTGCCCCGCCGTACTTCTCATGGCTTCCAACTGCTTACCGATCATCGGCTGGTATTCCGCCAGCCCCGGATCATTCTTGAAATCCATCGAACGCCCGGCGAAATCGGTCTTGATTGACCCCGGATCAACACTCTTCACCCGCCGGCCAAAGCTTGCAACCTCATAGGCCAGCACCTCGGAAATCCCCTCCACCGCGCATTTCGTGCCGTGATGCAGGCTCATAAACGAAAAGGTCATCTGACCGCCGATGGAAGAGATGTTGACAATGACCCCCGACTTTTGCACCCCCATGGTCGGCAAAACCGCCCGCGTTACCGCCAGCAAGCCAAACACATTCGTCTCAAACTACCTGCGGATTTGCGCGTCGCTGAACGCCTCCTGCGGACCGAACGCGCCATAACCGGCATTATTGAACAAAGCGTCAATCCGGCCAAAGCGCGCCAGACCCGCTGCGACTGCCGCTGCGATGTAAACCGCATCGGTCACGTCCAGCGCGGTCACCAGCACATTCTCTCTGGCCAGATCAGACTTGGCAGTGTCGGGCATCGTGGCCACCACATTCCGGCCGTTCGCGGCAAAGTGCTGTGCGGTGGCGCGGCCAATGCCACTTGAAGCCCCGGTGATCAAAAGCGTCTGCGTCATGGCCTTTCCCTTTCCGTTGCAGCGTGCTTGAATCATCCCAGGTAAAGTAATCATTCGATTACATATGCATCCCGCTGCCCAAGTCAGCAGCCGATTACACCTATGAACGACACCCCGGCTGACACATCGGCCCCACCCCGCAAACGCGACGCCACCGCCACGTCAGAGGCGATCCTGAATGCCGCGCGCGAGGTGTTCACCGGAAAAGGTTATGATGGGGCCGGCACGCGTGAAATTGCCGAACGGGCACAGGCCAACGTCGCGCTGATCAGCTGCTATTTTGGATCAAAAGAGGGGCTTTTCATCGCCGCCGTGCCACCAAAGATGACTTTGGGCGACTTGCTTGACGGCGATATGACCAATTTTGGTGCGCGTGTTGCCGCCAGTATGACCCACAAATCCCCCAGCCAGGGCTTCGACCCCATGCTGGAGCTCCTCCGTGCCGCCTCCAGCCCCGATGCCGTGCCAGCTCTGCGTGCGGCTTTGACCGCCCAAGTCTACCCCCCCCCTCGCCGCCCGGCTGGATGGTGAGGCCTGGCTTGAACGCGCCACCCTGATCGGCGCGCTGCTTTTCGGGTTTGACTTGCTGACCCGTGTTTTGGCCATGAACGCCAGCACCGACGGCAGCTTGGACGCACTGGAAAAGACCCTCGCCGAAACGATACAAAAGCTGGTCGATCGGCGTTGATTTCCTTTGGGTTTTCCTTGCCTTCCGCTATGGTCGCCGCAGTCTTTCGGGGGGTTGAAGTGCGCCACATAGCCGTTATCGACATCGGCAAGACCAACGCCAAGCTTCTGGCGGTGGATCTTGCTTCGGGTGCCGAAACCCGCGTGTTCAAGACTGCCAACCGGGTGCTCACCACCGCCCCTTACCCGCATTTCGACAGCGAAGGCCTGTGGAATTTCCTGCTGACCAGCCTCAAAACCCTGGCCGCCGAAGGCCCGGTGGATGCGATTTCCATCACCACCCATGGTGCGTGTGCAGCACTGGTTGATGCCTCAGGCAACTTGACCCTGCCGATCCTCGACTATGAATACGCAGGCCCCGACACCTTGCCGGCCTACACCACCCTGCGCCCGCCCTTTGCCGAGACCGGCTCGCCCCGGTTGCCCGGCGGCCTCAACCTTGGGGCGCAGATCTACTGGCAGGCGCAGACCTACCCAGAGGCTTTCGCCAGAACCGCGCATATCCTGACCTATCCGCAATACTGGACCTATCGGTTGACTGGCGTTGCAGCCTCCGAACTTACCTCCCTTGGTTGCCACACCGACCTGTGGAACCCGTGGCAGGCGTGCTTCTCTGCACTCGTCGACAAGATGGGCTGGTCTGCCCTGTTTCCCCCGGTGCTGCCCGCCGCATCCCGTTTCACCCTGCGCCCCGACCTTGCCGCTGCTTTGGGCCTGCCGCAGGGCCTGCCCGTCCATTCCGGAATCCATGATTCCAATGCCTCGCTGCTGCCCTATCTGGGCGGGGACCAGGCGTTTTCGGTCGTCTCCACCGGCACCTGGATGATCACCCTCGCCGTCGGAGGCCCGGCGATGGACCTTGATGCCACCCGCGATGTGCTGGTCAATGTGAACGCCCGTGGCACCCCGACCCCCACCGCGCGCTACATGGGCGGACGCGAGTTCGACGAACTGACCGGTGGCCGGACAGCCCCCGCAACCAAGGCCGACCGTGCTGCCGTGCTGTCGGGCATCATGGCCCTGCCCTCGCTGCACCCCGAAACCGGCCCCTTCCCCGGCCTGCACCTGTCATGGACGGCCGAGCCCGCCAACGAAGGCCAGCGCTGTCTTGCGGCCAGCTATTACACGGCGTTGATGGGGGCCGAATGCCTTGCCCTGATCGGCGCAAAGGGCTTGATCCATGTCGAAGGCCCCTTCGGCGGCAACCCCGATTTCGCGCTGATGCTGGCCACCGCCACCGGGCGACAGGTTCTGGCGACAGGCCAAAGCGCTGGCACCGGCTTGGGGGCTGCCATGCTCGCCGGGCCGCTCACTGCCCCAAAACTGCAAGTCGCACCGATTGCGCCCTCGCCCGACCCGCGCCTCGCCGCCTATGCCGCCCAATGGCGCGCCAAGGTTCAGGCGCTGTGGCCTGCCAAGAGGTAGGATGGGCAATCTGCCCATGTTCCCGGCAGGTTACGCCAGATAGAACACCTCTGCCAGGTCAATCGCGACCGGAGAGCCATCCCCATTCGTCCGCATGATATCGCCCATATGGGCCCACCATTTCTGCATCACCGGATGTTTTGGCAAGTCCGCCATCCCATGCCACTCCCCCCGTTCCAGATATCCAAACAGTGTGTTCGTCTCACGGTCCAGATGGATCGAGTAATTTGACACCCCCGCCTCCCGCAGCAAGGCCGACAGTTCCGGCCAGATCGCATCATGGCGGCGGATATACTCCGCCTCCATCCCGGGGTTCAGATACATCTTGAACGCATGGCGCATGGCAACCCTCAAGCTTTGGCGCGGCGGGCGCGGAAGTCAGACGTCAGGTTCGGGATCAAAACCGAAGCGATCAGCAACACCCCAATCACCCCGGTCTGGATATGCCCGGTGATGTTGGTCAGGGCCATGCCGTTCCTCAGGTTCAGGATGATCAGGATCGACAGGAACACCCCTGGCATGCTCCCCTTGCCGCCAAAGATGCTGACCCCGCCCAACAGAACCATCGTGATGATGTCCAGCTCAAACCCCGTCCCCGCATCGCCCCGCACCGACCCCAGCCGCGCCGCATACAACAGCCCCGCCAGCGCCGAAATGAACCCGCTCATCAAGAACAGCACCGTCTTGACCCGCGCCACATCAAGGCCCGAGAACCTTGCCACCTCGGCATTGGTGCCAATCACGAAGATTTGCCGACCAAACCCCGTGCGGTGCAGCAGTACGCCTATCCCCGGCAGAAACACCACAAACAGGATCAGCGACAACGGAAACGGCCCCAAAATTGCGTCCTGCCCCAGAAACGTCACCCAATCGGGGAAGTTCCCCATGCTCTGATCCTTGACCAGCACCCGTGCAAAGCCGCGAAAGCCGATCAGCATCGCCAGCGTCACCACCAGCGAGGGTATCCCCGCCCGCGCGATCAGCAGCGCGTTGATCAGCCCCGCCACCAGTCCAATGCCCAAGCAGACCAGCATCGCCACCCCCGCAGGCCAGCCATTGGTGAACATATACCCGAACGCGCAGGCCGACAGCCCCATGACCGAGGCGACCGATAAATCAATCTCGGCATTGATGATGATCAGCGTCATCACCAGCGCCACGATGATCTTTTCAATAGACAACTGGAACAGGTTGATCTGATTCTGCACCGTCAGAAACTCGGGCGCCAGAACCACGTTTCCGGCAAATGTCAGCACAAACAACAGCGCCAGCATCCCTTCCCAGCTTTTCAAACGCGCTATCACTCAGGCCCCCTTCCTGCCAAGGCGCCCCAGCGAGCGTGACATGACCGTATCCACCGTCACCGCCGCCATGATCAGCATCCCCAGCAAAGCATCGCGCCAGAACTCTGACACCAGTTCCCACCGCGTCAACGAATTATCAATGGTGTCAACCAGCACGCAACCAATCACCACACCAATCATGCTGCCCGATCCGCCCAGAATGGAAACCCCGCCGACAACCACGGCAGCCACCGCCTTCAACTCAAACCCCATGCCCGCGACGACCGTGATGTTCCCGAACTTCGCAAGGAATATCAGCCCCGACAGCCCCGCAAAGGCACCTGACAGCACGAAGGCCACAAACACCACCATCGCGGAATTGATCCCCGCCATCACCGCCGCATCGGGGTTTGATCCCACCGCATAGATCCGCCGCGCCGCCCGCAACCGCGTCAAAGCCAGCCCCATCGCCACCGCAGCACACAAAGCCAGCACCACCGTCACCCGCACATCCAGACCAAAGACCGAGAACGCATTGGCCTGCGGCAGGTCCACCAGCCATTGCGGCAGGCTGGCCGTGGTGATCGTCTTGGCGTCGGAATACTGCACCAGAAAGCTGCGGTACAAAGCCAGCGTCCCTAACGTCACGATGATCGAAGGCACCCGGGCCCAGGATACCAGCACCCCGTTCACAGCCCCCATGCAGGCGCCAATCCCCATCGCCAGCACCGCCACCAGCAGCGGATGCAGGTCAGCATGCCCACCCAGAAACTGCCCCGTCAGATAGGCCACAACGCCCACCGTTGATCCAATGGAAAGGTCGATATTCCGCGTCATCACCACAATCGCCTGCCCCACCGCCACCGGCAGGATCACCGCCGCCGAGGTTGAAATGCGGGTGAACATCCGTACCGACAGATAGCTGTCGATTTGGGTGGAAAAGAACAGCACCGTCGCCAGCAATGCAATGAACAGCGCTACGATCCGCAACGTCTGGGGATGGATTTTGCTGATCATGCCACGGCCTCCGGCAAGCGGGCTTCATGTCCTGCGGCCAAACCAATGACCCTTTCCTGCGTCGCATCGGCAATTTGAAGAATACCAACCTGCCGCCCCTCGCGCATCACCAGCACGCGGTCGGCCAAAGCCAGCACCTCTGGCAAGTCGGACGAAATCACCAGCACCGCCACCCCTTCTTTCGCCAACGACCTGATAATGTTGTGAACTTCCGCCTTGGCCCCCACATCGACCCCACGCGTCGGCTCATCGAAGATCAGGATGCGGGGCTTGGTCTCCAGCCATTTCGCCAGCATGACCTTTTGCTGGTTGCCGCCCGACAGCTTGCCCACATCGGTCGTCACATCCGGCGACTTGATCGCCAGTTGCTTGCGGTATTTCTCGGCCATCGCCAGTTCGGCCTTGCGGTCGATGATGCCAAACCGGCCCAGCAACTTGCCCAGACTGGCCAATGAGATATTGGCGAAGATCGGCAACGTCATCGCCAGCCCCATCTTGCGCCGATCCTCCGAGACATAGGCGATGCTTTTGGCCATCGCATCCTGTGCGGAGCGTATCGTCACCGCTGCCCCGTCAATCAGAATCCGCCCCTCGGTCGCTGGCGCAATCCCGAAGATTGCCAGCCCCACATCGGTCCGCCGCGCGCCGACCAAGCCCGCAAAGCACAAAACCTCACCCGCCGACAAATCAAAGCTGATGCCCCGGAACACACCCTCGCGCCCCAAACCTTCCAGCCGCAAAACCGAAGCGCCATGCGGATTGGCGGCAGTCTTGACGGCAAACGAGTCAATCGCCCGGCCGACCATTTCCTTGACCATGCCATCCGGCGTGACCTCGGCAATCGGCTTGGTGGAAATGTGCTGACCGTCGCGGATCACCGTCACCCTGTCCGCCACCTCAAAAATCTCATCCAGCCGGTGCGAGATGTAGATGACCGCCACCCCCTTGGCCTTCAGAGCGCGGGCGATTTTCAAAAGCCGCGCCACCTCATGCGCCGAAAGGCTGGCGGTGGGTTCGTCCATGATCAGAACCTTGACGTTCAGCGACAGCGCCCGCGCAATCTCAACCGTCTGTTGTTCGGCCAAGGTCAAACCCGCAGCCGCCCGGTGCACGTCCAGCGTAACGCCAAGCTGTTCGATCAACTTGGCCGCTTCCCGATACATCCGCTTCCAGTTCATGAAAGCGCCCTCGGCGCGGTTGGAAATGAAGATGTTCTCGGCCACGTCCAGATCGGGAAACACCATCGGTTCCTGATAGATCGCAGCAATCCCCAAGCCTTGCGCGTCCTGCGTTGACCGCACCGACACCACCGCCCCATTGACAAGGATTTCCCCGGTATCGGGCTGATGCACTCCGGTCATGATCTTGATCAGGGTGGATTTGCCCGCACCATTCTCGCCCACGATGGCATGGATTTCCCCCGGCTCAATTGCCAGATTCATGTCCTTCAAGGCCGCCGTGGCGGCAAAGCTTTTCGACACGTTACGCAGTTCCAGAACGGTCAAAGGCAGACTCCAGGATGCCAGAGAAGACAGGGCCGCCACCGGGGCGGCCCTGCAAATCATTGATAACCGAAAAGATTACTTCGCTGCGGCTTCGACGTTGTCTTTGTTGTAAACCGTGAACGGCCCCATCAACACGCGCTTGGCGCCCTTGCGGCCCGGATCTTCGTCGATCTTCATGGTGCCCATGCGGCCCGCCTTGAACTCTTCGCCGATCTCACCCTTCAGCGACCCGGTCGCCAGCATGTAGCTGGTGTAATAGGTCAGATACCCAAGGTCGATGAACGACCACAGCGCGAACTCCGGCGCGCAGCCGTTCATGGTATAGCTGACCATTTCAGCCGGCAGACCAAGGCCGGACACCTTGACCTTGTCGCACAGCTTTTCGTCCTGCATCGCCTTGGCAGCGGCCACGATCCCGACAGTCGTCGGCGCCATGATCACCTTCATGTTCGGGTACTTGTCCACCAGACCCAAAGCGCGGTTGTAGGATTCTTCCGACTGGTCGTTGCCATAGACAACGTCATCCAGCTTCAGGTCCTTGTACTTGGCGTCAGTGGTCAACACCTTCTTCATCGCGTCAATCCAGGCGTTCTGGTTGGCCGCATCGGGCGAGGCCGAAAGCACGGCGAATTCGCCCGCACCACCGGTTTCGTTAAACACCATATCGGCCATCACGGTGCCGATCGACCCGAAGTCAACCTGTGCCACGAACACGCTTTCGCCCTTGCCTGACGGAATTGGGCTGTCCCATGTCACAACCTTGGTGCCAGCCGCTTGCGCTGCTTCGGCGGTGGGCGAGATCTGCTCACCGGCGTTGTTCGACATCATCACCACGCCCTGCTTTTGCGTCGTCGCCGTCGTCAGCATTTCAATCTGACCCGCAGCCGAGTTTTCTGCGGTCGGCCCGATGTACTGATAGGTTCCGGTATTGCCCAATTCCTTGGCCGCTTCCTGCGCGCCACGGTCGGCCTGATCGAAGGGCAGAATGCCCAGGAACTTCGGCAGTAGCACCATGTTCACGGCCTGGCCGGGCTTGGCTTCAATCACGTCAGCAAACGCGGTCGAGCCCATCAGGCCCGCAGCCATCGTCAAGGCAAATCCAAGTTTATTCCCAAGTTTCTTCATTGTGTCGTCCTCCCGTTTGGTTCCCGGCTTCAAGCCGCCGATAGCTTCACTTGCCTTTCACCCTCGGCAATCAGCACCTCCACGCCGACTGACCGAAGATGATCCACCATCCCCGCTGGCGCACCCGCATCGGTGACCACCGTTGACACCCGTGTCAGGGGGCACACCACCATGTTGCCCCGCGCCTCGAATTTCGAGCTGTCCGCAATCACGATCAACTTTTCGGCGCGGGACAGCAGCTTGGCTTCCGCCCGCGCAATCAGAGGATCGCTTTCAATCACCCCCATCGGCGTGATCGCATAACAAGACATGAACATCTTTCCGGCCGCAAAATGCTGGATCGCATCTTCCTCGAACGGCGACAGGATAATCCCCGGTTCACGGTACAACTCGCCCCCCGGCAGCACGACCCGATTGCCAGAATTGGCAATCAACTCTTGCGCAATCGGGAAAGAATTCGTCAGCACCTGCATCCGGTGTTGCCGCAGACATTGCGCCATGAACCAGGTTGTCGACCCGGCATTCAGAATGATCGAGTCGCCATCCGCACACAGGCTTGCCGCCTTGCGCGCCACGGCCAGTTTGTTCTCCGCATTCGTCGTCTGGCTTGCGCCAAAAGAAGCTGCCGTCAAATCGCCCTGACTGACCTCTGCCGTTTCCGCCCCGCCATGGACGCGGCGCAGTTGTCCGGTATCTTCCAGTCGCGCCAGATCACGGCGCAGGGTGGCCAATGAGGCACCGGTCAGCGCGGCAAGATCGCTCACACGAACAATCCCGCGCTCGCGCAGCCGGTTGAGGATAAGTTGCCATCTTTCACGTTCATGCATGTAACCAAGGTAGTCAGAATCGCTCACATCCGTCAATAAATAATCGCATTGCTGCATTGCAGTAGATTATCTGCGCTGCGGCGCGACGTTTCATGATTGACTATGATCGTTTTGCGCCTATCTTCAAAGCTGATCTTCCCTAACATGAAAAAGCGATGACCCAAGACATCCTTCTTCCGTCCCCCCTCCTGCCATCATTGTGGAACGACGCTGTTGCTGGCACGCTTGATGAGCCGGGCAAGCTTTTGTACCGCTCCAACCTGCTGGGGTCCGATCTGCGGATCACCAATTTCGGCGGCGGCAACACCTCGGCAAAGGTGGCGGCGAAAGACCCGCTGACCGGGGCGGATGTGACGGTGCTGTGGGTGAAGGGGTCCGGCGGCGATATCGGCAGCATGAAGCTGGACGGCTTCTCGACACTTTATATGGACAAGCTGTTCCAGTTGCGCGCCCAGTACCGCAGCCTTGACCAGGAAGACGCGATGGTCGAGGCACTTGGCCATTGCATCTACAACCTCAACCCCCGCGCGCCGTCGATTGATACATGGCTGCACGGCTTCGTGCCGCACATCCATGTCGACCATGTGCATTCCGACGCGGTGATCGCGATTGCCGCCTCCAAAGACCAGGTGGCGCTAACTGCCGAGATTTTCGGCGATGAAATCGGCTACCTGCCCTGGCAGCGCCCCGGCATCGACCTTGGCATCAAGCTGGGCAAGATGGCTGAGGAAAACCCGAACATGGTGGGCTTGGTCTTGGGCTCTCACGGGCTTTTCACCTGGGGTGCCACGGCGAAAGAAAGCTACGACCAAACGCTGCGCATCATCAACAAGGCCGCCGTCTGGCTGGATGCCCACGTCAAGCGCCCGGTGTTTGGCGGCGAGAAGACGCCTGCGCTGAACGCCACCGAACGAGCCGCCACCGCCCGGCGCCTGATGCCATTGATCCGCGGCCGCATTTCCAAATCGGAAATGAAGGCTGGCCACTTCACTGACGCCGCCGAAGTGCTGGAGTTCGTCAACTCCACCATGCTGGAGGCCCTTGCGCCCTTGGGCACCTCTTGCCCCGACCACTTCCTGCGCACCAAGATCAAGCCGCTGATCGTGCCCGCCGATGCCGATGCCGCCACCCTGGACGCCCTGATCGCTGGCTACCGCGCCGACTACGCCGCCTATTATGACCGCTGCAAGCACCCCAATTCGCCCGCCATGCGCGACCCAAACGCGGTGATTTATTTGATCCCCGGCGCAGGCTTGCTGTCCTTCGCCAAGGACAAATCCACCGCCCGCATCTCGGCAGAGTTCTACGTCAACGCCATCAACGTGATGCGCGGCGCGTCCGGCGTGTCGGAATATCAGGGCCTTGATACCCAAGAGGCCTTCAACATCGAATACTGGCTGCTTGAGGAAGCCAAGCTGCAACGTCTGCCCAAACCAAAGTCGATGCAGGGCCGCGTGGCCTTCATCACCGGGGGCGCGGGCGGCATCGGGTCCGCCTCTGCCGAACGCTTGCTGCGGGAAGGCTGCAACGTGGTCTTGGCCGACATTGATGCAACTGCTTTGGATGAGGTTGTCGCAGGCTTTTCCAAGCGTTACGGCAAAGACATGGTGCGCGGCATCCTGATGAACGTGACCTCGGAAGAGGCCGTCATCAATGCCATCGAATACACCGTGGCCGAGTTTGGTGGCTTGGATGTCCTGGTCAACAACGCAGGCATCACCTCGGCAGCACCGGTGGAAGACACCACCCTCGCCATGTGGAACAAGACGATGGACATCCTGTCCACCGGCTATTTCCTTGTGGGTCGCGAAGGCTACCGGGTGATGAAAACCCAAAGCCTCGGCGGCTCGATGATCTTCATCGCGTCCAAGAATGGCGTCGCAGCCTCGCCCGGCGCGTCCGCCTACTGCACCGCCAAAGCCGCCGAAATCCACCTCGCCCGCTGCATGGCGCTGGAGGGTGCGCCGATGGGCATCCGCGTCAACGTCGTCAACCCCGACGCGGTCCTGCGCGGATCGAAAATCTGGAAAGGTGAATGGAGCCGGCAACGCGCCGCCTCCAACAAGATTGCCGTCGATGACCTTGAAGAGCACTACCGCAAGCGCAGCCTGCTTCTGCGGTCTGTTTTCCCCGAGGATATCGCGGAAGGCGTCTATTTTTTCGCCAGCGATCTGTCGAACAAATCCACCGGCAATTTCCTGAACGTTGACGCGGGCAATGCCGTGTCGTTCACGCGCTAAGGCAAAAGGTAAACAATGACTGAAATCTCAACCGACCTGATCGGATCGCTGAACGCCAAAGCCGCCGAGGCGCAGGCCGAAGACTACGCGGCCTTGTCCCGGCAACTGGCCCGCCGCGGTATTGATATCGAGGCCCAGACCCAAAGGGCCATCGCTTGGTCCGTCGCCATCCCCACCTGGGGCGTGGGCACCGGCGGCACCCGCTTCGCCCGCTTTCCGGGGCTTGGAGAGCCGCGCAACATCCACGACAAACTGGCCGACTGCGGCGTGATCCAGGCTCTGACGCGCGGCACCCGCACCGTCAGCCCGCATATTCCGTGGGATAAGGTTAGCGATTACAACGCTTTGCGCCAAGAGGCGGCGCAATACGGGCTTGGCTTTGATGCCATGAACTCTAACACCTTTCAGGATCAGGTGGGCCAGGCGCGGTCCTACAAGTTCGGCTCTCTGGCCAATGCAGACGCCATGACCCGCGCCCAAGCGGTAGAGCACAACCTTGAATGCATCGAGATCGGCCAGAAACTCGGCTCTGCCGCGTTGACGGTCTGGGTCGGTGACGGCACCAACTTCCCCGGCCAGCAGAACATGAGCCGGATGTTCGAGACCTACCTGGACGCGATGCGCCAGATCTACGAAGGCCTGCCGAATGACTGGATGATGTATATCGAACACAAGATGTACGAACCGGCGTTCTATTCGACCGTGATCTCAGACTGGGGCAGCAGCCTGATTGCGGCGCAATCGCTCGGATCGCAAGCCAAGTGTCTGGTTGACCTTGGCCACCACGCGCCCAACACCAACATCGAACAGATCGTGGCCCGCCTGATCCATGCGGGCAAACTGGCAGGCTTCCACTTCAACGACAGCAAATACGGCGACGATGACCTTGATGCCGGTTCAGTGGACCCGTTCCGCCTGTTCCTTGTCTTCAACGAATTGGTGGATGCCGAACCGAAGGGGCTCAACCTGGCCTATATGATCGACCAAAGCCACAACGTGACCGATCCGATCGAAAGCCTGATGTCTTCCGCTATAGAAATCGCCCGGGCTTACGTACAGGCTTCTTTGGTGGACCGCAAAGCCCTGACCGAGGCGCAAGAAGCCAACGACGTGCTGGCCGCCCACCGCATGTTGAAGGCGGCTTATCTTACCGACGTATCGCCCATCCTCGCCGAGGCCCGCGCCCGGCAAGGCGGTGCCTTGGACGCCATCGCCACCTATCGCGCCTCCGGCTACCGTGCCGAGAAGGCAAAGGAACGCCCCATGGTGCAAGGCGCATCCTCCGGCATCGTCTGACGCAGGCCCCGGTAGGGTGGGGTTAAACCCCACCCTACAAACACCGCCCGACGCCGTAGGGTGGGGTTCAACCCCACCCTACCCGCAAACGCCAGACTCCGGAGGGGAGGCCGGGACCATGGCAGAACAGCGATCCATCATCGACGAAAGCCATGATTTCTGGACCGGGATCGTGGCCCCCTTATTGCAGACCCACCACCCGGCCGAAACAGCACACATGGCCGCCGGCTTCTACGGCTACGGCTCTGAAGTTCTGCGACTGGATGATGCTTACTCCACCGACCACCACTTCGGCCTGCGCGTCAACATCCTGATGCCGCAATCCCTGATGGAGGCCAAAGGCAAGGCCATCGAGGACACGCTGGCAGCCCACCTGCCGCATCACTGGCGCGGCCGGACCTTGCGCGAAGGCTATACCCGCACCAAGGGCGTCGCCCTCGCCTCGCTCGACCACCACCTTCTCTCCACCATCGGCCTGAACCACCCGCCGCAAACCTTGACCGAGTGGCTGCAAATCCCCGAGGAAGACATCACCCACATCATCGCCGGTGAAGTCTGGCACGACCCTGCGGGCCAATTTACCGCCATCCGCCACGCGCTTGCCTCTTACTACCCCGAGCCTGTCCGCCTGCGCCGCCTTGCGCATTGGAGCCGCTATGTCTCGGGCATGGGCGTCTATGCCCTCAAACGCGCGCTGCTGCGCAACAACACGCTCTACGCCTCTACCACCTTCGCCCGCAGCTTGCGCTGGGGTATACAAATGGCCTTCATGCTGGACCGCACCTACTATCCTTACGACAAATGGCTGACCGAGATGTTCCATCGCCTGCCCCGCATGGGCCCGCGTCTGGCGCATATTGTCGAGACAGCCCCGCAGCTATCCACCCCTTGGGAGGAAAAACTGAACCTGTTGCATCAGATGTCAGATATCCTTGATCAAGCCATGGTAGAGGACGGCCTGATCGCCCCGCATCCGCGCTTCAAGGTCTCTGACACCTCGGGCTACCGGCTTCTGGAATCCGCCTATGCCGAACTGATCCAGAAATGCCCGGATGAAATCAAAACCCTGATCCCGCAATGGGAGCAGGTCCACTGGGAATCCTTCCACTCCGGTTTCGTTGACCGCGTGGACCTCGCCGATTGGCGGCGCATGTTGGTATTGGAGCAAGCATGAACTCGTTAGACCGCGTGATGGCCACGATCAACCGCCAGCCGACCGACCGCACCCCCATCGACTGCTGGCTGTACCAGCGCCAGTTCCTTGACCGTCTGGAGGCCGACTATGGCCCGCGCGAAAAGTTCATCGAGGAATTCGGCGTCGATGTCTTTGTCGGCCTGATGCCCTTCCCCAACCAGTATGGCCGCCGCTTTGACATCATGGAACTGGACACCCTTCAGTTTGAAGACCCCAAAGACCCGAAATGGCTGAACTACTCCGCCTGGAACTATGACTTCGGCGGCACTAATATCGCCACCGCTGTTGCCTCCCACAAAGGCAAACGCTGCGTGCTGGCGCATTGCTGGGGCATGGTGGAGGGCACATCTTCCTTCCTGGGCATTGAAAACTGCTGGATGCACCTTGGCGGCCAGCCTGCCCGGATGGCCGCATGGTTTGACAAATACGCCGACTGGATGTGCATTCAGGTCGACAATCTGGTCGAGGCTGGCGTCGACATGATGACCCTAAGTGACGACTGGGGCAGCAACGGCACCATGCTGTTCAACCCCAAAGCCTGGCGCAAGCTGATCAAGCCCTACGCCATGCGCGTCGTCCAGCACGCGCGCTCACGCGGCCTGCCGGTCAACCTGCATTCCGACGGCTATATCCTGCAAATCGTCGATGACATCATCGAGATGGGCTACACCTCATGGCACCCGGTGCAAGAATCCGCCGGCATGGACCCCAAAGAGGTCAAGGCCAAATGGGGCGACAAGATCACCATCTATGGCTCCCTCGACGTCATCGACGGCCTGCTGAAGTACGAAGGCGATGAACTGGAGGACTACATCACCAACCGCTTTGCCATCTATGCCCCTGGCGGCGGCTTCATCTTCAACGGCGGGCACTTCATCCAGCCCGACATCCCGCCCCTGCGCCTGATCCATGCTTATCGCGTGGCGCAGAAACTTGCCCCCCTCTACGGCACCCTCGCTGCATGAGGGCATCAGGCGCCACCCGCGCGACATCGCGTTTGCGCTGGCAATGGCGGCCCGGAACCTGCACACTTATCCACGATCCGCCCCGCGCCGGGAAACCTGGTGCCCCAATACGGGAAGCTTACGGCATGACGCACCCCGCAGCCCCGGACGGCAGCTTCTGGATCGGGTCGGATCACCCTTTCGATCTGGCCGAGTGCTACCTGAACTTCCGCCGCGATCTGATGCTGCATACAGTGCCGCAAAAGGCCACCTTCACCCTTAGCGCCGACAGCCGCTATCGCCTTTGGATCAACGGGGATTACGTGGCCCGTGGCCCCGCAAGGTCATGGCCCGACCACATGGCGCTCGACACTCTGGACGTCACCCAATACCTGCGCCCCGGACCGAACCATCTGGCAATCCAGGTCTATTCGCCGGGCTATTCCCACTTCGCCTATGTCCACAAGGCCGCCACCGGCTGGCTTGGCTGGCTAGACCTTGACGGCGAGATCATCGCCTCAGACCGGCACTGGCACGTCAAACGCGACGCATCCTACAACCCGCTGGTGCCCAGGGTCTCGATCTATGGCACCGGCATTGAACTTCGTGACATGGCCGCCGCGGGCGATTGGCAAACACAACCCGCCACGGCATGGGCCACCGCCCGCATCGTGCAACCCCCCGAAGGCCCGATCTGGAGCGGCCTTCGCCCCCGCGACCTGCCCCTTCTTGCCGAAACGCGGCACCCCCTGACAAACCCCTGGCAAACCCGTCTGGGGCCATCGCCCGCAACCACCCAAGACCCCCACCAGGACCTGCGCAGCGCCATCACCACCTGCCCCGCCGCCCCGGTCCCTGCACAGCTTTCGGCCAATCAAACCGCAATCTGGATCTTCGATCTCGGCGCAAGCCAGATGTGCACCGCAGGCGTCACCATCACCAACGCCAGCGGAGGCGAAACGCTGTCCATTTCCTACGCCGAGAAGCTGCGGGACAGTAACATCCTGCTCTCTGACCCCGACACCTACTGCCGCATGCGCCCGACTGACCGCGCCACCCTGCGCTCCGGATCGCAAACAGTGGAGCCCTTCTGCCAACGCGGCGCCCGGTACGTGATCTTCCGCCTTGATACCGTGGCCGAGATGACACCAAAGATCACCTTCTTCGCCCGCGCCACCACCTACCCGCTCGTCGAACTGCCGCTTAAACCCCAAGGCGATGCCACCCTTGATGCCGTGGCGCAAATGTGCCGCCGGACGATCCTCGCCTGCCTGCAAGACGGCTTCGTTGACAGCATCTGGCGCGAAAGCAGTCAATGGTTGGGCGATGTCGTGGCCGAGGCTTTCGCGCTGCAAGCCATCAGCCATGACCCCCGGCCTCTTGCCCGCGCCATCACGATGGCGGCCGAGGGCGCGGCCGAGGATGGTATCCTGCCCTCTGTCCTGCCCGGCGACGTGCCGGCCTATGTGGTGACCGATTACAATTTCGCGTGGATCGAACTGCTTGAGATGTATGCCCAGCACCCCGGCGTGACCGACGCGCCACATATGATCGCCCATCACCGGGCCACGCTTGAAAAGCTTCTGGCCCGCCTGCACGCCGACGTCGGACGCAATGGACTGATCAAATCACAGCCGGGCCGACGGCTTTTCCTCGACTGGTCGCAGGCGCCTCGGACCGAACCCAACCTGACCTACAACACCCGCTATCTGCATGCCGTGCAAACCGCCGCCCGCCTGACGGCCAACCCGCACGGCCACCAGCAGGCGGCCAGTCTGCAAGATGCCATCCGCTCAAGGTTCCATGACCTGACCTGGCACGAAACCCCCGAAGGCCCGAAAGCTTCGCAAGTAGCCCTCGCCCTTCTGATCCTTACCGACACCGTGACCGGCGCCGAGGCAAAAGCCCTTGCAGCCCAAATCGTGGCGCGCTCCCTCGACCTTGATGACACCTCGCCGCCGGAAAAGCTGATCCTCGCCAGCCCTTTCATGCATCACTATATCTTCAAGGCCCTGAACCACCTTGGCCAAATCGCGCAAATCCGCGCCATCATCGCCGCCCGCTGGGGCCGCTGGGCCAAAGCGGATGCGCCCACCACATGGGAGAACTGGTCGATCGACTTCCCCGATGGGTCCGCCTGTCACGGCTTCTCTGCCCACCCGCTGGGATGGCTGACCCGCTGATCCAACAGAGCGCCCACGGGCGCATTCCTTTTGTCTCGCCTCTGGCGTGCCGCCAACCGGCTCGGGTTACGCGCTGCGGGGAGTATTTGGCCAAAGAGCAAATGGCAAAGGCACCCCCTTGCCCCTTTCGCATTGGCCCAAATATCCCCGCGCGGCGCGCACGGAGACAAGCGGGCTCTTGCCCGCGCGGGCGACCTTGAAGGCTTGCGCGCCAGCGCTCCTTTGGATCAGGTGGGCAGGATCCGGGCCAGCCACTGTCTTTGCTGATCCTCTTGAAACGGCCCGCCGCCCTCGTGGTCGTTGTAAGTGTAGCGCACCATTTCCTTGGCTCCGGCGTAAGCGTTGAAGGCACCGTAGACGGTGGAGGGCGGGCAGATCGTATCCATCAGGCCGACCGAGAACAAGGCAGGCGCCGTGGCGCGGGCGGCGAAGTGGATGCTATCAAAATTGTTCAGCGTGGCGAGGGTCTGCGCCTCGGCTCCGCGGTGCACTGAAAGATAGCGGGTAATTTCCAGATAGGGATCGCGGGTCGCCACCACGACCGAGCGGGCGAAGTCGCAAAGGTAGGGCACATCAGGCATCACCGCCGCAAGGCCAGGGACAAGGCCTGAAACGGCAAGGCTGATGCCGCCGCCCTGGCTGCCGCCCGTCACTGCGATGCGGGTCGGATCAATCCCGGGGAAGGATCCAGCCGCTTCGACCGCGCGCACCGCGTCGGCGAAGACGCGGCGGTAGAAGTAATCCTCGCGCCGCTGGATGCCTTTGGTCATGAAGCCTGACTGTGCGGGGTCTGATCCCACCGGGTCGGCTGTGACGCCATGCGCCCAGCCCGAGCCCTGGCCGCGCGTGTCCATCACCAGAACGGCGCGGCCCGTGGCAGGCCAGAACAGGTGTTCATGGGCAAAGCTGCGCCCGCCGCCATAGCCGATGAACTTGACCACGCAGGTCCGCGCGCCGCCTTTGGGTGCCACGAACCAGCCGCGGACTGCATGGCCGCCATAGCCGTTGAAGGTCACATCAAACGTGTCAAACAGCGGCAATCCCGCGTCAATGGGCGCAACCCTTGCGTTCAGAGGAAACGCCCGCGTCTCGGCCAGCGTCTGCGCCCAGAAAGCATCAAAATCTGGCGGCGCCACGGCTGTGCTGCGGTAATCGGCCACCACATCGGGGCCAAGGTCGGGAAACGGCATCGCATTCTCCTTTTTACCCCACTACACCTGATTTGCGCCCTTCAATCCAGCCCCCGCGCCGCCTATAAGTCGCACAAAGCGATGGAGCCACCGATGCGCGACGCCAGTATCACCCGCAAGACAGCCGAGACCGAAATTTCCGTGACGGTTGATCTTGATGGCACGGGCAAAGCCACAATCTCGACCGGGGTGGGGTTCTTTGACCATATGCTCGACCAATTGGCCAGGCATTCGCTGATCGACATGGCGGTCAGCGCCAGGGGCGATCTGCACATCGACGACCATCATACGGTAGAGGATGTCGGGATCGCTCTTGGCCAGGCGATTGCCCGTGCGGTGGGCGACAAGAAGGGCATCCGCCGCTACGGCCACTTTGCGCTTGCCATGGATGACGCTCAGATCGCCTGCGCGCTTGATCTGTCGGCGCGGCCTTACCTGGTCTGCAACCTCGACTTCTCTACGCCCAAGATCGGCACCTTTGATACCGAACTGGTGCGCGAGTTCTTTCAGGCCCTTGCCACCCATGGCGGCATCACCCTACACATCGACAAGCGCCACGGCTTCAACTCGCACCACATCGCCGAGGCGACTTTCAAGGCCGTCGCCAAATCCCTGCGCATGGCTGTGGAGAAAGACCCCAGGAATGACGCCCTGCCCTCGACCAAGGGCGCGTTATGAGCCTGACGGTTCTGGTTGACTACGACAGCGGCAACCTGCATTCGGCCGAGAAGGCCTTTCAGCGCATGGCGGCCGAGGTTGGTGGCGGCGAGGTTCTGGTTTCGTCCCGGCCCGAGGATGTGGCGCGGGCGGACCGCATCGTATTGCCTGGCGATGGGGCATTTCCGGCGTGCCGACGGGCTTTGGGCGCCTATGGCGGGCTGTTTGAGGCGATGGAAGAGGCGGTCATTCACAAGGCTCGTCCGTTTCTGGGCATCTGCGTTGGCATGCAGATGCTCGCCTCTTGGGGGCGGGAATATGAGGACGTGGCAGGATTTGGCTGGATACAAGGAGAGGTGGTCAAGATCACCCCAGCCTTGCTCAATCCGGCTGATCCGCATCTGAAAGTGCCGCATATGGGGTGGAATGATCTGGTTCTGGACCACCCGCATCCGGTTCTGGCCGGCATCAGCACAGGGGATCACGCTTATTTCGTCCATTCCTACCAGTTTCGCGTGACAGACCCGGCCCAGCGCCTGGCACATGTGGACTATGCGGGCGATGTGACGGCGATTGTCGGGCGCGATACCGTGATCGGCACCCAGTTCCACCCCGAGAAAAGCCAGGCCGCAGGCCTGCGTCTGATTGGCAATTTCCTGAACTGGAAGCCATGAGCGGTTGCTGGACAAGGTAGGATGGGCCATTGGCCCATGCCTCGCGCAACATGGGCCAATGGCCCATTCTACCCAAATCAAAAGATCAGGATATCCGCCGCCGACAACGTGGCACCTGCCTGCACAACTGCAATCAAGGTCAGTCCGCCCATAGCACTGCCGTTCGCATCGAACCACACGGCATGTGTCGCGGTGTTATAGATGAAGCGGTCATCGGCATATTGCGCCAGATTGTCGGCCCGCACCTGAAAATGCAAGTCCGGCAATACACCCGCGACAAGCCCCGCACCAAATCCGGCAGCTGAGATCAGGATCGCATCGTCATCGCCCCCACTGTTGTGGAAATCGCCAATCAGATCGCGCCCCTCGGTCGGGGCGTTGAACACGAAGCGGTCATTGCCCGCACCACCAAACAAGGCGTCAAAGCCATTTCCTCCCGCAAGGCTGTCATTGCCCGCCCCGCCGGAAAGCAGATCCTTGCCGCCAAATCCGGTCAGCGTGTTGGCTTCGGCGTCACCTGTCAGCATATCTGCGCCAAAGCGCGACCCGAGAATGTTTTCGATCCCGATATAGGTGTCATCTGTTGCGGTTCCGGTATTGGCAAAACTTCCGTCCAATGCCACGTGAATCGCCCCGCACTGCCGGAAATCGAGTGTGTTGATCCCCGCACCGCCGTCAATCGTCTCTATCCCGGACCCGACGCGGAACGTATCATCGCCACCACCGCCAAAGATCGTCCCTTCGACAAAACCACCCCGGCCATCGTAAACATCGTCGCCGGTCCCCAAAGAGACGACGCCAAAAAGATGTCCGATGTTGCGAATGCTGTCACTGAAATCAGAGCCATAGACAGCATAGCCAGCACTGGTAATCGTACCGGTATTCAGCAAAGTGAATGCTTCGTGACCGTCACTACGGACTCCGGCGGCGGTGCCGTTGATTGTGCCCCCGTTGATCACGTGGCTCATCCCGACGCCGGTTCCAAACAACCGCACGGCATAGTTGCCGTCGATCAATCCATAATTTGTCAATTCACTTTGATAGGCGCTGAGCACAATGGCATTGGTTCCGCCTGAAACCACGCCCGTCGCCGTAATGAATATCCGCTCGCTGTTGTCGACAGCACTATCATTGCCAAGATAGATGCCCTGTCCGTCGCTGGCCACCGCACCCTCGATCCGGACAGGGCAATCGCGTTTGGCCTAAGGGTTGGCTAACTGATTGAGAAGGCTGAGAAGAAACGCATCACTCCACCCGGCGCGCTTCAGTTTGATCGAGAG
>JAYSQA010000422.1:0-1838 GCA_043721775.1 Rhodobacterales bacterium
GGCCCGCTTGGTGCCAGTTTCGGTTTTGTGGCGCACGAAGTGTCGCGGCTGGCCGAAGAAACCTCGGTTCTGGCCGAACGGATTGCGACTGTTACCGGCCAGTTGCAGGACTTGCTGAAAGCGGGCTGACGACTTACCCTTGCCGCATGGTACCCCACAGCTTCCTTTTGCGCGTCTATTACGAAGATACTGACCTCGCCGGGGTCGTCTATTATGCCAACTACCTGAAGTTCATCGAACGTGCCCGCAGCGAATGGGTCGGCACCCTTGGGGTCAACCAATCCCGCCTGCGTGCCGAACAGGGCCTTGTCTTCGCCGTGCGCCGGGTTGAGGCAGATTACCTCAGCCCCGCCCGTTTCGAAGATGCGCTGGTGGTCGAAACCACTTTGCACGGCCACAGCGGCGCGCGGCTGTTCCTTGACCAAGTCGTTCTGCGCGGCCAAGATGTTCTGCGCGGCAGGGAAACCCTGTTTGCCGCCCGCGTCACGCTGGTCTGCCTTACCACCTCCGGCAAGGCGGTGCGGCTGCCTCCGGCCCTGACAAGCGCCCTTGAAATCCGACCCCATTCATCTCGGCGCAAATACTCCACGGGGGTCTGAGGGGTGTGAAACCCCCCAGCCGTTCAACCAGCGCACAGTCAGGAACTGTAACGTAAGCGGCAACAATGCGCCGCCTGACGCTGTTGTGTTGGCATTCCCCCTTATTTCCATGTAGATTAGACGCTAACAGGGGCAAAAGACCCCAAGAAAACGAGCAGGCGTCATGGACCAGACAACACTTGCGGCAGCGCAGGAGATCGATTTCTCCTTGCTTGCCCTCTTCGTTCGCGCAACGCTGACGGTGAAGATCGTCATGACGGGGCTTATGCTCATGTCCTTCTGGTCATGGGCGATCATCATCCAGAAACATATCCTGTTCCGCGCCGCGCGGCGCGAGGCTGCGGTGTTTGACCGCGCCTTCTGGTCAGGAGAGCCTTTGGATGAACTGTTTGAAAAGATCGGCAACCAACCGGAAGGCCCGTCTGAGAAGATATTCTCTTCGGGCATGCTGGAATGGCGGCGCAGTCACCGCCAGGACGGCGGGCTGATCGCGGGCGCACAGGCGCGGATCGACCGGGCGATGGATGTGGCGATCAGCCGCGAGTCCGAAAGGTTGAACAAGGGTATCAGCTTTCTGGCGACCACCGGGTCCACGGCACCTTTCATCGGCCTGTTTGGCACGATCTGGGGTATCAAACACGCGTTTGAACAGATCGCCATCAGCCAGAACACCAACCTTGCCGTCGTGGCCCCCGGGATTGCCGAGGCTTTGCTTGCGACCGGCATCGGCCTTGTGGCGGCCATTCCTGCGGTGGTCTTCTATAACAAGCTGAACACGGACAGTGAACACATCCTTGGCGGATATGAGGCGTTTGCCGATGAATTCGCCACCATCCTGTCGCGCCAACTGGACGCCTAGATCATGGGCGCAGGGGTCATGAAATCGGGCGGGTCTGGTGGCGGCAGGCGCAGGCGTCACCGTGGCCGCGCCGCCGCGATGAGCGAGATCAACGTCACACCTTTCGTCGATGTGATGCTGGTCTTGATGATCATCTTCATGGTGGCCGCGCCGCTGTTGACCGTGGGCGTTCCAGTCAAGCTGCCAGAAACTGCCGCCACGGCGATGCCCACCGAACAGGAAGATCCTTTGACCATCACCTTGACGGCAGATGGTCTCATCATGCTGCAAACGACCGAGATCGGGGACGATGAACTGATACCGAAGCTGCGCGCCATCGCGGCAGAGCGCAAGTCGGACAAGGTTTTTGTCCGTGCCGACGGGGTTGTGACCTATGAACG
>JAYSQA010000423.1:0-29567 GCA_043721775.1 Rhodobacterales bacterium
ACCGCCTGGAACCGCTTCGCCAACGACCCAAATACCGTAACCTCAATCACAACCAGAAGCTGGGCACAGGTCAATTGAACGGGCCGTTGGTATAACACCCCGTTTTTCACGCCAAACAACACCAGCAGCGGCACCAGAACGTCGATCATGACCGCCAGATTGCACAGAAAGAAGAACCTTTCCCGCCACAGGTCGCGCAAGGCCAATCCGGCGATCAGCATGGCAGCACCCTTGCGCGAGAGACGACATCTTCCCCCGAAGCGCTTTCGGCGGTGAAATGCAGCCGCGTCAGTCCGGGCCGCTGCCAGCGCTGATGATCGTGCAAGGACAGGATTACCCCCGTCCCCTCCTCTGCCGCCTGTTCCAGCAGAAGCGCCATCACGGCGTCGGCGGTGTCAGGGTCAAGGGCCGAGGTCGGCTCGTCGGCCAGCACAAACGCCGGGCGATGGGCAAGCGCCCGGGCGATGGTGACGCGCTGGCGTTGGCCGATCGACAAGGCTGCGGGGTGCAGGCGCAGGACACCGCCCAGACCCAACCGGTCAACCAGCCGCGCAATGCGGGCCGGGTCGCGTCGTTTGGTGATGGCCTGGGTCAGGGCGATATTCTCTTGCGCGGTCAGGAACGGCACCAGCCCGCCGGTCTGCGGCACAAAGCCGAAGACGGTGCTACGGCAGATGGCCAGCCTAGCGCTGCGTGGACCATCGCGCCACAGGGCGCAGAGGTCAGTCTGCTGGCCCGCCTTGTGCCAGACCAGACGGCTTTCGGGTGAGAGGGCGCGCAACAGGTCCGGCATCTTCAGAAACAGGGTCTTGCCGGTGCCGGAATTGCCGGTCAGCGCCCAGACGGCACCCTGCTGCATCGCAAGCCCCTCCACCTCCAGCCGGAAGCGGTGGTCGCCGTCCGACAGGGTGGTGGCACGGCGGCCAAGCGCCAGACCAGAGGCGAAGGGGCTGGCCATGTCAGGGCAGCACGTCGAGGGGCATGGCATAGACCATCTCACCATCCGGCGAGCCGTCGTACAGCGCGGTCCACACCGCAGGGTCCAGCAGCCATTTGCGGTATTGCACCAGCTTTTGCCGCATCCCGTCCAGAATCTGCCGCCGTTTGGTGGCGCTTTGGCCCCATGTCGCCTGATCAATCGACATGATCTGGCTGCGGTATGGCAGGTCTGCCAGAAACTCCAGCACGCCGCCGGGGGTCTGGGCGTCTTTGTCGAGCAGGCGGGATGGGTCCTGCGCCATGCGGGCGATCACGGTCTGCACCTGATTGAAGAAGGCATCCGCGCCTTCGGCATCGCGGTTCTGCTCGCGGGCATTCACCAGACCATCCAGCAGGTCCGCCATGGTTGCCATCTCGGTCTTGGTGACCAGCAGGCGCGGATCAACCGCCAGCCGGGTCGGGTCCGATATCGCAAGTTCCGACACCCAGCCGTGCAGCACATCTGGCGGGGCGGCGCCGGGCTGACCGCCAAGGTAGGCCAGTTACATGGCGCGGCCAAGGTTGGCGATCTTCTGATCGGCCTCCGGTGCCGTGGAAGCCTCGCCCATCGTCACGCGGATCGTATCGGCCAAAGCGGCGACCATGCGGGTGATGGTCCGGAAAAACGCCGCCTCGTCGCCATTGGCGATGGGATCGAAGAAATCGTTGCCCGAAAAGACTGAAAGCTTGCGATACACGGTTTCGGCGTATTCGTGCTGTGCATCGCCGCCCGCAGGGGTTTGCAGATGCAGGGTCAGAATGGCGATGCCCTTCGCTTGCGCCCCGACCTGCAATTCCGCAGGGCCTATGCGAGAGCGAGCGTGTGGGTCCTGGCTGTCATCCGGGCCCGCATCGGTCACAAGGATCACTTACCTGGCGTCAAAGGCATCGCCGTCGGGGGCCCAGTTGATGGCGCTGATGGCATCCTCCACCCCGGCAAGGCTGTCTTCGTTGAACCCTGGCGTGCTGACGGTCGCCACCTTGGAGGCGGTCTGAATGGCCGCAATCACCGCCGCCTGATCGGGCTTGCGGGCGAAGGGGGCTAAGATTTTGGTGCGGTATTCAATGCCGCACGGGTCAGCGGTCGGGTCATCGCGAACTCCCACGAGGCCGAATTGAACGCGTTGGCCAAGATCAGTGCCGCCGATGTCGGTGACAATAGGTTCGACGGCGGCACGGGTGCGCTTGATATAGGGGCCCATGGATTTCGTGGTATCCGGCACAAAGACACTGCCTGCGTCAAACTTCTGCGGAGCGGTCGCAGGCACCGGGGACGCCGCATGCAAGGGGATTGATGCGGTTTCCATCAGCAGGTTGGGCACGTTGTTCAAGGGGTGAAACCCTTCAACGAACGACAGGATCGGCTTCAGGTACAGCGTGTCACGGATGTTGATATACGCCTCCGGCTCTTCGGCGATCACGCCCGAGGCGGGGTCAACATGGCCGGTATCGGCCTGCGCAGACAGGTCGGCCTCTTGCGCCATGAAGTCTTCGGAATTCATCAAGGCTTCCAGCTTTGCCATGCTTTCAAAGATCAACCGGCGCTTGCGGCCTGCCGGGTTGGTGAAGGCGGCGACGATGTTCTGTTTCCAGTCCACCACGCTGTCCGAAGCCATCCAGCCCTTCGGCCCTGCGGTAGAGGATGGGCCAACCTGGACCCAATCGCCATCGCGGCCATAAACATACAGTGGCTGGAACGGCGGGTAAGTCTTTCCCGCCGCAGCACCGGGTTTGGGCATGCAGCGCGCTGCCCGGCTTGGTCAGGATCCGCTGGAATGTGGCAACCTGCCCTCCATCAGCAAAGGCCGGGGGGCGGTTTCGGCCGGGGCCGGTCCGGACAGCACGGCAAGACCAAGGGCCAGCGTCGCCAGAAAGGACCTAACGGCAGAAATCATCATAGGCCCCTTGGGATAAGACGTCGGTGGCGGTGGCGCGTTTCCGACAGGTGGCGGCCAGCAGGCCTGCGGCTTCGGATGCGCCTGCGGCCTTGGCGCGGGCGTAGTATTCTGCCGCCTGTGCGGGGGTGTCACCCAGCGACAGACCGGCGGCCCCTTCGAAATCAGGGTCCTTGTGCGGCGGGGTCGTACAGTTTGCCCATCACCAGCAGCGCCTCACTGTCATTGGTGCTGACGGCATCCTCCAGCAGGGCAAAAAGATCATCAGCCGATATGGTTTCCGCGCAAGCCGCAGCGGCCTTGCGCAGGGCAGGCAGGCCGCCCGGCAGGGCTGCAAGGCCGGCCCGGCTGCATTTTGCGGCTGGGGTGGCAGGTTGGGTGGCAGATTGGGTGGCAGGTTGGGCGGCAGGATCGGTGGCAGGTTGGGCGGCAGGATCGGTGGCGGGCGGGTCAGCGGGCGGCGGCGCAACTGCCGGTTTGGGGTCAGGTGCCGCCGCTGCAACCGGGGCAGAAGCGGGTATTGCGCCTTCCTTTGACCACCAGAACCACCAGACCCCAACCGCCACCAGCAAAAGCCCAAGCGTGCCAAGCCAAACCATCAAGGCAAGACGGTTGGGCGCTGGCGTGGCCTTGGGGCGGTTATCTGCCACCGGTTCGGACTTGACCGCTTTGTCGGCCACCCGGATCGCCGGTTGCAGGACGGTGGCAGCGTCCGTCTCGGGCATCGTTTGCTTCAGCCGGGGTCCGGCCTCGACCGGGGCTGCGGCCTTGCGGGTGACCTGCAAGCCGCCAAGCCCCCGCACCCCGGCCAAAGGCATCACGTCATCCGTTCAGGTGATCAGGCCGTCTTGCCCGCCGACGATCAGACGCAGACTGGTATACCCCCCGATCTTGTTGACGATTTCCGGCCCCAGCGTCACCTCTGCCCGGTCGGCCACAAGGCGCACGCGATAGGGGCCAAAGCCAAGCGCCACCGGCTGCCAGTTCCGATCACCGATGCCTATCTGCCCCGATGCATCTCCGGCCGAAGGCGCCAGCCAGCGCCCGCCAAAGGTTTCCAAGACCGCCACCGGAACGGTTTCAGGCATGGTGCCACCAGACGGCATTGAGACAACCGCAAAGCCGCAGCTGGGGCGGTCTGGGTCGGGGCGAATGGTCAGGGGGATGGTTGCGCGGCTCATCCGGGGGCCCCAACCCTTATGCCTTGCAGGATCTTGATGCCTTGCAGGATGCGGCCAAGTGCCAGGTTCTGTTCAATGTCAATCTCAGTCCCGCCACCGTCCCTGGCGTTGTCGACCACCACGGCATCCAGCGCAAAAACCCAATCCTCCCAGACCTCTTGCGCGATAGGGCGCGGGCTTTGCCGCAGGTTGGCAACCGAGCCATTTTCGGGCCGGGTGGCAAAAACCGGCCTGTCAGGACGGCCCTCGGGGGCAACGCGGGGGCGGCGGGCCTCGGGCGGGGCTGACATGCCAAGGGTGGCCACGACGTCGTGGATCTTCTCAGCCGCCAGAATGGCAGCGGGGGCGGCTTGACGTTCCACTGTCATGCCATAGCCGATGTCGGCCAGTTGAAAGGCGGTCCGCCGGGCCAGACCCATGCGACGCGCGGCATGGATCAGTTCCGCCACAAGACCAGCCGAGGGTTGGGCGCGCAGGCCGTAAGCCGTGCGCAACGCCTTGTCATCGCGAAAGCGCTTCGGCCGGTCGATCCAGACCGTCAGCGCGGTTTCGGCCTGAAAATCCCCTTGGGCCATGGTGCGCAAGGCAGCCCCGGGACTTGGAGTGGGAACCGGCAGCGCAGGTGCCACACCCCAGCCGCCCGGTCGCGCCGGACGAGCGGGCCCGGGCGGCTGTTGAAAATCGCAGACTTGTCTTGCCCCGAATACTGGCCCTGCCCCGCAATCTGGTCCTGCCCCGGCACGGAAGATCTCCGTGACGCCGCCTGCGACACCGCAGCCCCGATGCGGATATTGGCCGGAATCCGGATGATATGTTCTTCGATCTGGTCCTGATCGACCATCATTTTCGCCAGAACAGCGCCAAAGCGGTGGCGGGCCAGCGCCTCGGCCAGATCGTCGATGATGGCAGCACAGGCGTTGCGGCGCGCGTCGATCCGGGTCTGCACGTCGTCAGCGACATGATGCGGTTCAAGCGAGCGCAGCATGTCGGTTACCAGCCGCAAGACCTGTTGTTCGATCTGGCGCAACTTCTGATTGGGCTTGCAGACCAGGGCCAGTTGCCCCACAAGGTAGCCCACCCCGCCATCATTCGCAGCCATCGCCGCATCCGAGGCCCGGGCCGGATCGGTGAAATGCTGCCGCACGGCATCGGCGGCCAGACAGCCAGCCTTCAATTCATCCATCCGGGCCAGCTTTTCCGCCCGAACCCCAAGTTCGCGTGTGTTCGCGTCGTAGTCGATCAGCCCCTCGACATAGTGGTTCGGATTGCGCAGCCAGAAGCAATTGGTGAAAGCCTTGCCCGGCGTCCAGGCATCAACCCAGTTGTCGGCCCCCGAGCGGAATTTCTCCAGCAACGAGGACGTCATCCGGCGTTGAAAGCGCGAGGCTTCACCGCCCTCGGCGGCAATATCGTCCAACAACTTGTCAAACTTGGTCAGCACGAAAAACAGAATGCAATCAACCTTCGCCCGCAGGTCAGGACGGGCGCCGTGGGTTTGCCAGGTCCAGCTTGAAACCAGTCGCGGCAGGTCGACCGTTTCCATATTGCCATCCGGAATGCACAAAAACATCGAGGCAAGCTCTTGGTTTTCCACGTAGCGATCAAACAGATAGGCCACTTTGCCGCGCAACAGCAATTGCGCCCCGATGGGCGGGGATTTGCGGGCGCGGGCCAGTTCGGTTTTAAGCGAAACCTCGGAACGGGTGCGCGCGCCGGGGAAATCCAAAAGGTCGGTCGTGGCGAATACCGGGTGCGGCACCTCTTTCAACGGCAGCACCAGTTCGGCGGCAAGCGCACAGATCCGGGCGCGCGACAGGCTGATGCGGCGGCCAAAGGGGGTGCAGACTTCGATAGCAGGTCCTTGGGCCAGCATCACGCCCGACAGCGTCTTGACGTCAAGAATTGAGGTTTCACGCGGGGTTGCGGCATCAATGCCCACAAAGATGTCTTCGGCATGGTCCAGCAAGGCAAGGCTGGCCGCCAGTTCGCGGGAAAGCGCCGTCGGGTCCGCGTGGCCGCCCCAAAGGATAGACAGAAACGCGGCCCGGTCGGCGGGGCCAAGGTCAGGCGCAAGGGTTGCGCCGGTTTCCCAGAACGGGCCAAGGGCCCCGGCATAGCTTGATCCGCGCACGAAATTCGTTTGCACATATTCAGCAATCTCGATGACATCTTCGTAAGTTATGCCATTGCAGCCTTGCGTCGTCCGGCTGGCAAACAGATCAAGCAACGCACCAATGGAGGCCGGGTCGGGTGCCGGTTTCGACTTGTCGCCATCCATGAAGAAGCTGTTGACCAGAACGCGCACCAGATCGGCTTCCGACAGCAGCGTCAGGTGGATTGGAAAGCCGTCCGGCACCTTCTCGCGCGGTGGTAAAACGGGTGACAAGGCCAGTGCTTTCGCCCTCGCCCCCGGGGTTCATCTCGCGGATATAGTCCAGTTCATGGCCGCCAAAATCAGCCGCCAGACGCCCACCCTCGGGCCGCGCCAGAACCGAGACAAGGAACGACTTGCCCGCCTGCGAGGGGCCAAAGACGCTGACCGACATTCTGGTGCCTGCCAATTTGCCCAACCGGGTGGCGCGGCGGGCGCTGCGGCGCAGCATCCGCAGGATGGATTTCCTTTCCTGCCCGACCCGATCAGAATTGCCCGCAACCTCCACCCAAGCCGCGGCCTGCCGGGCCAGATTGGCAAGGTGGATGCAGCTCTCAGCCAGCTTTTCCTGCGTCATCTCGGGGGTTCCTGCGTCATGGGGGCGTCCTGGAATTTGAAAAGGCCGGTATCAATCCAGTAGTCGTCTTCGCTGCCCAAGGTATGCAGGCGGAACTGCACCTGATCGGCGCGCACGCCGTCGCCATTGGCATCGGTGATCTCATCAATGCGGACGGCTTCGCGGGCGGCTTCACGGCGCAGGGTGGCGTCGGGGCGCGTGTCGCCGGGGTCACCTTCGAAGTCGGCCTTCTCCAGCGTCAGGATCAGGGGCAAGGGGTAACGTTGGGCGGCGGCATTGGTGAAATCCAGCCGGTACAGGGGCATCGTCGTCCAGCGGTCCAGCGGCAACTGGCGGGCACCCAGATAGACCGGGGCGAACCTGCGCAGTTCGGCCGTCATCACGCCTGCCTTGTCCAGTTCTGCGCCGTGGAACAGCACGCGGTCGGCGGGGATCTGGCCGGAACTGTTCATCTGGCCAAAGTAATTCGCGGTCGACCGCATCTTGAAAGCCGCCGACGGCACCTTGAAGTTCGGTATCGCCAAATCCAGCAGCGCAATCAGCATCCCCCCCACTGCCACCGTCGATTTCGGATCACCGATCCGCTGCGAGACCGGGTCGCGGAACGGATACCAGCACCCGGTGCGGAACGCGTGCATCGAGATCAGCCGGGCTGGCGGCACCACCAGCATCTCCTGCATGATCGCGCGCGCCACGGGCAGGCGCGAGGGGCGGCCGGTCAGCAATATCACGTCAACGCCAAGATGATCGCGCGCCTCGGCCATGTTGCCGACGACCTTCTGAAACGTCTCACGCGCAATCGCTTCGACCTTGGCCCTGTCGCAGGACAACACCGTATCGGCCAGCCGGAACACCAGCGCGGCACGGGCACGGGCAGGTTCCTCCAGATGGTTCAGCACAGAGCGCGGCGGGCTCATTTCAGCGGGACTCGCTCCGGTCTGGCCAACGCCCGTCTCGCCATCCGGCGGCGCGGTCAGGCCCAGCACAGCGGCCACCGAGATTTGCATCGCATCAAACTTACCCGCCGTTTTGCATTGGGTGACCAGATGCTGCGCCAAGGGATGCAGCACGCGGAGGGTGAACGGGCGGCGGCGCTGGACGTTCTGCTGATCCTGGCCACCGATGTCACCGGCAAACAACTGGCGCAGCATGTCGCGGGCATGGCTGCCCCCGGCGGCGGTGATGGCATCCTCCAGTTCCGGCAGGATGATCGAGGCGATGACGCGCTGAAACAGATCATCGCCCGCCACGCGAAAGCCCTCACGGAAGGTCTGTTCGGGGTGCAGGACGCGGTTTTCCTGCCCGAAATAGGTGGTCACCATCAGATCGGTGGTGCCACCGCCCACATCCATGCAAGCCATCCGCAACGAGGGTTCCGGGGCGCCTCCCGGAACACGCGGACGCGGTTTCCCCTTCATCGCCAGATAGCGGTCGATATGGCCGTCAAACTTCTGGGTGATTTCGGAATACAGATAGACCAGTTGCGTGCAACTCGCCACGTCCCAATCCACCACAAGTTCGGGCTGGCGTGCGGTGGCGCTGGTCTGCCCGGTTTGGCCCATCCCGGTTTGGCCCATCATAGGCCAGATCAGCGACAAGGCCCCCTTGGCCCGTGACCGCATGATTGCCTGTTCCTGAATGGAGGTGGCGGTGGGCAGGGTCAGGATGATGCGGTCCAACCGGCGCGGCAGGTCAGATTGCGGGCGGCGGGCACGGGACGCGGGCGCGTTCACCTGCACGAAGGCATGGGCAATGATCTCGGCCAGCAGGAACCCTTACAGCGACGACCGTGAAATGCGGGGCCGCCCCGCAGGCTCGGTCGAGGCGCGACCGGGGCGGCACAGGCGGGATTGTTCCCCGGCGCGGACCGTCTCGATCACATCCCCCGAGGCGTTCAGGAACCGCATCGCAGACCGTGCCGCACGCGGCAGGTTGTTCGGGTCAGTGTGGTTGTGAAAGCGCCAGTCCTGCTGAACCTGCTGGTCATCCCACAGATAGCGCCTCGGGCTTGAGATGCCGAAGGTCGTCTCAGTCCCTTCATCGCCTGCCACAAGGCGCAAGGCCTCGGGGCCGATGCGGACCGGGCTGGGCCAGATAAAGCCACCGGCACGCCGGGCGCGGCGCAGGTATTTTTCCTCGCAGATCAGGAATTCGGAAAATTCGACCCGGCTTTCCATCAACCCGCTGTACAGGAATTCAGGCTTCGACAGGTCGCGGATTTCCAAAGGGTAGGACCGCACCGGGTCAAGCCGCGCCTCACCCGGCAGCCGTTCGATCAGGATGCCACAGGTGCGCGAATTGCCGACACCCAGCACCAGATCAACCGCGACCGGTTGGATGGCATTGTTCTGGCCGACGGTATTGCACAGCCGCAGCAGGGGTAACTTGGTCGCCCGGTCCAGCACCCGCAGGTAAGCCAGACAGCGCGCCCAATGTGCAAGCTTGTGCGGCAGCATGTCCTTGGTCAACCGGCGGCCCTGACGTTCAGCCCGCTTCAGCGCCATGAAAAGGTCATCCAAGCGGTCCGAAACCCAGCTTTCCGGGTCCACCACCAACCCATCGGCCTCTTTCTCAAGCCGGCGCAGGAACCAGTCCATCCGGGCCGGATCGCTGACCAGCCGGAACTCTCGGCTGCCAAGGGCGTCTTCGCGGTCGGGGGCGGGATACAGCATCCCGGCCGACGTAGCGCCAAGCGAGGTGTCAAGCGCCAGTTGCACGCGGTGGGTGTGGCCGGTTTCAGCGTCCGGCGCGTCAAGCCTGATGGTGCGCATCTGCGCCCAGGCCGAGGGGCCCGGATCGTACGGCGCTTCGCCGCCCTGCCCGCGCGCCGTCTTCAGCCGCATGACCGGCGCGGCAACCCACTGGCCGGGATAAGGCTCCAGCGCTGCGGCAATCGAGATGCTGTATTCGTCAGCATCCGACCGCGTCCCGTGCCGGGCCTCGGCATCTTGATCTTCGTCGCCGGTCAAAGGGATCAGCACATGTTCGTCCATCGTCCCGTCAAGGCCGGTGACGCTGCCGGTGATCCGCTCAATGAAGCGCTGGTTTTTCAGGTCGATGTCCGAATGGCGAAAGCCGAAGTCCAGCATTTGCAGACCCGACCACGGCACGATGGTGATCTCATCGCGCCGTTGGGTGACCGGGGCCAGCGGGGTCCGGCGTGTCATGGTTTTCATGGTACGGTAATCTTCAACTCGGTCATCCGGGGGGCGCTGCCGGATACGATGGTGGCCTCAAACGTGCGGGGGGCGGTGCCGTCCTGCCGGACGAACAGGCGAAACGGGGCGTCACCCAAGGGCGGCTGGTCCTTGGCCCGGCGCACGGTGACAAGATAGCGCCCCGCCACCGCCGTGCCGACCGAGATATTCTCGACCGGGTCATCCACCGCCTTGTCCGCCGGGTAGTTGGCGTCAATGTCCAGCATGGCCTGACACGATGCCGCTTCCTTGTGGCTGAAGCTGACCTCTTCGCCGCCCGGGCATTTCAGCTTGAGGTCAACGTCATCATGCCCCGACCAGACAAGCGGGATGTTCACCGCAGCCCCCGGCGTCAGCCCGTGTTCCGCCAGCCGACGGTCAAGTTCGGCGGCGTTCAGGTCACCGTCGGCGTGCTGATCCGGCGGGACGGCGGGTTGCGATTGCGGAGCCGCACCTGAGAGGTCACAGGTCTGCCCCCGCGTCACCAGCCGCTGTTCCAGACCGGCGAAATCGGCCAGCACCGCTGAACTGTCGGCGGCGGGGGTGGGCGCTGACAGGCCAGCAGCATCGCACTGGCCAAACGGGCCGGGGCGCAGGCCGCAGGCCGCACGGGGCCAGCATCAGCCAGATCAGGGCGGCAATCAGGGCCGCAAGGATCAACCAGCCAAGCAGCAGCACAGACCACAGCGCGCGGCGCCCCGATACGGCAGCGACGGACTGCGAGGCTGTTGGGCCAGGACTGACGCCCGCAGCGGTTACCGTCGCCGCCGGGCGCTGCGGCAGGCGCCAGCGTGGTCAGCACGCCGCGCACGGTCCCCCTGTCCTCGCGCAGGCGCGCCCAGTTCACCAACAGGGGTTGCAGTTGGCCATCCCTGGCCTCCGCCGCCCACAGGGCCGTGTCGTCGGGCACCCCAACCGCGCGTCGCAGTGCCTCGGCCAGCCAGAAAGCATCCGGAGTTGCCTTTTCGGCCATCTGATCGGCCAGTCGGACAATCGCCGCGACATGCCCCGCAAGGGTCTGGTGCAGCAAGGCCTGCATCGCCGCAGTCTGGTCGCCGGGCGGCAAAACCCGCCCCGGGACCGGCGCATACCATTCGATCGAATCCCCGTGCGCCGTCGAGATCGGCTCGGCAAAGATCGCCGCCGCACTCTCGCCCACATGGCCGCGCACGGTGCCTGCGATCAATTCAAACGAGCGTTGCGCCGCAGACCCCAGCGTCTGTAGCCCTTCGGAAGAGGTTGCCAGAAGAAACCCGTCGCTCATCTGAAAGAACCCGCCCTTGTCGTCATGGCGCAGGCTTTGCAGGGTCTGGTGCCGCCTTGGCAGCATCTGGGTCGATCTTTGCCTGGTCGGCAACCGTATTGGTTGCAGCGGTATCGGGTGCAGCCTTGTCTGGTGCAGCGGTGTCGGGTGCTGTCGTCGCAGTCGCATCAGGCGCAGCCGGATCGGGAACCGCAGCGGCGTTGGCGACGTTGGCGTTAGCGGCGTTGGCGTTGGCGGGGGCGGCGTTGGCGGGGGCGGGGGCGGCGTTGGCGGGGGCGGCGGGCAAAGTTTCGGGCAGCGGCATCACATTGGGCGCGCAGTCCGAGGTGTCAACCGGCACCTCCCCCGGTGTTCCAGCCAGAAACGTGGCCAGCGTGGCGGTTGACACTGCAAAATTCAGCGTGCGCATTGGTCCCTGCTTCACAAAGGTGTTCACCCCCAGCACCCGCCCGCGGAAATCCACCAGCGGCCCGCCCGAATTGCCTGACGAAAGCGGCGCGGAATGCACCAGCACCTCGGCATCGGGCGGCATGTCCTGATCGGCGTTGACCGTGCCATCGACCACCGCCAGGTCCGGAATGCCCGTGGCATCGCCCGCCAGCAACCGGTTGAAACCGACATCGCTTTCCATCACATCGCCCGGAAAGCCGGTCGCCACCACATGGTGCAGCTTTTGCGAGGTGGCAGGGCTGGCAAGCTTCAGCGCGGGCAGGCTGGCGGGGCCGGTTTGCAGCAGGGCAAAGTCGCGGCCGGTGTCTTCAAACGGCCCCTCGGCTTTCAGCACCCTTGCAGGCTCGGCCTTGCCCAGACTGGCGTTGGTGACAAAAATTTTGTCGGGGATGGCCCCTTCGATGACATGCCGGTTGGTGACGATCAGCCCCGGTGCTATGACAAAGCCCGACCCGGTGCGAAGACGGTCCGGCCCGCTGGCCAGAACCAGAACGGTGCTGGCCTCGACCTCGGCCAGCAGGGTGGAGGTGTCTGCGGTCCGGCCCCCTGCGCCTTTGGCCGGGTCACCCCTGGGCACCGAAACCCGGTCCGGCGCCAGAGCGATCGGCGCATCCGGGGCGACTTTGGCGGGGCGGGAAAGGGCAGGTTTGCCCGCATCTGGCATCGTCACCCCTTCGAGTGAAAGGTTGCCGGGCAGCATCAGACAGCCATTGGCGCGGCACTGCGCCCCGTCCAGCGCCACCTGCAAGGCGGTGCGGCGGGCGCGCAGGCTGTCAAGTTCAGCGCGCGAGGCCTCGTCGACCACCTCGGGCGCTATGGCGCTGGCCGTGGCTGGCGGGAAAATCCGGGTGCCGGGCCAAAGCACCCAAAGCAGCGTCGCCGCCGCCATCAGCAGCAATACCACCTGCGGCACCCAGGCAATCAGGGGCAAACGCCCGCCTTGCGCCTGGGCAAGCGGCGCAGGAAAGTTGGGCGCGGCAGCGTTGGCAGGACCGGCAGGACTGGCAGCGACTGCTTCGGCAGACAAGCCAGCCTGACCCGCAGCCTAGGGCGGAACCAAAGCCTGGCCTGCCAAAACCGGCCCGCTTATCGACCCGTTCCCAAGGCTGTTCAGCGAACCACCTGCCAGATAGCCGCCCAGCGGGTTTTCGCCCGCAACACCTGCGATGCCCCAGTTCACCAGCACCGGAACACCGTCCACCGTCAGGATGTCTGACGCCGAGGGCAATGTCAGGCAGCCGCGGATCAGCGGAGCCAGTGCGGGTTCTTGCGCCAAAGCCTCGATCCGGGGCAGCAGGACTTGCAGCCGGTCCTCGGCCAACCTGCGTGCGGCAGGGCCAAGGTCGGACAGCGGCCGGGCAGCACCCCCCTGCGGGCCATACCATGCAACCTGGATCGTCTGCCCGGGCTTGTCGCGGCTGACGAAGGGCTCGGCGAACTGCCGGGCGGCATCCGGCCCGATGCGGCTGGCCAGCACCTCGACCAGCGGGCCGTGCGCATCAATCGCCAGACTCGCGCCAGGGGACAGGCCTGCGCCCAATGTCACCCCCGCGCCAAGGGTCAGCCCCGCGCCAAGGGTCAGGCAATTCCCGGCTGGATTGCTGGACTTCAGCAGGAAATGATCCGCCATTACGGTTGCACCTTCGCACGCCGGAGGGTCATGCCGACATCGCCGTCCACGTCAGGCCGGACCGAGTGACACTGTGCCGGCCCCGCCACATCCACAGTGGCAGCGTATCTGTCGGCGGTAGATTGAATAACCGTTTGAACAGGGCAGATCGCCCGGCTCGTCAATAACCAGCGTCTGGTCGCCGTTCAGGGCCGCCGCAACCGGACCTTCGCAGCTTATGCCGTCTGACTCACGTATGGTTTCGTGACCCTTGCCATTGCCATCGAAACGAACCTGCCAGGCGGGAAAGTCGATGCTGGCGCCGGTGCCGGGTTCGACGGTGTGATAATCTGATGACAGCGCCCAACAGCCCTGCAAGGCTGTCAGATCATCCGGCAGGTCTTCTGGCGAAAGGGCCGGGCCGTCAGGCAAAGCTTGGCGCAGCAATTGTGGCAGGATTTGTGGCAGCAAAGCCGGTTGGGCAGGCGGCGGCGCCTGGGCTGGCTGGCATTCGAGGGCGGCCAGCCGGGTTTCGGCTTCGGTGATCTGGCGCAGCACGACTTCACGCTGGGCTGCGGTGCCATCGGTGGGGCGCGGTGCCGCTGCGGCAGCCGGGCAGACCTGCCATTCCCCATGACCAAACGGCAGCCGCAAGCCGCAAGCCGGCAGAACCGACCACGCCGCCGCCATGACCAGCAGAACCAGTGGCAAGGCACCAAGAATAACCGTTGGGCTTCGCATGTCCGGGGCCTCCATTCCCTTCCCGTCACCGCCGCACAACAGGCCCGGAACGGGCGGTGTGCAGGGCTATTTTCAGAGACCGGCCAAAGCGGCAGACAGTACAACCGTGCGTTCCGTGGTCTGGCCGGGCAGGAAGGCAGGCGCGTCACCGGCTTTCAGGGCGGCAATCGCATAGGTCAACCACGCTTTGAAGGCTTGCGGATTGGCCGTGGTGCCCAACCCCTCGCGCAGGTTGTGGCCGATGACTTCGGCATAGGCCTTCAGTCCGCTGACATCCAGCGCCGCCGCCGCTGCGGTGGCGATTTCGGTATCATCCGCCCGATACCCCTCGCCCAGACAAATCCGCCCGGTGGTCTGCACCTTTGAGGCGGTCCAATTCTTGGCGGTCAGGCCGTCAGACACAAGGCCAATCACCTGAACCGGCGTCTTTGTGCCATAGTCGGACAGTTCCGGCGCCAGAATGGTCTTCAGTTTGGTGCAGATCGTGGTGATCTGTTCCTGACTGGCGTTCACGCTGTCCGCCGTCTGCTTCGCCTGCGAGGTCGCAAAGCCGCGCGCCAGGCAGAACTGTTCATTCAAGGCCAGTGTGGGGTCAGGCATGTTTCACGGCGTGGCCATGCCACCATTGGACGAGGTGAAATTCGCCGTCTGGCTTCACAATTCGGCGGCAGACCGGGCGGGCGCGGAGGGTTCTGCGAAAAGGTCATCATCACTCAGCGCCGCCGCCTGCGCGGGCGGGGCGGCCGGTGCGGTTGGCTGCTGGGCCGCTGCGGCCGGCTGCCTGCGCCACCTGCGACGCATTGCGGCCCATCGCACGGTCCCGGTAAATCACCGGCAAACCGCGTTGGCCGAACTGGTTGGTGGCCGCCAACTGCATCGCTTCCTGCGGATTGCTTTGTGCCTGAAACATCGCGTCCCGCAAAACGCCACGTTCATAGTCCGCCGCCTCGCCCGGAGGCGCGGTGTTCAGATAGGATTGAAAAGTCGCCACAGCGCTTTTGGTCTGCCGTCCGGGTTAACCATCCACTGTTCCCGCATCAAAACCAAACTAATTCAGCGCCTGTTGCAAGTCCCGGTCTGCCTGCACCGCAGCCGCTGGCCTTGCGGGCTTGTAATATCGCGGGCGGGCGCGGTTGCCTTTGGCGGCTTCATTCAGCAAGGCCCCAAGAAACATGCCGCCAATGATCCCGCCGGTCTGATCGGCCTGCACAGGTTCGGCGGGCACCGCCAGCATGGAAAGTGCCAGAACCGGGGAAAGAAGCAGCCGACGCAAATTGCGCAATGCCATCATCCTTCAATTGAACTTGGATCGCCCCACGATTTACCTTTTCAACGTCGCGAGTTTGCGCAGTGCCTGCAACAAATTTCTGAAGTCTTTCGTGCCGCAAATCTTGAATTCAACCGCAGGTTCGGATGCAGGCGCAGCGCTTTCCGATAAGACCAGGCCCGCCGCGCCACACGTTCGGATCACCGCCCGGTGTAAGGCACGATCACGGGATTTTCAGCGAGTGTGATTCGTCAGGCCGCCAACGCGCTTTGGCCCGCCGATCTGGCGCAATTCTGGGGTGGACTGCGCCACCCCAAGGCGTTCTGACTGGGGCCCCCTCTGATCGCCGCCGCTGATCGGCCCGGACGTCGTGGACTGACGGCTGCGAAGGTCGCCGTGGCCGGCAATATCCATCCTCGTGGCATCGACAGTTGCGCTTTGCGCCCTGCCCTTCTGATGCCCGGTCGGTTGAGGTGGCAAAGCACCACCTGCTGGCCTGACACGGCCTGCCGCAAGTTGGCCTTCCGCTTGGCCATGGCGTTCGCTGCCCGGCACGACCCCTTTTCAACGCGTGATCCGCAACCGGCGCTTCAGCACGCGCGCGGCAAGGGTCAGGGGGGAAAAGATGGCAAAGCAGATCCGCGCCACCAGCGCATAGATGATCGGCGGCTTGTAGGTGGCGTTTGCCACGATCTGGCCTGCACGGGTCAACGCGTCAAAGCCTGTGATCGAGGCGAGGGCCGTGCTTTTGACCAGTTGCACCAGAAAGCCCAAGGTCAGCGGAATGCCGATTTTCAGGGCCTGTGGCAGGATGACAAGACGCATCCGCGGTGTGAAGGTCAAGCCCGGACTGGTGCTGGCATCCCATTGGCCCTGCGCGATGCCATCCACACAGCCGCGCCAGATCTCCGCCAGAAAGGCGCAGGCATAAAGCATCAGCGCCATGGCCAGATAGATCAGGGTGACAATGAAATACGGCTCAAACGCGCGGCAGATGCGCGACTGGATCGGGTCGGCCACTTGGGTCAGGTCAATGACCGCAATCTGGCTGACCACGCCGGAGTCGAGGATGGTGATGATGATCTGGCTGACAAGGGCCGGGCAGACCACCGCTACCGCCTGCGGCAGGGTGCCAAGCCCAATCACCGCCCGCGGCGACAGGCCCAGCGCCAGCCCGGCCTCGCGTTGGCCCGCAGGGATGATGGCTTCCAGCCCGGCCCGCATGATTTCAATGCCGTAAGTGGCAAGGTTGATGGTCATCGCCAGCGCTGCCGCACCAAGGGCACACAGTTTGATGCCAAGGGCGGGCAGACCGAAGAAGATGAAGAAAAGCTGCCCAATGAAGGGCGTATTGCGGATCCGTTCCGCATAAGCGCCCACCAGCCTTTGCGCCCAGACCGGCCCCCAGCGCCGGGTGGCACCGCCACCGATGCTTAGGCCCACGCCGTGGGTTGCTGCCAACGCGGCCAGCATCACGGTCAAGCACGCCCCGTGAAGACGCAGGCCCAGGTTGGCGGCAATCGCGCTGAAATCCAGCTGGTAGCCCATGCCCGGATCAGAAATCCTTGGCAAGCGGCTGTTTCAGCCATTTCACCGCGATGTCGTTCAGGCTGCCATCCGCCTTCATCGTCATCAACGCCTTGTCCAGCGCGTCTTTCAGCCCGGTTTGGCCCTGCGTCACCACCATCTGTAAAAGAGAGGACAGCAGTTGAAACTTTTCAGCCGGTTCAATCGGCGGGTTCTGGGCAAAGATCGTCGCACCCACGTCATTGCCCAACACCATCCGTTGCGACTGGCCCGACAGAAACGAGAAAATCACGCCGCTGTAGTCGGCATGGCGCTGAATGGTGGCATCGGCGGGGGCGACCTTGGTGACCTCGGTATTCTTCAGCGTGCCCTTGTTCACGGCGATGGTCTTGCCGGACAGGCCAGCGGCGTCCTTGATGTCAAGCACTTTTGGACCCATGGCCACGATGTAACAGGGCGCGTAAGGGGCCACAAAATCCACCACCTGCGCGCGTTCGTCGCATAAGCCGATTTACAGCAGAACATCGACCTTGCCCTTGGTCAGGAAGGGGATGCGGTTTTGCCCGGTGATGGCCACCAGTTCGGCCTTAACCCCCAAAGCGGCGGCGCGTTTGTCGGCCACTTCAGTGTCATAGCCTTCAATCTTCATCGCGGTGTTAAGCGAGGCGACGGGCGGGAAATCTTCAAAAATCCCGACCCTGATCGTGCCAGCCGCCGTGACATCGGCCAGCACATCGGCAAAGGCCGGGGTGTTGTTCTGCGCCACGGCTCCACCAATCTCAACAACCAGCCCTTCGCCAAGAAGACCGTCTGCGGCCCCCGAAGGTCAGCCTCAGCAACCACGCAAGACGGCCCACACGGCGGCAGAACTCGGCGGCAGAACTCGGCGGCCGGTCCCGGAGGCGACCGCCACTGGGACCACGTCGATGCGGATGGCAAACGCCCGTGCCGCCGTGTTGGCCACGGCCTTCACCGGCCCCCATCAATACCGGTGCTCCGCCCCAAAATCATACGTGCGCGGTCCCGGGCGAGGATGACCGCCAAAGGGGCCACATCCTTGGGCATCAGAGGCGACTTGAGGCGTCGCTGTTTCAGAACAAAGGCGCGGTACTTTTCCGTCCGGAACAGATGCGGCGTCCGACGCCTTCGCTTTCGGGGGCGATGGCATTGACGGTGCTGCCCGTATTTGCCCAATTCCCGCGCCAGACCCCTCGTCATCCCTACCGTCGCCTCTTTGCAAAAAGCACCGGGCACATGACCGTTCCATTTGGCCGTTCAGCGTCAGCAAGGTCAGGCGGATCACCCTGCCGCAGCCTTTGGCCTTCATCCCGGCGCGCAGGCCCGCATCAGGGCAAAGGCGGCAGAGGAGTTGACGGATATGATCCTTGCTGTCGTCAAGGCTGAACTCCTCGACGGGTTTGTTGATTGTCCGGGCGGCGTTGTTGATCATCATCTCGAACGGGCAACGGTAATTTGCTTTTGAGCGGCGGTCAGATCGTTCAGGTCTACCACCAGCCCGCCATGGCCGGCCGGAAGCGTGGCCTTTGGCCGGTCCATCACGGTCACCTGCGCCCCGGTGGCGACGAAATTGGCGGCGGAGCAGGCGAGGGCGCAGGCGTAGGCGCTGCTGATGGTGCCCGCGCCGCCAGTGACAGGGGCGCGGTTGCGGGTTTCCATGAAGGGGGCATGTGTCGGTCGCAACCTTCATCTTGCGGCCTTTGCGGCGCAGCACGGCGTTGCCCACCACGGCGAAGGTGGTCAGCGCGCCGATGGCGAATTTGAACCCTTGGGCGGCGATCAGGGGCATGACCATGCACTTGTCGATGACGCCGATCAGCCTGGCCCCGATCAGGCCACCAAAGTCATTCCCCCCGGCTGTAACGTGCCGCCGATCACCGCCGCCTGCAACTGCGCCTCCGCGCCGCTGGAGGGCAGGAAGGACTTCAGCCGCAGGCGCTGGTTCATCCCGGCAAAGCCCGCAAGGACCGGGCAGTTCGTGCAACCGGCGATCTTGACCTTGCCTGACGGGATGCCCGTCGCGGCGGCTGGCCCCCCCCCCCGGTCATGCACACCCGGTTGCCGAAATTGGTCACGTCCAGACGCAGGCTGATCAGCGATGCAAACCACAAGACCAGGGCGCGAATGCACCCGACAGCGGCAGAAATACGTTTGAACTGGCGCATTCGGGGTCTTGCAGGACCAGTTTCAATCGGCGGCCCATCCGGCGATGCTGTGCCCTCAAAAGCAGAACCGGCGCTAGGGGGCCTTTCACCGGTCGGGTTCAGTCACTCAGCGCGCAGGCTTTTCCGACAGATCGCGCGCAACGGTCCCATCGGTCGGATAGAACAGCGCCCGACCCGCGTTTTGTCTGCCGGGGTAGGGTATGTAGCCTGGCCGGAACACCACCACCACCGGCAGGAAACCCCGCTTGTTGTGGTGCTGGGCAACCTCGCAGAACATAACCGGAAATGGCCGGGTCCGGCACCATAGGCCCAAGGTCAAACCCGCCAGCAGCTCCTTGTCAGGGAGCAAGCCCTTGTCATTCAAGACGCCCGACGCGTCGGCCTGTCACATTCGGTAAAGGCGTCGGTTTCAGGACGGGCGTTCAGGTGCGCCGCCGCGCGGTCAGCGGTGACGGCAAGATCAGTGCCAAAGACTATCTTGACACAGGTGACCTTGCGGTCGGGATCGGCCTTGGTCTGCAAATCCCTGACGATCGTGACACCAAAGGCGCGGATTTCAGGCCAGTTCTGACGTGGACCAGAGACGCCGATCAGCATATGGCCCTCCCATCCTTGCGCATACTGGCCCATGGCATCTTGGCCAGACGATACCCTGCCGGTTCAAACCTTTGCCCGATGAAAGACTGTCGCGCTTTGGCCACAGCACCTGTCCAGAGCAACAATGTTCGAGGCTATCACGCTGTCGCCCTGCGCTCGTCTGATCACGTCATCGAAGGCGGTGTTGTCGATGATCGAGGCGATCAGCGCATCCGGCTTGCGGGCCAACGCGGCCCTGATCCTGACGACCTGCCCGCGAATGCAACCGCCTTCCTGCACATAGACCATCCGGCAATGCGCCGCGATCCTGGCGCAGGCATCCTGATAGCCCTGCTGCGTCGCCTGTCAGACGGCGTTGGACGGGCCGGTAAAGTCGGCCCCCTGCGGCTTGTCTTGCGCCCAACCTGTTGTCGTGACTGTCAACAACTGTGCAGACAGGGCTGATCATGCCATATGGAATAGAACCTGACCATGATATCCATCCGGTGGCCCACAGTGCTGCGGATTTTCTCGGACGGCTTCAACGCGGCGGGCAGATCGGGGGCCAAGATGTATTGCCCGCGAGACGCCTTGGCCGCGCAGTCACGGGGCCAGATGGCTGTCGCCGTGGTGCCCGCGTGCAGCCGGGACTGGGCCAGGTCATCGGCCCCGCTCAGAAAGCTGTAGAGGGTATCGTAAATGTTGCCGCCGGCGCCTTGATTGGCGGTCACCGGCCCGAGGGCAAGGAAATCCGGACGCCACAGGGCCACGTGGGCGCGCCACCTGTTCGTCGACCCGCAGGCAGAGCTGTCTGGATCCCAGTGATGCCCGCCCCCTCCGCCAAAGCCAAGGTGGCACGCATCACGCCCGCCTGTGCCACCCCGATTACCAATTCAAAGCGCCGATTCCCAAGCGCCGATTCCCAAGCGCTTGCTCGCGCTCAGGCAAGTCCGGTCGCTTTGGCCACGGCGGTTCTGATCCAGTCCAGCCGTTTGGGTGGCACCATGCCCAGATTGTAGAAGTTGAACCCATCGGCCCAAGGCCCCGCCGCAGCGACCCGAGCCTCAAGATCAGCGCGGTCTTTCACGTTGGGGTGGAACAGTTGAAACCCGGCGATCAGGGTTTTGTGCGGGCCAAGGACAAGCCGTGCCCCGGCCATCAGTCCGGCAATCCGGTCGACCGGCGTGACATAGGCACAGTGGATCAGACCATCGACGAAAGGTGCGATGGCCGCCACATCAACGCCACCCCACCACGACCCCTCATAGTCGATCAGCAGCAACCGCACCCCTTGCGGAACAACGGCCCTGACCTCGGCCACCAGCGATGTCACGGGTTCGGACCGCCACAGGATATAGTCCAGCAGCGCCGGAACCTTGGCAAAAGCGGCGATACCCTGCGCGGGAAAGTCGGGGAACTGCGCCTGCGGCAGTTCGCGGGCGAAGGCCGCATCCAGCAAGGTCACCACCGACCGGCGCGCCGCCTCGCCATCGACTCCGGCAGTTTTGGCGCGGGCCAGACAGTGGGGGCAAAAACACAGGCCCAGCAGAAAATCATCCTCTGGCAAGACCGAAAGCCCGTCTTTTTCGTGGTGATAGCCATGCGAAAAGCCCATGAAATCAGGGCTTTCCAACTCGATCCGGTCAGGGCGGTAGCGGTCGGATATCTCTGCGACCAACCCCACCACATAAGCCCGTGCCGCAGGGCTGGAGGGGCACAGCCCGTAGTACTGCGGATCGCCATGCGCCGTGCGCAGCACATGCGCCGGATGCATCCTGCCAAGACGGGTGTTGTGCAGACAGACCGTCCAGCAACTGACCCCCGGCCCGCCCCCACTGACCCCCTGCCCCCGGTCGCGCAAGCCCACCAACAGGGCCAGCTTGTCACCCTCGCGCGCGACGATGTCAGCCTCCAGCGGTGCTATCTCGGCCCCGGACCAGCGGGCGGCATCGACCTTGTAATAGACCGTGCCATCCTGCGGGAAATAGACCCGCCGTTTGGGATTGCCCGGCTCCAAGAACCGCCCGGCGTGGTACGATGTGGCAAGGCTGATCATGCCGACGCCTGCCCCTTCAATGCTCGCCAATGCAGGCATCAGGCCCAGATCGTGCAGATCCCACGGATAGGCCCAGATGGAAACCTCGGTCATGCGCCCCCAGCCTGACCAGCCGCCTGACCAGCCGCCTCCCACATGCCGCCGATGACCATGCCCTTGGGCGTCAGGCGCCGCGGATGGGAAACCACCTCGCCCAGCACGTCCTCCAAGTCTATCGGCCGGTTTTCCAGTGCGATGATGCTGGCGTCACCGATGGCGCCCACGGCCAGCGTGCCCAGGTCCCTGCGCCGCAAGGCTGTGGCGGCGTTAAGGGTGGTGCGGGCCACCACATCGACCAGGGGCAAGCCAAGTGCCAGAAACTTCGTCATCGTGCGCAGCAAATCCCAGGCGGGGCCTTGAATGCACATCGCATGCACATCAGACGAGATTGTATCCGGCCAGAACCCCTCTGCCACCATCTTGCGCGCCGTGTCCCATGAAAACGAGCCCATGCCGTGCCCGACGTCGAACAACACCCCCCGCGCCCGGGCGGCCAGAACCGAGGCGCGCACCCTGCCGTCGCCGTGGCAGGGCGCGTTGGGAAACGGACGGAAACAATGGGTCAGCACATCGCCCTTGCGCAACCGGTCCACCACATCGGCATAGGTCGGCGGCGGCTCGTCGATATGAACCATCACGGGCAGGCCGGTGGCATCGGCCACATCCAGCGCCACATCCAGCGGCTGGATGCCGGAAGGTCCGCTGGCGTGCCGTCCGACCCGCACCTTGATGCCGATGATCACGTCGGGGTTGGCCAGCGCCACGGCCACCGCCTCGCGTGCGGCCATCAGGCGCATATCGTGGCTTTCTCCGACCATGATGGTAGGGGAAAAGGCATAAATCCCGGCAAATGAGACGTGCAGGTAGACCAGAACCCGCGCCCTGGCCCGTTCAATCACATGGGCACGAAAGCCCGCAAAGTTGCCCGGCCCGGCGCTGCCGGTGTCCACGCAAGTCGTCACCGCCGATTGCCGGGCATAGGCATCCACCTCAACCCCCAGCGAGGTGCCGCCCCAGTAGACATGGGTGTGCAGGTCAATCAGCCCCGGTGTCACGATCAGACCGCTGCAATCGCGCTGGTCGCGGCCGGTCAGGCCAAAACCGATGGCGGCAACCCGGCCCTTGGCAAAGGCCACATCGGCTGTCCGGTCAATCCCCTGCGAGGGGTCCATCACCCGGCCGCCCTTCAGAACCAGATCATGCGCCAAATCGCTCTCCTGTGTGACCAGCCCGTGCGGTACAGGGCCAACGCCAGCGGCGTGTGCCTTCCGCCCAAGGCAAGGTATCCCGCGGCTCATCCTTGTTCAACATTGCCACCCTTGGCAATGGCGGCTGATGCGCCTGCGGGGACAGGGACACATGGTTTGGGGTCGTGCCTCTGGCCGCAGTCCTGTTGCGTCAGTCGAACCCGGGGTCCTGATCCCCGATCACGAACCCTTTGGGAATTTGGCGGCCCTGATCCAGCGGCAACCCCGCTTCCAGCAGCTTATCATGGGCCATCGCATCGGCATTCGGCCCGGCTTTCATCAGGGATGCCCAGATTTCACGCACGGCGGGGGCAATTCTGGGCTCTGTCACCGCGCGCGCCGTGTGCAGCCAGACCGCCAGGCCGTCACTGGTGTCATATTCACGCTTCTTGCGCAGGGCGGCGATTTTGGTTTGCGTCGTGCTGGCGAACTTCACAATAGCAGCAGGCGGCCAGTCCGTCATGGCTTGCAGGTTCTGCCCGCTGGCAAGATAAAACCCAGCCCAGAACCGTGCCGCAGCCGCCTGACTTTCGACAAAATGCGGTTTTGTGTCGGCGAGTTTATCCGCCAGCGCCTGCGCCTCGTCCACCACGGTCTGAACGGCTTTTTCCTGCTTCCAAGTGCTGAACATCATGTCCTCCTGCCGTTCTTATGCCGGACAATGCCTGCAAGGAACATGGCAGATCGCGCACCCGTGGCAAAGGCCATGCCTGAAACACCGGCAGCGCCTTTGACGCCCCTTGCCCCGCAAAGCACCTAAGCGAGGGACCGGCGTGAAACTGCCCTGATCCGATCAGAAAAGCGGAACACCGGGGGTCTTTGATCTGACGCGGTACAGCGATGTGGTTGCGGTCAGGAAAAGGCTGCGCATATCGGGGTCACCCCAGGTGAAGTTGGCCAGCATCTCAGGCACCCGGATCACGCCAAGACAGCGGGCGTCGGGGGAAAAGACATGCAAGCCCCCCGGTCCACAGCAATACAGGTTGCCCGCCGCATCCATCTTCATGCCGTCAGGACCGCCCTCACCCGCGCCGGTCAACTCGGCCCAGACCCTGCCGCCGGTCAGATCGCCCTGCGCCGTTACGTCAAACACCCGGATATGCATCCGCTCGGTGTCATTCACGAACAACTGGCACCCGTCCGCCGAAAAGCACAGACCGTTCGGCTGCACGAAATCACGCGCCAGCGCCGCCAGACCACTGCCATCCGCATTCACCCGCCAGACGCCCTGAAAATCAAGCTGTTGCAGGCGTTCCACACCGTAATAGGGCATCCGGCCATAGGTCGGATCGGTGAAATAGATCCTGCCGTCCGATGCGACGACAATGTCATTGGGGCTGTTCAGCTCAAACGCCCCGGCATGGCTGGCGAGGATGGTGACTTTCCCATCCGCCTCGGTCCGGGTGACACGGCTGGTGGCATGTTCGCAGGTCAGCATCCGGCCCAAGCGGTCATAGGTGTTGCCGTTCGCCATGTTGGACGGGTGGCGGAGGGTCTGCACCCCGGCCTTTGCCGTCCAGCGAAGCAAGGCGTTGCCGGGAATATCGGAAAAGATCAGGTGCTGGCCGTGCGGATGCCAGATCGGCCCTTCGGTGAAGTCAAAGCCTGCGGCAAGACGTTCCAGCACCGGATGGGCGCCGATGACCTTTGCGAACCCGGCATCACGGATCTCGGCGGTCATGTTTTCTGCCTCCGCGTCTCGACGCTCAGGTCCCCGACAAACCAATCGCGGGCGGCAACCTCTTCGAACACCACCCAGACATCGTTTTTCGAAATGCCGGCCGTCTCGGCGATGGCCGCGACGATTTTTTCGGCCATGGCGGTCTTTTTGGCTGTGGGGTCATCGGCGATGACCTCTTTGACGATGCGGATAGTGACGAAGGGCATGGTTTGGCCTTTCTTGTTTCAGCGTCCGGTCTTGTGCCCCCCGGCCGCGGTTATGACTCCGACGATGATCAATCCGGTCAGCAAAAGCCGCAGACCCGCACTGACACCAAAGGTGTTGAGCATGGTAAGCAGCAGAACAAGAAACAGCGACGCCCCCCAGATGCCCGGCACATTGGCCTTGCCACCGGCAACCGACGTGCCGCCGATCACCACCACGGCAATCGAGGACAAAAGGTACTCGTTGCCGATATCGACACTCGCCCCCCGGAAGTACCCGGCCAAAAGCGCGCCGTTGATGCCGCCCAGCGTGCCCGACAGTGTGTAGGTCAAAAGCCGCACCCGTTCGACCGGGATGCCGGCCAGTCTGGCCGCGCGCATGTTCTGCCCGATGGCCAGAACCGACCGGCCATAGACCATCCGCTGCAAGACTACCCAGGCCACCACAGCCAAAGCCACCCCAAAGACCGCAAGAATCGGGATGCCCAGGATCTGCACATTGGCAAAATCGGCGAAGCCCTGCGGCGGTTTGATCTGCAAGCCGCGTCCATAGTGGATATCGGTCGACAGGATGATGAAGCTGGACGACATCGTGGCAATGATCGGCGGAATGCGCAGCAGCCGGATCAGCGTGTAGTTGGCAAGGCCGATGACGGCTCCACACGCCAGTGCTGCCAGCAGGCCAAGCGCGATCAGGTTGTCATTGCCATCCATCGTCTTCATGGCCACAGCACTCGCCAGCCCGATGTTGGCGGGCAGCGACAGATCAACGTTGCCGGGGCCTAGCGTGATCACAAACATCTGCCCCAAGCCCACGATCACCGTGAACACCGCCAGCGACAGGGCTGCGGTGATCATGCCGCCAGCGCCATGGCCTCCGGTAAAGATCACCGCCGCCAGCCAGACCACCCCCGCGCCAAGATAGGACCAGATCCACGGGTTGGCGAACAGTTTGCCCAAGCGCTGCATGGTCATGCCCCCTTCCGGCTGATCAAGGCCCGCGCCGCCAGCACGGTGATCAGGATCACCCCATTGGCCGCCACCTGCCAATCCGGCGGGATATGCATGAAGGTCAACAAGGGCGATGCCGCCAGCGCCAGCGTCAAGGCCCCGATCACCGCACCGATGGGCGAGACACGGCCGCCGACAAACTCTCCCCCACCCAGGATCACCCCGGCGATGGACAAAAGCGTATAGCCGTTGCCGATATTGGCATCCGCCGAGGTGGTGATGCCAATCAGCGCCATCCCCGAGATCACCCCGAAGGTGCCGGTCAGTGCGAACATCACAACCTTGGTTTTCAACAGCGACCACCCTGCCCGCCCAATGGCCTGCGGATTGCCGCCCGCGCCACGCAACACTGTGCCGTAAGCGCTGCGCATCAGGCCGAAATGCACGACCAGCGCAATCACCACCGCCGCAAGGATGGGAAACGGCACAAACGGCGTCTGAAACCCCATGAAACCCTTCAGCCAATCTGGTGCCGCCCCGCCCGGCTTGGGCAACAGCAAGATTGCCAGCCCCTGCCAGACAAAGCTCATCCCCAGCGTCACGACAATCGAGGGCAGGTTGCGCAAGTGGATCAGCGCCCCAAGTCCGGCATAAACCCCAATCGAGGCCAGCAAGATCAGAACCCCCACCACCGGCGCATCGTGCAGCCAAGTGGCGGTTACACAGCCGACAAAGCCCACGAAGGTGCCGATGGACAGGTCCAGCTCGTTGATGGTGATGACGAACATCTGCGCCACGGTCGCCAGCGCGATCGGGATCGCAAGGTTCAGCATCAGGCTGAAGCCGAAATAGCTGATGGCGCGGGGGTTAAGCCAGGCGATGGCGATCAGGATCAGCGTCATCGACAGGGCAGGCAGCATGGTGCGCAACACCCTGCCCATGTTGCGCGACTGGCGCGATGTGGTGACCGCGCTCACGTTGCGGCCTCGGCGAAAGAGGAGTGGATGATCTTTTCCTCGGTCAGTTCGCTATGATCCAATGCGGCCACGATACGGCCATTGCGGAAGACATAAACCCGGTCGCAATTGTCCAGCTCATCGGTTTCGGTGGTGTACCACAGGAACGTGCGGCCACGCTGCGCCTCAGTCCGGATCAGGTCATAGACATCCAGCTTGGTGCCGATATCAACGCCGCGCATCGGGTCATCCATCAGGATGATCTGGGCGTCCGACGCCAAAGCACGGGCGAACAGCGCCTTTTGCTGGTTGCCGCCTGACAAAGACAGGATGTTGTTGTCCATATCGTCGGTCCGGATGCCGATCCGGTCGCGCCAATCGCGGGCCATCTGCGCCTCTTGGTCCGCCGCAATGAACAGCCCGCGCCGCAAAGTGCCAAGCGAACGGACAGAGATGTTCTTGGCAATCGACCACAAGGGAAAGATGCCATCGGTTTGCCGGTCTCCGGCCACCAAAGCCACCTGCCCGGCCACGCTGACGGGCTTGCCCTGCGTTCCGGCAGCATCAAACAGCTGCATCAGCAGCCGGGTCTGGCCATGCCCGGCCAATCCGGCCAGACCGATGATCTCGCCGCGCCGGGCCTGCAATCCGATCTCACCATGGGCCGCACCCGGTTGCACGGATACCACCACCGGCGCCGCCTCTGCCCTGGCAGCGGTGCGCGCTGTCTTGTCGTGCAACCGTGCCCCGCCCATCGCGGCCACCAGACCGTCCCGCGTCAACCTGGACGAGGCCGCATCAGCCACAACCTTGCCATCGCGCATCACAACAACCCGGTCACTGGTTTCCAGAATTTCCCCAAGGATATGCGAGATCAGCACACAACTGATCCCCGAAGCCACCGCCCGCCGGACATGGGCCAGCAACTGCCGCGCGGTTTCGGCGTCAAGCGACGAGGTCGGCTCATCCAGAATGACCATATGCAGCGGGTCATCCGTCACCGTGAAGGCCCGCGCCACTTCGACCATCTGGCGTTGACCGATGGCAAGGTCACCCACAATATCCTGCGCACCGATGCCGTGGCCGGGGAAAATCTGGTCCAGACTGGCACGGATCAAGGCCGCAGCCCGCCCTGCCCCACCCCAGCCGTTCAGGGCGGCATGGCTGACGCGGGTGTTTTCCGCCACGCTGAGGTTGGGGCACAGCGACAGTTCCTGAAACACACAGCGCACCCCCAAAGCGCGGGCACGCTGAATGGTCCAGGTGGTCTGTTCGGCCCCGTCAATGGCAATCTGCCCGGAGTCCGGCGTGCCGGTCCCGGCCAGAATGCTCATCAAGGTAGACTTGCCGGCCCCATTGTGGCCGACAAGCCCGATGCATTCGCCGGAGTGGACGGCAAAATCCACTCCATCGAGGGCGCGGACGGCGCCATAGCTTTTCCGGACGCCGTCCAACCTTGCAACGCTGCGCGCGGGGTCAGTCATGGCTGACGTCAACCAAGGCTGACCAAATTCGCGGGCCTTTGTGTCACTTCATGTTCGCCTTGATGGCGGCCAGCGACTCTTCCAGCGTGTATTCGTGGCTTGCCACGCTGCCAGCCGCGATGTTGGGCAGTTCAGCCTCGAACGTGTCTTGCGTGAAAGCCAGATAGGGCACCAGCAGGTCATGCGGAATGTCTTTGCGACCGTCCAGCACCTGCTGCGCCACCCAGAACGCCAACGACGACACGCCGGGTGCTATCGAGGCCGACCACGTCGCATAGCCGTCCTTGGCCTTCTGCTCTTTCCAGTACTGCAACTCGTCCTGACGGTTGCCCATGATGATGGTCGGACGCGGCTTGCCAGCGGCGGCAAAGGCCTGCGCCGCACCGTAGCCGTCGCCACCCTGATCCACGATGCCCACGATATCGGGCAGCGACGGCAGAACGGTGGCCACGGCCTTCTGTGCCGTGGTCTGGTCCCAATCGCCGGTAACAGAGTTCACGATGGTGAATTCCGGATGGGCCGCGACGCCCGCCAGAATGCCCTGATGGATAGCCTCGTCAATCGAGGTGCCCGCAAGCCCGCGGATTTCCAGCAAGTTGCCACCCTTGGGCTGGAACTTCAGCATTTCTTCAACTTCCTGCATCCCCATCGCCTTGAAGTCGACGACAACGCGGTAAGCGCAGGGTTCGGTCACAATGCCGTCAAACGACACGACCACAATGCCCGCATCGCAGGCCTGCTTGACCGCACCGTTCAACGCGTCGGGCGAGCCTGCGTTGATGACGATGCCATTATAGCCTTGCAGAATCAGGTTCTGAATCTGCGCGGCCTGGGTCGGCACTTCCTTGTCCGCCGTGGTGAAGACGTCAGAGGCGGCGACCACCTTGTCGGCCACGGCCTTCTCGGACACCAGCCCATAGCTGGTCAGCATGGCCTGCCGCCAGGAATTGCCCGCATAGTTGTTGGAAAATGCGATTTTCATCGAGGACGTATCGGCAAAGCTGGCCGTCGAGGCCGCCGACAGCAGCAAAGCAGCAATCGCAAGCTTGGTCTTCATGGTTGAATTCCTCCCATTGTTGCAGAGAATTTTGCACAGAATTTTGCACAGACAGCTTTTCGCTTCTTTGGCGGATCGGCTGGCGTACAATCATGTACACTAGCATGTTAGTTAGTCAATGGCCGCGACAGTCGCCCCAGACCCCGACTCTCAGACCCCGACTCTCAGACCCCGCCCCGCTGGACTATGCACCCTCCAGGCTCAGACCTCATTAACCCGCTTGTTTCCGTCCTGCTTCACTGATTCACTTTTGGCATCCTTGGGGGTGCTGCATGAGTGATCTATTCTGGCTGACG
>JAYSQA010000424.1:0-2209 GCA_043721775.1 Rhodobacterales bacterium
GCCCCGGACATGCACGGCAATCTCGGACACCGGGCCCTTGACGCTCCACCCCTGCACCCAATCACCGGCACCGTCGCGAAAACCACCGCCCTTGACGCCACCGGACACGGTTACCTCCCACTCCAGCACCCTTTGGCCTTCGCAGCCCGAGGGTGTCAGCCGGTGGCTTTGCACCACGCCGCGCACCGGCGGGTCGTAGCGATACAGCGTTACATGGTCGATCAGCAGCAACATCAGCGCATGTCCCCTGACAGGTAGGTGTTGTGAACCATTCCGGCGATTTCAGCCGTATGCAGAATGAAGCGCGACAGGAATTCGTGCAGACCCTCTTCGAAAATCGCCTCGGGTGTCAGACTGTCAAGTTCGGCCTGCAAGGCCTGGGCCTTGGCCTGCACGCCGGCCGACTTGCCATACATCTTGGCAATCCGGGCAAGGTGGCTGTTGGTGTCGGTGACACAGGTGATCAGCGCACGCGGGCAATGCGGGTTCAGGATCAGAAAGTGCGCGATCTTCGCCGCACTGACATCGCCACCATAGGCCCAATGGAACGCCCGGTTCAGCGACAGGGCCCGCAGCATCATCGACCATTGGTCGTTATCCACCCCGGTACCCACGCCCATGCGCGGCAACAGGACATAGTATTTCACATCCATCAAGCGTGCCGTCGCATCGCCGCGCTCCAGCGCATAACCAAGGTTCAGGAAATCATAGCCATCGTCGCGCAAGAGCGTGGCTTCAATGCCGCCGCGCACCATGGCGGCATGTTTCATCGTCCAATCCGTCAGACGCGACAATTCCAGCTCGCTGCGGGGGGTGCTTTCAATCTGGCGCAGTTCCTGAAACGCGGTGTTGAGCGCGTCCCAGACCTGGCCTGTCAAAGCCGTCCGCACAATGCGGCCATTCTCACGCGCCTGGGTGATGCAGGACGCGACGGACGAGGGATTGTCGCGGTCAAAAAACAGAAAGCTTTCGATGTTGCGCTGAATGGCCTCGCCATACTTGGCCCCGAAGGCGCCTTGGGTGCCGGTCGATTGCAGGATGGATTCCCACTCGTTGCGGTAGCCCTGCGCGGTGGGCAGCAAGGATATCCGCGCGCCCACCTCCAGCAGACGTGCGGCGGTTTCGGCGCGCTCCATATAGCGGGCGATCCAATACAGGTTGTCGGCAGTTCTAGACAGCATGATTTACTCCGCCAACACCCAGGTATCCTTGACGCCACCGCCCTGTGACGAGTTCACCACCAGCGACCCCTCTGTCAGGGCCACCCGCGTCAACCCGCCCGGCACCAGTTCAATGCGCTCGCCTACCAGACAATAGGGCCGCAGGTCCACATGGCGCGGCGCCACACCCTCGGCCACAAAGGTCGGCGTGGCCGACAACGCCAAAGTCGGCTGGGCGATGTAATTTCCCGGGTCTTTCAGGATCTTCTGGCGGAAGGTTTCCACCTGTTCCTTCGTCGACTTCGGCCCCACCAGCATCCCATAACCGCCCGAGCCGTGGACCTCTTTGACCACCAGTTCCGGCAAGCGGTCGAGCACGTATTTCAGATCGTCCGGCTTGGCGCATTGCCAGGTGGGCACGTTGTTCAGGATCGGCTCTTCGCCCAGATAGAAGCGGATCATTTCCGGCACAAAGGTGTAAACCGCCTTGTCATCCGCCACCCCCGCCCCCGGAGCCGAGCAGATCGACACCCCGCCTGACCGGTAGACGTCCATCAATCCCGGCACGCCCAGCATCGAATCCGGCCGGAAGCACAAAGGGTCGATGTAGGCGTCATCAATCCGCCGATAGATCACATCCACCCGCTTCGGCCCTTCGGTCGTGCGCATGTAGACAAATTCACCCTCAACGAACAAATCCTGCCCCTCGACCAGTTCCACCCCCATCAGGTCGGCCAGAAAGCTGTGCTCGTAATAAGCCGAGTTATAATGCCCCGGCGTCAGGATCACGATGGTCGGTTCATGCTTGCACTTCTGCGGTGCAACCGAGGTCAGGGTGCGGCGCAGCAGTTCGTGATAACGGTCCACGGGTTCAATGCGGTTTTCACGGAACAGATCCGGGAACATCCGCATCATCATCTCGCGGGATTCCAGCATGTAGCTGACACCCGAAGGCGTGCGGCAGTTGTCCTCCAGCACGAAGAAATCGGTCGGCCCGGTGCGCACGATGTCGATGCCGACGATGTGGGAATAAACCCCCATCGGCGGCA
>JAYSQA010000425.1:0-7221 GCA_043721775.1 Rhodobacterales bacterium
TTCTTACCCGGCGCGGGGATCATGATGGTCGTCAATCAGGCCTTTGCGCAGCTGTGGAACCCGGTTGAGAATGGCGCGCAGGCGATGGCCGTGGTGATCGCGATCGTGGCCGGAGCCTGGAAGAGAGGGGCCTGCAATGTCATCTTCGTTCTGGGAGGCTTGCAAAGCATCCTGCGTTCGCTGATTGAAGCTGGATCGATGGACGGTGCGCGGGTGCTGCGGCGGATGCGCGACATTCAATTACCGCTGCTGGCGCCGACCTTCTTCTATGTGCTGGTGATCAACATCACTGACAGCTTCACTGACAGCGTCGGCATCGTTGACACCATGACCTTGGGCGGGCCTCGCGCGCCACCAACCTCATGGTCTACAAGATCTTCAACATCTCCAGCGACGGCTTCCAGGGTCTGGATTATTCCGGCGCTGGCGCCCAGTCGATCATTCTGGTGGGGCTGATGATTGCCCTGACCTGCCTCCGGTTCCGCTATATTGAGCGCAAGGTGCTTTGCACATGATTGAGCGCACGCCGGTTCTGAACACCGCCACCCATGTCATTCTGGCGATGGGGCCGCTGTTCTTGCTGCTGCCGCTGGAGGTGCGGATCGTGCCGACCTATGCCGTTGCCGCCAATGCGGTTTTAACGTTCCAAACCCGGCTGGATCTGTCGGGCATCACCTGGGTGATCAACGCGCTGTCGGGCATTGAGGTGACGGTGGAATGGAACCGTCTGAACTCTGACGCAATCCGGATCATGCCGCTGGTCGCCACCGCCATTTCTTCCTGACCATGCCCGAGGAACTGGTCGAGGCACCGTCGAACTCAGCCGCCTTGTCGCGAAATTCTCTGCCACCGGCGGCGAGGTGCCCAAATGGCATATCGCATTGGCGGGCACCCTGATCGTGATCGCGCCGCCCATCGTGGTCGATGAACCCATGGAAATAAAGAGAACCAACCCGCCGACCACCCGTTCAGCACAGAAACCGGCAAACGACGGAAGGCAAACAAAAGCCCGGCCGAAAGGTTGCAGGCGAGATGAATGAACGGTAGGCCTAGCAGTTACGCACCTTACGCCGCAGGCTAAGGCCCAGTGCCACAAGGCAACCTGCCAGCACGATGACGCCGCCAAGCAGCGGCGACAGGCCTGCCAGTTTGACGGCGGCGGTCACGGCGGCGATCAGCAGCACGGCTTGCAGAGCCAGCGCGCCGTCATCGACGAACATGCCGAGGGTTTCTTCCCAGATCATTTTTAGCAACTTCATGCGGTGACCCCTTTGGTCGGTTTGGCGATCAGGCGGACCGCGGCAACGGCGAAGATCAGGAATAAGGCGAAAATCCACAAAAGCGCCAGATCGGCACCGGGCCAGTCCGCGCCAAGGCCCTCGCCGGTCCAGAAGACGCCGAAGGAGGACAGCATCAGGCCGACCACGAATTTAAGTGTGTTTTCCGGCACTTGGACCAAGGGGCGATGCAGGGCCATACCGGCCAGCAGCACAAGAACCACGGCGGCCAACGCACCGACACCGGCCCAAAGGGTCTGGCCGTGGGCGGTGCCGACAGCGATGACGATGAAGACGACCTCGACCCCCTCCAGCAGGACGGCTTTGAAAGCGGCCAGTCCGGCGAGGAAATTGGCGCGGCGTTCGGCGGCTTGCGCTTTCAGGGCGTTGGTTTCCTTGGCGAACTCGGCTGCTTCGTCATGCAGCGCGATCCAGCCGGCCGAGCGCAGGATGGCTTTGCGCAACCAGCGCAGGCCGAACAGGATCAAAAGGACACCCACGGTGAATTGAAGTACGCTGATCGGGATCAGGGCCAGAAGGGGGCCAAAGATCAGCACGATCAGCACCAGAAGCGCCAGCGCCAGCGCGGAACCGGTGAAGGCCGGGCGCCAGCCCCGGGTCAGGCCGACGGCAAGAACGATGGTGAAGGCCTCGACCACCTCGACCAGCGAGGCGAGGAAGGCGGCAGTGATGGTGGGCAGAAGGGCGGTCCATGTCATGCGTCGGGCATCCTTGAAGGGCGGGCAGTCTGAGGGATCAGGCGGGTTTGGGCGTCAGGCGGTCTTCAGGGTTGGGGCCGGGTCAATCGGCAGAAGGCGGCAGCGGTCGGGCGGCAGCGAGAATTCCAGCCAATCACCGGGCTGGACCGGACCGGGCCAATCCAGTCGGATGGTCTGGCCCGCGATATCGACGGTCAGACGCCAGCAGCGGCCTTGATAGGCGGCGTTGCGGACTTTGGCAATCAGGCGGGTGGCGGGATGGTCCATTGCAGGGCGGGCGTCTTCGGGGCGGATCACCAGAATGGCGGGGCCCGGGAGGGAAGGCAGGTTCAGGCCCCAGCCCTCGACATGAAAGGTTCCGCCCTCGCTCATGCCATGCAGCAGGGAAAAGCCGCCGATGAAGCTGGCTACAAAGGGCGTGGCGGGGGCGGTGTAAAGGGTTTCGGGGGTGTCGAATTGGGCAATTTCGCCCTCGCGCATCACGGCGATACGGTCAGATGCCGCCATGGCCTCGGCCTGATCGTGGGTCACGTAGATTACGGTGATGCCCTCCTTGCGGACCATATCCATCATCTCGGTCCGCAGGTCTTCGCGCAGGGCTGCGTCGAGGTTCGACAGCGGTTCATCAAACAGCATCAGTTGCGGGCGGGCGGCAAGGCAGCGGGCGATGGCGACGCGCTGTTGCTGGCCACCAGACAGAGCAGCGGGCAAGCGGTCGCGCAAGGGGCCAAGGCGGGTAACCTCCAGCGCGTGGGCGATGCGTGTCGCGGTTTCCGCAGCGGGCAGGCGTTGGGTGGCAAGGGCAAAGCCAAGGTTGCCCGCGACGGTCATATGCGGCCATAGCGCATAATCCTGAAACACCATGCCGATCTGACGCTTTTCGGCGGGAATCAGGCGGGCGGGGCCAAAAACCTCGATCCCGTTCAGAATGATGCGCCCGGCATCCGGATGGTTCAGGCCTGCGATGGCGCGCAGAAGCGTGGTTTTCCCCGACCCGGAGGCACCAAGAAGCGAGACGACCTCTCCGGGCGCTACGGTCAGGTCAAGGGCGCGCAAGATGGGTTTGCCGCCGAGGCGCTTTTGGATGCTTTCGCAGATCAGGGCCTGCATCATTTGAAAAGCTGGATCATTTGAAGAACCGGGTCATCGGTGTGTCTCACTTGCTGCAAAGTTCAGGTGTTTGCGGGCGAGTAGCCACCCTGCCCCCGCGATGCCCCCGGCACCGATCATGCACAGAAGGGCAAGGGCCGAAGCCAATCCGTCGTCATCATGGCCCAGAAGGCGCACGACATAGGGCGGCACGGGGCTGCCGGTTTGCGGGATCAGAAGCTGCGACACCGGCAGTTCAAAGACCGTGCGGATGAAGGTCAGGGCGGCGGCGGTCATGACCGCCAAAAGCACCAGCGGCATGACGACCTTGATCAGCCGGGCGGCAGGCCCGTGACCGCAAAGGCGGGCGCTGTCGGTCAGGCTGGGGGCCAGTTGACCCACGGCGGTCAGGATGATGATCAGGCAGTACGGCAGACTTGCTGCGACATAGCCTGTGACCAGCAGCGAAGCCTGACCGTAATGCGGGAAGGGCAAGTCTTTGAACCCCGACAGGCGGTTCCAGACAAGGATATAGCCGAAGGCCAGCACGATGCCCGGAATGGCGATGGTGCCAAGCGCCACGCCGTTGACCGCCGCGCGCAGGTTGGGTCCGGCACGGTCCAGCCGTGCCGCGAGGATCAGGGCGATGGCGGCGGCGAAGAAGGCGGTAATGGCGGCGTACAGGAAGCTGCGCCCGATGGCGTCAAGCGCGGGGGCGCCAGGGGCGAGGGTGCGGGCAACGTTAGAAAGGGTGAAGTTGGCCAGTTCCAGCCCGCGGCCGAGCGTGGCGGTGAAGGTGCGGATCAGGATCACCACCAGCGGCAGCCAGATCGCCAGAACGCCGATCAGCACGGCTATGCAAGAGAGGAGCCAGCGCGTCCGCGGCCCCGCCTCTCGGATGACGCTGCGGCGGCTGCGGCCAGAGATCAGCCGCAAGGCGCTTTGCTTGCGCAACAGGCGGTCGGCAAGGGTGACCAGCAAGATCAGGGTCAAGAGGACCAGCGCCTCGGCCCCCGCCAACGGGAAGTCGACCGGGTAGTCAGAGGCTGCGGCATAGATACCGTAGGTCAGCACGCCAAAGCCCGAGGAATGCGCGATGGTGGAGGCAAGGCCGAAGTCTGACAGAACCTCTGCAAAGGTGGCGATCATCGACAGGGCAATGGCGGGCACCAGAAGTGGCAGGTTGATGCGCAGCCAGATGCGCCATGTGCCGGCGCCCGCCAGCCGGGCGGCGTCCTCGATATCCTGACCCAGACCGGCGAGGGCTGAACCAAGGATGAAAGCGGGCAACGGAAACAGGCTGAGGGTATGGACGAACACCAGCCCGCCGAGGCCGAAGAAGGCGTCCGAGGCCCAGTGCGGCAGGACGCCCAGTTGCGCGAGGTATCCGCCGGGGGCCATCAGCAGCACCCAAGCCATGGCTTTCAGGTAAGCGGGCGTCAGGAACACCAGCCACGGCACCGGCGCGTAAAGCACGCGCAGCGGCAAGCGGAAGCGTTGGGTCAGGGCGGCGAACAGGCCGCCCGTAACGGTGGCGGTCACGGCCACGGCAGCCCCCAGTTCGACCGAATGCAGGATGGATCGTACCACGTGCGGTGCCATGACGGCGTGCTGAAGGGGCGACAGGTCAATGGCAAAGCCCGGCGTCCTTGGATCAAACAGCGCAGGCATCACGGCTTGCGCCAGAACGGTCAATAGCGGCAACACGATCAGCAGGCCAAAGACCAGCACGATTGGCAGATCAACGGCGACCATGGCCACCCAGCCCGGCACCCAAAGGCGCCGGGTGGAAGTGGCGCGGCGAGGGAATGCCGCACCTTGGGTTTCATGCAGGCTCACCGCGCTGTCATTTCGCGCGGATCATTGCGGTACGAAGCTGTCTTTGTACCACTGCTTCCACTCTGCCTCATGGGCAGAGGCGATCTTGTCGTCCAGCGTGACAAAAGTGAAGGCGGGACGTTCGGCTTTCGGCTTCACACCCTCGATAACGGGAATGAAGAAAAAGTCGGTGTCAGTGCCATCCTGCATCGCGGCCTGACCCTCGGGCGAGGAGACGAAGGCGATGAACTTCTTGACCGCGTCCATGTGCTGCGACTTGGCACCGATGCCCAGACCCTCGGGCAGTGCCACCGAGCCTTCCGACGGATATACGGCTACAACCGGCTCTCCGCCGACTTGCTTGGCGATGATCGAGCTGTCCTGATTGATGCCCACCTTTGCGTCGCCGGTCAGCACGGCCTTGTTGATCTTGCCGCCCGAGCCCAGACCGGACATGTCCTTGTTGGTCAGCACCTGCGCCAGCAAAGCCTTGCCCGCATCGACGCCATTGGTCTGGAAGAAGCCCGCCAGCCACTGATAGGCCGGGCCGGACAGGTTCGGGTCCTTGGCAGCCACAGCACCGGCAAACTTGGCAAGATCGGCCCAGGACTTCGGATAATCGGCCGCAGCAACCTTGGTGGTGTTCACTTCAATTGCGGTGGTCGAGGCACCGGTGGGGATAAAAGCCAGATCGGCGGGGGTCAGCATCTTGCCGAGGTCATTGAACTTGACCGCACCAGCGGCATCCGCCGGAACAGCCTGCAACGAGCCGTCTTGCAGCAGGCGTTCAAACACCGCCGAGCCATCGACCCAGAGGATATCGAATTGCGGGTTCGGGCCTTCGGCAGCAATCTTGCCAAGGGTTTCGCCGGTCGAGCCCGGCTCTACCACGTCAACGGTGACGCCGGTGGCCTTTGTGAAGGCCGCAACCACAGGGCCCGCGAAGTCGAGGGCATCATACAGAACCAGATCAGCCGCCCCTGCGGGCAACGCCGCGGTGGACAAAAGCAAGGCAAGGCCAAAGGACACGCGTTTCATCATCATAGCTCCTTACGGGGAAGGCGGCATTTCAGCCGCAGGGGGAATGTCGGCGGGGGTTTCGGCGGGGATTTCGGCGGGGATTTCGGCGGAAGTTTCGGCGGGAATGTCAGTAGAAGCTTCGTCCGTCTTGCGGCGGCGGGTGCCGCGCTTGGTCCAGCTGCTGTCGATGGCGGCTCGCAGGTTGGCAAAATCGTCCAGCGTATCCAAAGCCTTGTCGCGATCATCTGCCGACGGGCCCAGAACCAGCGCCTCGATCATCACCATGGTGGCCGAGTGCAGGGCCAAGTGCTCTGACTGCCCGCGAGGCACGTCAAGCGTGACAGTAACCCTGCCGTCCAGCAGCGGCCCAAGACTGTCGGATATCAGCACGACGCGAAGCCCAAGCGCCTCGGCCCAGTCCATCACCACCCGCATTTCGCGGTACAGCGGCGCATATACGATCAGCACCAGCGCGTCACCAGACCGCATCGCAAGCATCTGATCCGCCAAGCCAATCCCGCTAAGGGTCAAGGCACGGGCAGGTCGCCCGACGCGGCCCAGTTGCAAGGTCAGATAGTCAGCCAGCGCACCCGACGGCCCAAGGCCAAAAACATGAACGGTTGCGCAGGCCGTCAGCACCTCCAGCGCCTGACCAAAGGCAAGGGCCAACGCTGGCAGCCGCCGGGCGGCCAGATGGTCTTCCTGAATACCGATCACATGCGCCAAAAGCCGCGCAGGGTCAGAGCCTGCCTCTTCGATTGACATCTGCATCCGCAACGAAGGGGCCGCACCACCGGTCAGGTCAGCCAGCAGATCCTCGCGCAGTCCGGCCAGCGTCTCGTATCCCAAAGCGCGCATCATGCGCAGCAACGTCGCATCACTGGTGCCCACCAGATCGGCGATCTGCGTCGCCGAAGCCCGAACGACCCGATCCTTGTGCAACGCAATCGCCCGCGCCAGCCGCTGTTCGGTCAGCGACATCTGCGCCAGTTGCGCGCCCATCCGCATATCAAAACGACCCTGCGGCACGCTGCCCCCGTTGCATTTGCTTCGAGCCCATCAGATGCGTTGTGTTTGCAACAACCGCATGACGGCTGTGTGAATTTCGAATATCGGTGCAGCAACTGCCGGTTTGAACAACCGGAGCCGGGCGGCCAAAGCCCCAAAAACCAGACCTGGAAAAGAACAGTCGCGTGGCCCTAGGTGTTTGATCCCGGGTTTTGATGGTGCAATCTTTTCCTTGGAATGGAAGGAGGCACTATGGGCCAGATTCTTCACGGCAGCGCCACTACGACTGG
>JAYSQA010000426.1:0-11213 GCA_043721775.1 Rhodobacterales bacterium
AGTAGGTGAACAGCCCCAGCCGCATAACCCCCGAAAACAACGGAAAAATCCGGCCGCAGCCGGATCGGGAGAAACTTTCCTCAAGGGCAAGTGGCGGAGAGGGTGGGATTCGAACCCACGGTGGGCTTGCACCCACTCCGGTTTTCGAGACCGGCGCGATCGACCACTCCGCCACCTCTCCGTGCCTTGGGTCGTAAGTTTGGCGGGGTTTAGCGGCAGGGACGCGGAAGGGCAAGGTCGAAAGTGAACGCGGGCAAGGGATTTGTCCGCAGGTATTTCCATCGCAGCAAAGACTTGACTCCGTCTGGCCAGTCGGGGCATATGCTCCATCCCGATCTGTCAACTGGCAGGGCGGGGTTTTTGACATGTCGTCCGAAGGGGCGCGCAGTTCGAAGGCGGGGCAACCCGAAAACGCTCGAAAGAGGGCCGATGAACGCGGAGAAAGAGAAGGAAGACAAGATGTTCGCGGTCCTCAAGACCGGTGGCAAGCAGTACAAAGTGCAGGCGGGTGATGTTCTGCGCGTTGAAAAGTTGGCCGCCATTGCTGGTGACAAGATCCAGTTCAATGAAATTCTGATGGTTGGCGGCGAGACGCTGACCGTAGGTGCCCCCCTTGTGGCCGGCGCTGCGGTTCAGGCTGACGTGATCGACCAGATCAAGGGCGAAAAGACGATCCACTTCGTCAAGCGTCGCCGGAAACACTCCAGCCAGCGCACCAAGGGCCACCGTCAACAGTGGACGCTGGTTCGCGTGACCGAAGTTCTGGCCTCGGGCGCTGAAACCACGGGTGTCGCCGAAGCCACCGGCACTGCCATCGCGCGCCGTGCCGCCCACAATTCCGCTGCGAAGGAGTAATCCCAAATGGCACACAAGAAAGCAGGCGGCTCAACCCGCAACGGTCGTGACTCGGCAGGGCGTCGTCTGGGCGTTAAACTGTTCGGCGGCCAGGTGGCCATCCCGGGCAACATAATCTGCCGTCAGCGCGGCACAACCTGGTTCCCGGGTGAAGGCGTTGGTATGGGCACCGACCACACGATCTTTGCCAAGGTCGAGGGTAAGGTGACTTTCAAGAAAGGCATGAAGGGTCGCACCTTTATTTCTGTTCTTCCGGTCGCCGAGGCTGCCGAGTAAGCCGAACCTTTACAAATGGCTTGTAAACGGGGGGTCGGCTGAAAAGCCGGTCCCCCGGCTCATTTCCGGGTCGGGGAGTGGGGGAGATGTTTCAATGGGCACCTATCTGCGCCCCATGCGCTTTCAGGAGGAAGCCATGACTTTGAATATCGCGTCGCCGGATCTGTCGGCACAGCCTGCTGTGACTGACCTTGCCTTGGCCGAGGTTGCGGCGGGCCGCTTCCTGCTGCGCCCGGTGCGCCGGTCAGATCAGGGGCTGTTTTCCATGTATGCCGGTGACAAGCGCGTGGCCGAGGCGACGCAATCCATTCCCCATCCCCTGCCGCCCGGCGCATCCGAGGCTTATGTGGCGCGTGCAATGAAGCATGGCGGTGCCGAAGATATCTGGGCGATTGACGGCACTGCTGCCGGTCTGGCCGAGGTGTTGGGCGTGATCAGCCTGAAACGGATGGACGAAAGCAAGTGGAATCGCGGCCAGTCCGAAATCGGCTATTGGGTCGCCCCGGCGTTCTGGAACACCGGCATCGCTTCGGAAGCCGTCCGCGCTTTGGTGGCGGCCAATCCGCAGCAGAACCGTACCATCTTTGCTGAGGTGTTTCAGGATAACCCGGGGTCGGCCCGCGTGTTGACCAACGCTGGCTTTGAATATCTGGGTGATGCCGAAAGCTTTTCGGTGGCGCGCAACGGCCGGGTGCCGACCTGGACCTACATCAAGAAGCTGGCCTGACATGATCCGCGCCGAACTTCGCACGGCGCGGCTTTGGCTGCGGTCACCGCAAGATGGCGATGCCGAATGGATCGCCGCCGAAATCGCACGTCCCGAAGTTCACGCTATGCTGACCTCGCCGCCACGCCCCTATGGATTGGCGGAGGCACGGGCTTGGCTGGACCGGGTCAAAGTGGAGGACTGGCAATATGTCATCGTCGCGGATGTGCCAATTGGCATCGTAACGCTGATGTCGCCGGTCTGGGGGCAAGAACTGGGCTATTGGTTGCGGCCCTGCGCTTGGGGGAAAGGCTTTATGACCGAGGCCGCTTATGCCGTTGTTGCCGCGTGGTTTGCTTGCGGCGGAGGTGACCTGCATTCGGGCCATTTGACCGAAAATTCCGGTTCGGCGCGTGTGCTTGGCAAGCTGGGCTTTCGCTACGGGCCGCCACTGATGCGCCACAGCTGTTATTTTGGACACCCGGTTGAAATGCAACGCATGCGGTTGACAGAACAGGAATTCGAGTCCTCATAGCATCTGGCATGAAAGCCCGTAGGTCGGGGCGTGCCCCGAATCTTCGCCGACACATCCCCCCAAATTCTTCGACGAAAAATCTTGGGGGGTTCCTGTTCGCGCAACTTGGTAAAAGCCCCGCCATCCCTGCGCAAGACAGCAACGAAGACGGGCTAAAGATCTGCGGTTAATCCAGCGTATGCAATGGCTTGACCGGTGCGGCCATCAGATGCGCCAGCGCCCCGACCTGCCGCCTCATCTCTGCTTTCAGCGCTTCGATCGTGGTGCCTTCGACCTTCACGAACTCGATGAACATCTGGTTCAGAGTGTTGAAGATCACCTGTCCCAGGGCTCCCGCATCGACATCCGCCCGCGCCAATCCCCTGCGCTGCAACTCTTGCACCATGGCGCAGACCTGATCAGTCAGGGTGCGGTCCAGGGCGGTGAAGCGCTGCGAAAAGGGCGTCTCTGCCGCCTGAATCGTCAGTGCCATGGCTGACCGCCAGAGGTCTTTGGTCAGGTAAGTGTTAGAGTGGTCATAGTAGCCGCTGATCAGCAGATTGAGGGCGGCTGCAATGTCCGCAGGGGGGGATTTCACCACCGCTTCGCCCTGTTCCAGCACCTCTTCCACCTCCAATGTCACCAGGGCCAGCAGCAAATCTCCCTTGTTTTCGAAGTAGTTGTACAGCGTGCCCACAGAAACCTCGGCCGCTGCCGCGATGTCTTCGGTGCGCACCGCGTCATATCCTGCCTCACGGAACAGCAAAAGTGCGGCATCCAGGATGCGCTCATGTCTTAGGCGTTTCTGGCGGGCGCGCAGGCCGGTCATGCAGGTCCCCCGGGTTTCGATAATTTTGACATTGACTTTAAATTTGAGCGAACTCAATATTTTTGTGAACATCCTGCAAATGCCCGACAGAGGCGCCCCAACTGGAGAGAACCATGGCCCGGAAATCCCTGACCGCCCTTGCCTTGCTGCTTGCGACCCCCGCTTTTGCCGAAGACACCCTGAACGCGCTGGTCTGGTGTGATCATACCGACCCCGCTCTGATCGCACCGTTTGAAAAGGCCCATAACGTCAAGGTCAACCTCAAGGAATTCGAGGGCACCGCCGCAGGCCTTGCCATCCTTGATCAAAGCCAGCCCGGCGATTGGGATGTGATGGTCATCGACTCGGTCGACGTCCACCGCGCGGTGGAGGCCCACAAGCTGGCCGAACTGCCCGCCGATAAGCTGCCCACCGCCGATTTCTTCCCCGAACTGGTGATGGCAAACAACAACATGGTTGATGGAAAAATTTATGCCGTGACCGAGAAATTCGGTTATAATACAATCTCTTACGACAAGACCAAGGTTGATCCCAAGGACATGGAGGACATGGCCGCCCTTACCTCGGGCAAGTATGATGGCAAGATCGGGATTTATGATTATTACCTGCCGGTTCTGGGGCTTGTGGCCTTGGGGCAAGGGATGAAGACCGCCGATATCAACGCCGACACGTTGCCCAAGCTTCAGGCGCCTTTGGCCGCTCTGCGCAAATCGGCCAAGCAGGTGTCAGATGTGGTCTCCAGCCAGACCGCGCTTGCGACGGGTGACGTTGATATCGTGGTCGGCGGTGGCGAGTGGCTGACCGCTGTTCTGGCCAAGGACAATCCCAACCTTGATTGGACGATCCCCAAGCAGGGCGGCTTGCGCTGGTCGCAGTCGATTGGCATGGTGGCAGGCACCACCAAGCCCGATCTGGCGCTGGAATTCATCCAATACATCGTCTCACCCGAAGGTCAGGCCGCCTTGGCGCAATCGTCCTGCTACTGGGGGATGCCGGCCAACCAGAAGGCCGGCGATCTTCTGTCGCCAGAGGCGAAGGCCGTGCTGCGTTGGGACCAGCAGCCAGATTACATCGCACGCTCGCAGCTTTACCCCATTCCTGACGCCAAGACCGATGCCGCGATGCAGGACATGTGGACAGCGATGCTGAACCAGTGAGCATCGCGTCAGCAGAACGCAAACTCGGCTGGGGCCTTCTGGCCCCGGCTATGCTGTGGACTTGTGCGTTTTTCGTGATCCCTTTCGCCGCCATGCTGGCACTGTCCTTCGCCCATATGGAAGGCCGCGCCATCGTCCAGGGCTTCGATGCCGGCAACTACATCCGCGCCTTCACGGATTGGAGCCAGTTCAAGGCTCTGATCAACTCGGTTGAGATTACCTTGACCGTGACGGTGATTTCGGTCGTGCTGGCCTGGCCTCTCGCCGCGATCATCGCGTGGCAGGTTCCGGCGCGATTTCAAAGGCTTGCCCTGCTGATGGCGGTGCTGCCGTTCTGGACCTCGTATGTCGTGCGGTCCTATTCGTGGCTTTTGGTCCTTGGAAAGAACGGCGTCATCAACAAGGCGCTGATGGGGATCGGGGTGATTTCTGAACCCCTCGCACTCGCCTCTACCCGCACCGCCACCGTCATCGGCTTCGTGCATTTCTTCGTCATGCTGCTGACCTTGACGATCTACGCCAACCTGATCCAGCTTTCGCCGAACTACGCCCGCGCCGCCCAAGATCTTGGCGCCAGCCGCTGGGCAACCTTTATCCACGTCATCCTGCCCCTGACCCTGCCCGGCGTGATCACCGGCGCCTTCGTCACCTTCGTCCTCTGCATCGGCGACTACATCACCCCGCAGATTCTTGGCGGAAATACCGAGTTGACCCTGCCGCAACTGATCATGCTGCAAATGGGCCGCAGCGGGAACTTCCCAATGGCTTCGGCCCTGTCGGTGGTGCTGATGGGGGTGGTGACGGTGGCCTATGCGGCGTGCAGCCGCTGGCTAAGGTTGGACCGGCTATGAAGATCATCGCTTGGGTCTATCTGGCGCTTGGCTATGCCTTTGTCTTCTTGCCGGTCGTGGTGCTGGTGGTGTTTTCGTTTCAGGATGGCCGCCTGCCGGTGCCGCCGTTTCAGGGCTTTTCCCTGCAATGGTATGAGAAAATCCTAGGCGATTCCGGGCTGATGACGGCGCTTTGGCATTCGGCGCTGGTGGCTTTCATATCCTCGGGCCTTGCCCTGCTGATGGGGTTTCTGGCCGCCCATGCGCTGGCAAGGGTTCGGCTGCCGGGGTCGGTCCTGATGCGCGGCCTGCTGATTGCCCCCATGACGGTCAGCTATCTGATCATCGCCCTTGGGCTGCTTACGGTCTTCAACCAAAGCGGTGTGAAGCTGTCGCTGGTCACCGCAGGCATCGGCCATGTCGTGATCAACCTGCCTTTGTGCTTTGCCATTGCCTATGCCGCGATGGGCGACCACCAGAAAAACGCCGAGCGCGCCGCCCGTGACCTTGGCGCATCCGAGGCGCAGGTGCTTTGGCACATCTCTGCCCCCATGCTGGCCCCGGCACTGGCGGCGGCATTCTTCCTGTCTGTCACCTTCAGTTGGGACGAGTTCATCATCGCCTTCCTTCTGACCCGTTTCGATGTCACCCTGCCGGTTGAAATCTGGTCCATGCTGCGGTCCGGCCTGTCGCCTGCCACCAATGCGGTCGGGTCATTGGTCTTCCTCGTCTCAATCTCCATGGTCTTCCTCTTGGAGATTTTCATGTTCCGGAGGGTCAAATGACCGCAAATGTCTCGATCCAGTCGGTCACGCAAACCTATGGGGCGGCGCTGGCGCTGGACCATGTCAGCCTTGAAATTGCAGCCGGAGAGTTTGTGGTGCTGCTGGGCCCCTCAGGCTGCGGCAAGACCACGCTTCTGAACCTGATCGGCGGGTTTACCGAGCCGGTTTCGGGCAAGATCCTGATTGGCGGCAAGGACATGGCGGGCGTCGGCCCCTCCGGCCGCCCGACGACGACGGTGTTTCAGGACTATGCACTGTTTCCCCATATGACCCTTGCTGACAACGTAGGCTTTGGCTTGCGGATGCGGGGGGTGGCCAAAGCCGCGCGGCGGGCCAAGGCCGAGGATATGCTGGCTTTGGTCGGCCTGCCCGGCAAGGCCGACCGTCGCCCCCATGAACTGTCGGGCGGGCAGCGCCAGCGGGTCGCCTTGGCGCGGGCTTTGGCGGTGTCGCCGGATGTCCTGCTGCTCGACGAACCGCTTGGGGCGCTGGACCTGAAACTGCGCCGCGCCATGCAGGACGAGTTGAAGGCGATCCAGCGCCGCGTTGGCACGACCTTCGTTCACGTGACGCATGATCAGGAAGAAGCCATGGCCATCGCCGACCGCATCGTGGTGATGTCCTCGGGCACAATCGCCGACATCGGCCCGCCACGAGAGGTCTATTTGCATCCCAAAAGCCTGTTTTCGGCGGCTTTCATGGGCGAAATCAACCAGATACCGGTGGCCCACGGCCAAAGCCCGCTTGGGCCATTGGTGCAAGGCACCGGCACACTGCTGATCCGGCCCGAGGCGATTGGCCTGGCCGGAACCATTGCCCTTGGCCCCTGCAAGGTGGAAAGTGCGGCCTTCTTCGGCACCTATGTCCGCGCCCATGTGGCCCCTTTGGCAGCCCCCGACCTGCGCCTGACCGTTCACCTGCCGCAATCCTCCTTCACCGCTGCCGGTGACGTGCTGACCCTGTTCGCCACCGATCACGTCCTGCTGGAGGCCTGATGGCCCGTTCCCCCCCGCAAGACTGGTGGCGCATCCGGACTTTGTCCGATGGCGTCACATGGATCGACGAGCCGCATATCCATGAATTCTACCGCTGCAATGTCTGGCACATCCGGGGCCGCGACGGCGACATGCTGGTCGACAGCGGCATGGGCGTTGTCAGCCTTCGCGAGTGGGTGCCGCTGGTCACCGAGCGCCCCTTGCAGGCGGTGGCAAGCCATACCCACTTCGACCATATCGGCTGCCACCACGAATTCCCCTGCCGCCTCTGCCACGCGGCCGAGGCTGACCTTTTGGCCAACCCAACCCGCACCAATACACTGGCTGACCCTTACGTGACCGACGACATCTTCACCACCCTGCCGCCGCAGCCCTACCTTTCAACCGCCTATGCCGTGAAATCCGCCGCCGCCACGCGCATTCTGCACGACCGCGACATCGTCGACCTTGGCGACCGGCACTTCGAGGTGGTCCACACCCCCGGCCACTCCCCCGGCGGCATTGCCCTGTGGGAGGCTGCGACGGGCATCCTGTTCTCGGGCGATATCGTTTATGACGGGCCGCTGATCGAAGAAACCTACCATTCCAACGCGGGTGACTATCACCGTTCGATGGTGCGGCTGTACGATCTGCCGGTTCGGGTGGTGCATGGCGGCCACTTTGCCAGCTATGACGGGGCCAGACATCGCCAGATCATCGGCGACTGGCTGCGCGAAAAAGGCCGCTGAACCCCAAGAATTTTCGAGGAAAATTCTTGGGCTGCAAGGTGCGCCTTGATTGTCACGCCGCCTTCAGGTTCGATGGCGGCAGGAGGCCACATGCGCACAATCGACCTCAACTCTGACCTGGGCGAGGGCTTTGGCCCTTGGGCCATGGGTGATGACGCGGCCATGCTTGGTCTGGTGTCGTCGGCCAACATCGCTTGCGGCGGCCACGCGTCAGACCCGGAGACCATGTTCGCCACGTTGCGTTTGGCGGCCCAAAAGGGCGTCCGCATCGGCGCACACCCCGGGTACAATGATCGCGAGGGCTTTGGCCGCCGCATCATCCCGATGACCGCAGCCGAGATCACCCGGATGACTGCCGCCCAGATCGGCGCGCTGATGGGGGTGGCAGCGGTGGCGGGGGCCAGGGTGTCTTATGTCAAGGCCCATGGCGCGCTGGCCAATCACGCTGCTGACACCCGTGCTGCGGCGGATGCCATCGTCGCGGCTGTCCGCGCCATTTCTCCGACGCTGGCGCTTCTGGCGATTTCCGGCACGGAACTGGAACATGCCGCCCGCGCCGCCGGTCAGCCGGTTTATTCTGAGGTTTTTGCTGACAGGGGCTACCTTTCGACCGGGCGTCTGGTGCCGCGCAGCCGCCCGGATGCGATGATCCATGATGCCAAGGCTGCGGCGGATCGTCTGCTGGCGTTTCTGGACTTTGGCCTGATGCCGGTGGTTGACGGCGACCCGATCAAGCTGGATGCCCATTCAATCTGCATCCATGGTGACAGCCCGCATGCGGTGGGCATGGCGCGGGAAATCCGGGCGAGGCTGACGGCGGCCGGTGTCTCGCTTGCGCCTTTTCTGGCCTGAGCCATGACCTTTTACCGCCCCATTGCCGACCATGCCCTGCTGGTAGAGTTTGGCACCGCGATCAGCGATACCACCCATGCGCAGGTGCTGGCCTTGGACAAGGCCTTGGCGCGGCAGCCGTTTCCCGGCTTTCTTGAGGCCATACCGGCTTTTGTCAACCTGCTGGTCGATTTCGACCCGGTCCAGACAGATCATGTCGAGGTCGAGGCCCATCTGCGCCGGCTTTCGGGCCAGACCCACGCGACCACCATCTTTGCCACCCGGGATGTTCTGGTCTGCTATGACAACGCGCCGGACCTTGATGCCGTCGCCCGCCAGACCGGCCTTTCGTGTGAGGCCGTCATTGCGGCGCATCTTTCTGGCGACTACAAGGTGTATCTTTACGGCTTTGCCCCCGGCTACGCCTATATGGGTGGCCTGCCGCAGGCATTGCGGCTGGACCGCAAGCCCAGCCCGGTGCGCGGCGTGCCTGCGGGCAGCGTCATCATCGCCGGGGCGCAGTGCCTGATCACCACGCTGACCATGCCGACCGGCTGGTGGATCATTGGCCGCACCCCGACCCGGGTGCTGACCGGCGATGACGCGCGGCCTTTCCTGTTTGACGTGGGCGATCATGTCAGGTTCCGCCGAATCGGCCGGGCGGACTATCAGGCGCTGACATGACCCTTCTGCGCGTGGCTTTCGCCGGACCCCATGTCACCCTTCAGGATGGCGGGCGCAAAGGCCTGATGCGGTTTGGCGTGCCCGCTTCCGGCCCGATGGACCGCAAGGCCTTTGCCATCGCCAACGCCGCTTTGGGTGCTGCTTCCGATGCTGTGGTGGTTGAGGTGTCACTGGGCGGATTGACGCTGGACTGTGTGGAAGGCGCTGTGACCTTCGCCGTCGTGGGGGGTGGTTTCATCGTGCAGACGGGACCAGCGCAGACGGGGTCGTGGCAGGTGCAGACGCTTCGCGCCGGAGAGAGGCTGGTGATCCGCCCCGGCCCTTGGGGCAGTTGGACCTACCTGGCCTTCGCCGGGCAGGTTGAGGCGCCGCTATGGCTGGGCAGCGCTGCAACCCATGGCCCATCTGGCCTTGGCGGTGGCGTGCTGAAGGCCGGGCAACAGTTGGTGATCCGCAATCCGCAGGTTCTTCCCGGGTTCCAGCGCGCCTTGCCTTGCCCGGTCTGGGCGCGGCCCCGGTCTGTGATCCACGCCGTTCTGGGACCGCAAGACCGCTTCTTTCCGGCCCAAAGCCTTGCCGACCTGGGCGCGATGCCGTTTCACCTCAGCAGCGCCTATGACCGGATGGGGGTGCGTCTGCGCGGGCCCTTGTTGATGCCGGAGGGGGCCATGCAGGTCCCGTCAGAGCCCATCCTGCGCGGGTCGGTGCAGGTGGCGGGCGACGGGTTGGCGACGGTGATGCTGGCGGATCATGGCACGACGGGGGGCTATCCCAAGATTGCCACGGTGGTTTCGGACGATCTGGATGGGTTCGCGCAACTGCGGCCCAACGATGCGGTGCGGTTCAGGCTGATCTCTCCGGCTGATGCCGTGGGTTTGGCGCGGGGTCGGGCCAAGGCGTTGCGCGACTATCTTGGCCGGTAACCCTTGGTTACGGCGGGGAGGCCCGCCTCCCCGTGCCCTTTGGGAGTATTTGAGCAAAGGGCAAATGGGGGGGCGGGGGAGCGGTCAGCGCATGACGAAAGGGTCGGGGATCGGGTCGTCGGAAGTGCGCAGCCAGACGGTTTTGGTGGTGGTGTAATCCAGCGCCGCGGCAAGGCCGCCCTCGCGGCCGTGGCCGGGCAGGCCGAAACCGCCGAACGGGGCGATGGGCGAGACGGCGCGGCAGGTGTTGACCCAGACCACCCCGGAGCGGATGGCGCGGATCATGCGGTAGGCGCGGGTGAGCGAGGCTGTGAAGACACCGGACGCAAGGCCGTATGGTGTGTCGTTGGCAAGGTCGATGGCTTGATCCTCGGTGTCGAAGGCCACGACGGTCAGGACGGGGCCGAAGAATTCCTGTGACAGGGCAGGGGTTTGCGGGGCGTTTGAACAATCAAGAATGGTAGGGGGAAAGTAAAAGCCGGGGCCTTGAAGGGCATTTCCGCCGGTGATCAGGGTGGCACCTGCGGCGAGGGAGGCGGCGAGTGTCGTCTTTATATGGTCGCGTTGGCGTTGGGTGCAGAGGGGGCCTATCTCGGTTGTCATCAGGTCAGGCGCGGCGATCCTGATGGCTTCGGCCTTGGCTTTCAGCTTGGCAAGAAAGGCGTCCTTCACGCTGGTTTGGATCAGCAGGCGAGAGCCTGCGACGCAGCTTTGCCCGGTGGCGGCGAAGATGCCCAAGACTTGGGCGTTGGCGGCGCTGTCAAGGTCGGCATCCGCAAACACGATGAATGGCGATTTGCCGCCCAACTCCAGCGAGGTCGAGGCGAGGTTTTCTGCCGAATTGCGCACCACCGCCCGCGCTGTGCCGGGGCCGCCGGTGAAGGCGATGTGGGACACTTTCGGATGGCAGGTCAGGACATGGCCGCATTTGGGGCCAAAGCCGGTGATCACATTGACCACGCCGGGCGGGAAGCCTGTCTCGTGGATCAGCTTTGCGAACTCTAATACCAACGGCCCGTTCAATTGACCTGTGCCCAGCTTCTGGTTGTGATTGAGGTTACGGTATTTGGGTCGTTGGCGAAGCGGTTCCAGGCGGTGCA
>JAYSQA010000427.1:0-3124 GCA_043721775.1 Rhodobacterales bacterium
TTCAAGAAGGCGATCCGGGAAAGTCGTGACGTCATGACCAGTTATTACGTGACCGGAGACGCTGATTTCGTGCTCGTTGTGACTGCCGCAAATATGGAAAGCTACGAACTGTTCACCAGACGGTTCTTCTACGAAAACCCGAACATCAAGGGCTTCAAGACCCTGGTGGTCATGGATCGCGTGAAGGCCGGGTTCGAACTCCCAATAGAAATCGACTGACAGGCATTGGACGCAAGGCCAGTCGGCGGGCATCAGAAACGGCACGATCACGTTAGGGAACGTCTGATCAACGTGTTCGGCTGCGCCGAGATGGTGGCTTGATCGCCTTGTCGGGCGGGTGACGGCGTTTTGGGGGCGGATTTAGCCGTTTCAGGCCCTCATGAAGGGCGCGCTGGCCGCTTCCGGGCAGACTCGTCCTCATGCCATCAGCTTTCGCCGGACCAGGAACAGGTTGCCGAGCGCGAACAGCGTGAAGAGCTGGGCGCGGTTCTTGGCGAGGCCCCGGTAGCGGGTCTTCACATGGCCGAACTGACGCTTGATCACCCGGAACGGATGCTCGACCTGTGCACGGACCATGGCGATGATGCGGTTGGCCCGTTCGTCGAGGGGATGCAGCTGGCCGCCCTTGGGTGCCTTGCGCATGACGCCCCAGACCTTGCCCGGGCCCGCGAACGCTTCCTCGCGCTCAGCACTGACATAGCCCTTGTCGGCCCAGACCGAGGTCTCTTCACCGTGGAGAAGCGCATCCCAGACCTGGCTGTCATGCAGCCTGGCGGTCGAGGTGTCCATGCTGTGCACCACGCCGCTGTCGGCATCGACGCCGATGTGGGCTTTCATCCCGAAATACCAGTCATTTCCCTTCTTTGTGGACGACATCTCGGGGTCGCGCGCCCCCGCCTTGTTCTTCGTCGAGGACGGTGCGTCGATGATCGTGGCATCCACGAGCGTTCCGGAGCGGAGCGTGATGCCCTTGTCGGCCAGATGCGCGTTCACCTCCGCAAAGAGCGCCTCGGTCACCCCGTGCCGCTCCAGCAGGTGGCGGAAGTTCAGGATCGTGGTCTCATCGGGAATGCGGTCGTCGCCCAACTCGATCCCGGCGAACCGCCGCATCGCCTCGCTGTCATAGAGCGTCTCTTCGGCCATCGGATCGCTCAGCGCATACCAGTTCTGCAGGAAATACACCCGCAGCATCGTCTCAAGCGGCATCGGGGGACGGCCGCCCTTCGGCCCTGACTTCGGATAATGCGGCGCGATCAACGCCAGCAGACGACCCCAAGGCACCACCAAATCCATCTCCGCCAGAAACTGCTCGCGCCGTGTGACCTTCTTCTTCATCGCATCGCGCAGGCCGGGAAAGGCAGGCTGTTTCGGCATCGACAGGGCTCCTTGCTGGGATGCCCAAGACTACCAGATCACGCAAAAAGTTGAAGGTTTTTCAGACGTTCCTTAGCGCCAACGTGCGCTCGTATAGCGAATGAATGCAGTATTTCATCTAACAACTCATGAAATACGCAGGATTTAGGCCTAAAATACCACAAGTTTGCAGCGCTGCGACCCGCGTACTGACCTAGAAATAGCCTGTATGGTCAGTCACGCGCAGTGTGCTGGCAGTGTCTTCGTCGAACCATCTGGGTTGCTAAATGATCAACACCGTCACCTTGTCTGCTTACGGAGTGTCCGACTCCGACCTTCTTAGGTCGAACTCCTTCATTAACGGTATCTGGCGAGGCGCCTCGGACGGGGCAGTTCTGCCTGTTTTCGACCCGTCCGACCTCTCCCGGATCGGCTCGGTTGCATCGCTGTCCGCTGCGGAGAGTGCGCTGGCCGTGGACGCGGCGCAGGAGGCCTTCGCCGGTTGGTCGGGTCTCTTACCCCAGAATCGCGCGGCGATCCTGCGCCGTTGGTTCGAGCTGATCATTGCGTCGAAGGAAGATCTCGCGCGCATCATGGTTGCCGAGCAGGGCAAACCTCTCTCCGAGGCCCGCGGTGAGATAGATTACGCCGCAAGCTTCGTGGAGTTCTATGCCGAAGAGGCAAAGCGGCCCAATATCGAAGGTGTCACTAGTCACCTGCACAATGCCGAGGTCGAGCTTTGGCTAGAGCCGGTTGGCGTGGTCGCCTTGATCACGCCGTGGAACTTTCCATGCGCAATGCTCACCCGGAAAGCCGCCGCCGCCCTCGCGGCAGGATGCACCGTGGTGGCGCATCCGTCGCACGAAACCCCCTTTTCGGCACTCGCTCTTGCCGAACTCGCGGATCGCGCTGGCGTCCCGGCGGGGGTTTTCAACGTGGTGACCGGGCAGGCCGCGACTGTGGTGCCGTCCTGGACATCGGACATCCGTGTTCGCGCGCTTTCATTCACCGGTTCAACCGAGATCGGGCGGCTACTTTACCGGAACTCTGCCGAAACGGTAAAAAAGCTCGTCCTGGAATTGGGCGGCCATGCCCCAGTGATCGTCTTCGATGGCGTGGATCTCGAGAAAGCCGTTGAGGAAAGCATCAAAGCGAAATTCGCGACCTCGGGTCAGGATTGCCTCGGTGCCAACCGGATATTCGTTGAACGCCCGATTTATGACGCCTTCTGCAAAAGCTTCATTGCTGCAACCGAAGCTCTGACGGTAGGTAAAGGTTTGGATGATCCTGACATTGGCCCACTGATGAACGAGAAGGCTGTCGTCAAGCAAGAGGCGCATGTTGCCGATGCCATGGCCAAGGGTGCCAAGCTTGCCTGTGGTGGCAAACGACATGCGCTAGGAAAGCTATTTTACGAACCGACGGTACTGATCGACGTGTCGGCCGATGCGTTGATCATGACCGAAGAGACCTTCGGTCCCGTCGCCGCGATCGTGCCTTTCGATAGCGAATCAGAGGTCGTCGCGCGGGCCAATGACACCGAATACGGTCTCATCGCCTATGTCCACAGCCAGGATCCGCGTCAGATCTACCGGCTCGCTCGGGCTCTCCAATACGGCATGGTCGCGGTCAACCGTACCAAGGTGACAGGTGCGCCGATCCCATTCGGCGGGTCGAAGCAGTCCGGGTTGGGGCGCGAAGGCGCACGTCGCGGAATGGAAGAATTCATGGAAATCAAGTACGTCTGCCGCGACTGGGCGTAATCGCACAA
>JAYSQA010000428.1:0-14679 GCA_043721775.1 Rhodobacterales bacterium
GGGCCGGTGAGTGCGGCACCTTACGGATCAGCCTCAATCTTGCTGATTTCGTGGGCTTATTGTCTTCTGATGGGGGGCGAGGGGCTGACGCAGGCAACCCGTGTGGCGATCCTGAACGCCAACTACATCGCAGCGCGGCTGAAAGGGGTCTATCCGGTCTTGTTCATGGGCAACAAGGGCCGTGTAGCGCATGAGTGCATTCTGGACACCCGACCGTTTGCTGAAGCTGGTGTCACGGTCGATGACATCGCCAAGCGGTTGATCGACAACGGATTTCACGCGCCGACCATGTCCTGGCCGGTATCTGGGACGCTGATGGTGGAGCCTACGGAATCGGAAACCAAGGCAGAGATTGACAGGTTTATCAATGCCTTGCTGGCGATCCGGGCCGAGATTGCCGATGTGGAGCGCGGGGATATTTCAGCAGAGGACTCGCCGCTGCGCCATGCGCCCCATACGGTGGAAGACTTGGTCGCGGACTGGACTCGGAAGTACCCGCGCGAGCAAGGGTGCTTCCCGCCAGGTGCATTCCGGGTCGACAAATATTGGCCCCCGGTCGGGCGGGTCGACAATGTGTACGGCGACCGGAACCTGCAATGCATCTGCCCGCCGGTGGAAAGTTATGCCGAAGCGGCGGAGTAACCCAAAGGATTGAGAACGCTGCGTTAAAGGGTGGAAGGCCGCCGGATTTGGCGCTCGTCCTTCCGTCGTCCCTCCGTCTCAACGCCCGCAACGACCGAAGAGCGCTAACCATTTCGCGGCGGTTCGGAGGAGGCCAAAATCTTTCGCCGAAAGATTTTGGCATGCATTTTGGGAAGAGTGCGGCAGAGCCCGACCAATGTAGGCGCGCGGCAGACCCGGCCTCAAGGTTCGCACCCCTCCCCCCCGTGGGATATCAGGCGGGCACGCAGGGAAAGCGTCCCTTGCCCTTGCTCTTTGCCAAATACTCCCGCGCGGCGCGCTCGCCTGAGCCCTTTGGCGCTTGCGCCAGAGGCGAGGCTAAAGGAATGCGCGTCAGCGCTCGATAAGATCCCGAGGCTGGCTACGGGTGCAACGCCTGCCGGATCAGCCCGCCTTGATGACTTGCAGCAAAGGCATCACGTCGGCCATCTCTGGCCCGGTGTCGCGTCCGGTCAGGGCGCGGCGCAGCGGGCGGTACAGGCCTTTGCCTTTGCGGCCTGTCGCGGCTTTGACCGTCTCTGTCCATTGATGCCACGTATGCTCGGTCCAGGGTTTGGGCGGCAGCATGGCCACGGCGTCGTTGACGAAGGGGGCGTCTTCCAGGTCGATCAGGGGCTCGGCTCCGTCGCGGAACAGGGACCACCACATGTCCAGATCAGTTAGGACGGTGATGTTCTCGCGGGTGACTTTCCAGAACACCTCGGCCACGGGCGCGGGAACGCCCAAGGCTGCGATGCGGGCCTGAACGATCTCGAACGGCAGGGACTGGTTGAAGGCGCGGGTCAGGGGCAGCAGGTCGTCTGCATCCAGTTTGGTGGGGGCGGCGCCGAAAGACCCAACCTCGAAGCCCGCGATCAGGTCTTGCATCGTGTGGGCCAGTTCGACGGGTTTGGATGAGCCAAGGCGGGCCATCAGCGACAAAAGTGCCATCGGCTGGATGCCTTGCGCGCGCAGGTCACGCAGGGCCAGCACGCCAAGGCGTTTGGACAGTTCCTCTCCTTTCGGGCCGGTCAGCAGCGAGTGGTGGGCGAAGGTGGGGGGCACCCCGCCCATCGCCTGCATGATCTGGACCTGCGTTGCGGTGTTGGTGACGTGATCGGCCCCGCGCACGATGTTGGTCACCCCCATGTCGATGTCATCGACCGAAGAGGCGAAGGTATACAGAAACTGGCCGTCGGCGCGGATCAGCACCGGGTCGGAGACAGAGGCCGCATCAATCGAAATGGGCCCCAGGATGCCGTCGTTCCACTCGATCCGTTCAAGGTTCAGCTTGAAGCGCCAATAACCCACGCGGCCCTCGGCGCGGAGGGCGGCTTTCTCGGCCTCGGTCAGGTGCAGCGACGTGCGGTCATAGACGGGCGGCTTGCCCATGTTCAGTTGTTTTTTGCGTTTCAGGTCCAGTTCCACCGGCGTCTCGAAGCATTCGTAGAAGCGGCCTGCGGCTTTAAGCTGTTCGGCGGCCTCGCGGTAGCGGTCAAAGCGCAAGGATTGACGCTCCAGCCGGTCCCAGTTGAGGCCAAGCCAGGTCAAATCGGTCTGGATGCCGTCAGAATACTCGGTCTTGGAGCGTTCCTGATCGGTGTCATCCAGCCGCAGGATAAAGGTGCCGCCGGACTGCCGGGCGATCAGATAGTTCATCAGGGCTGTGCGCAGGTTGCCGACGTGGATATAACCGGTGGGCGAGGGCGCAAAGCGGGTGACGGTCGGGCGTTGGGTCATCGGAACCTCCTGGAACCGGTATTCCCTGTCACGGCGGCGCGGAAATGTCCAGTTGGGCGATGGACGCGGCAAGACCGGGGCGGCACAGGCTGGCACTTCTTTCGGCGGCCTGGCACATTTGGGGTTGCCGACCGGCGTGGTGTGGGTAAACTTCGCCCATGACACGCGCATCGGCTTCGGCCATCGCCCCGGATGGGGACTATATCCTTGATCTGGCCCATGCCGCCGTAGAGGCGCTGCCAGAGCCTTACCGGGCGGCAGCGCGTGAGGTTGCGCTGCGGATTGATGACTTCGCCGATGCAGAGTTGCTCGACGCTTTGCAGATTGAAGACCCGTATGAACTGACCGGGCTTTATGACGGGGTGCCCTTGACCGGGAAGATCCTGTCAGACCCCACACCGCAGCATGACCAGATTTTCCTCTACCGCCGCCCGATCCTTGAGGAATGGATAGAGCGGGGCGATGTGGCTTTGGGCGATTTGATTGCCCATGTGATGGTCCATGAACTGGCGCATCACTTTGGCTGGACCGATGCCGAGATTGCCACCATTGATCCGTGGTGGGAATAGCCGGGTCCAAAGGGCGGGATTCCGCTTGGCCCCGGGGGCGGTTCGCGGATAACTAGGGGCCAATCAGCCGATCAGGAAGGCCAGCCAAAGGTGAAGGCTATACCTATGCTTCGCAACCTGTCTCGCAACGTGCGTGTGGCGGGCCTTTGTGCCGCCAGCCTTTGGGCATTTGGGGCCGGGCCTGCGCCGGCCGGGCCATTGACCGATGCGGCGGCGGCCATCGAGACCAAACTGGCCGCTGGCGATGCGGCAGGGGCTTTGTCGGCGGCGGGCGATCTGTATGGGCAGGTCTGGGCGCAAAACATGGCCATAGGCTTCACCCAAGGCCTGCTGGTGGTGCAATACTCCACCGGCTACGGCGTCTATAACCCGCGTCCCACCAACGTGTTCAAGAAGGGCGAGCCGATCCTGATTTACTGCGAGCCTTTCGGCTTTGACTATGGATCACCCGGCGAAGGGTTGTACGCTGTCAACCTGTTCATTGATTTGCAGGTGCTGGACGTGTCCGGCAACCAGTTGGCCAATGTGCCGGGGGCTACGGAATACAACATGCCGTCACGCCATCAGAACCGGGAAGTGCCGGTCAATATCACCTATACTCTGGATGGGTTGCAGCCGGGGCGCTATACGTTGGTGACGACGCTGCGCGACAAGAACTCGCAAAAGGCGGGCAGTTTTCAGACGGCCATCGAAATCTCGCAGTAAAGGCGCGCCATGCCGACCCAAGGCTTGCAGACCCCCGTTGTCACCCTGACGCTGAACCCCGCGCTGGATATGTCCAGCGAGGTGGCAGCGCTGATCCCGGACCAGAAGCTGCGCTGCACCGAGCCGTTGCTGGACCCGGGTGGCGGCGGCCTGAACGTCAGCCGGGCGATTGCGGCTTTGGGTGGCGAGTCGCTGGCGCTGGTGGCTTTGGGCGGGCTGACCGGCGACCGGCTGGCCAGGCTGATCCGGGCCGAGGGCGTGCCGTTTCTGGCGCTGACTGCCCCGGGTGAGACGAGGCAATCACTGACCGTGACCGAACAGGCGACCGGGCGACAATATCGCTTCATGCTGCCCGGCCCGATTTGGAGCGAGCAGGATCAAGAGCGGGTTTTCACCCTTCTGCGCGCCTCGGCCCGGCCCGGGGCGTTTGGCGTCATCTCTGGCAGTCAGCCGCCGGGGGTTCCGCTGGATTTTCCGGCGCGGCTGGCGCGGGCGATGCCGGGGTTGACTGTGGTGCTGGATACGTCGGGCCCCGCGCTGGTGGAAGCCGTGGCGCATCCCATACCGGGCTTGGCGATCTTGCGGATGGACGGCGACGAGGCGGAAACGCTTGCGGGCAGCCAACTGATCAGCCGCAGCGATTCGGCGGATTTTGCAGCCACGCTGGTGGAAAATGGTGTCGCGAAATGCGTGATCGTGGCGCGCGGGGCAGATGGGTCGGTGCTGGTTGACAAGGACCGCCGCATCTTTGCCAAGGCGGCCAAGGTCAAGGTAAAAAGTACGGTTGGCGCGGGTGACAGTTTTGTCGCCGGTCTGGTGTTGAGCCTTGCGCGCGGCGAGACGCCAGAGGCGGCTTTGGCGATGGGGGCTGCCTCGGCCTCGGCGGCGGTTACCACGGATGCCACGCAACTGTGCACCCTTGATCATGTGATGCGGCTGTTGCCGGAATGCGTGATCAGCGTGGTTTAGGATCGGGCCAAGGGGTCTGCCCGACCGCCTCTGGCATCTGTTACTCTGCGTCCGATCCGGCCATTTCGGGCAGTGTCGGTTCTGGCAAGTCGCCGGGTGGCTGGGTGGGCGGGTCTTCTTCCGGGCCTTGGGTGGCAGCGGCAAGTCGGTCTGACCCGACACGCCGGGCCATAGCATTCCATTTCAACTCGATCTGATCCCAGGTCATGGCATGTCCTTCTGACAGTTAAATGCACTTTTGATCTGGCCCCCCGCCCAAGCGGAGAGCCTGACTGGCTTTCAGCCTGCCCCATCAGGCGGCCTGTTCAGGCGGCCTGATGGGGCAGGCTGTTTTTGCGGCCCGTAGTGGCTGGCAAGATCGGCATCCAGTGCTGCATCGACCGGAAGGGCCGGGTTGTAATCCGGGCTGATGCGCACCTTGTCACGGTCAACGTTCAGGTACAGCATTCGTTCCGTCCACATGATGCTTTGGGTGGAACGCGGCGACAGCAGCACCTCTTTGCCCTGCCACCAGTTAGAGGTGTTGACCACCAGCCAACGCAGGCTCCAATCGGTGTCATCCAGCAGAACGTCGGCCAGATGGCCGATTTCACCATCGGTAGCGTGGATGTGATAGCCGCGCAGCATGTCAATGCTGCGCAGATGGGCATCCTCGGATTCGCGATGCATTTGCAGAATCTCGTCCTGGCGCGAGGTGGTGGCGGGCGTCGGAGGTGAAAAAGCCATGCCGCCCCAATAGCCGAAGCCCGCGATATACTCGGCGGTGCCCCAATAGGGGCTGAAGCCGTAATAGTCGTATATGTTCGCCTCCACCTGCCGCGAGACGGGCAGGTGGGTGTCAACATCGGGGCTGTTCTTGACCTGGTCGCGGGTCAGTTTCACCGGGAACGTCAGCGCCTCAAGATCAGGATGGCCCAAGGCCGAGACGGACAACAACACCTGCCGGTTGAACAGCCAATTCCCGGTCTCGACCACGAGCCAGCGGGTCGTCCAGGTGCTGTCGTCAAACAGAAGGTCGCTGACGGTTCCGATCGGACCATCGCTGGCCTCAACACTGTAGCCCTTGATCTGCGAGGCTTTGATCAACATCTCACCACTCCTGTCACGCGAAAAGCGCCGTGAAAATGTGAACCGTATCCGCTGATTAGCCGAATCATTGCCCTATCCGCGTCGGATCATGGCCCCACTTAGGCCCAATTCAACCGGCAACGTCCTGACGCAGGTTGGCGGTGGCAGGCTTTTTCGCACACCATGACTTTGCGCGAACCGCGGTAAGCCGGGTGGGCCGAAAATCGGCCCAAATCGGTCCGCCACAGGACGTTTATTGCCTTGACGCACAACCAGAACGAGAATTGTAATCGAAGAACCGCCTATCGGAAACTTGGCCCAGGATCGACGCCCAACGCAGGTCTGCAGCATCAGATGCGCCGCCCGCTTTGCGCGAGACAAAGGCCCATGACGACCGAGCAAAAGAAGGAGAGCCGTTATGGCCATTGAAAGACTTGCCGTGTCACGTTGCGGGCGGAGGCGACCATGACAGACCCAATCGCAGCAAACCTTTCCGCAGCAAATCAGGTTGTCGTGGCAGCCGGCACCAGTGCCAGCGCGCTACAAACCCTGATCGACAGCGCCGCCGCCGGCACGGTGATAAGGCTGGAGGCCGGGCATTTCGCCTTTGACCGCACTGTGACCATCGCGCGCGACGATATCAGTGTGATCGGCGCGGGCTCGGGCCAGACCGTGATCGACGTGCCCGCCGCCCTTGGGGCCGAGGCGATCCATATCGGGCAGGCGACCAGAACCGGCAGCTACAACATTACCGCCGATGTGGCCGAGGGTGCCACCTCGCTGACCCTGACCGGCGCGCACAGTTTTGCGGCGGGCGATTACATCTATATCTCTCGGGAAAGTACGGCGGCGTTCTTTGATTCCATCGGCGACCATGTCTGGCGCAACACCGGCGTGCCCCTGCGCAACACGCTGGCGCAGGTGGATACGGTTGACGGCAACACCATCACCCTCAAATCCGGCGTCAAGTTCGACTATGTGCCGGGCGAAACGACGATCAGCGAAGTGTCGATGACCGAGCGGGTCACGGTGGGCGGCTTTTCGGTGAGTTATGGGTTGGCGGCGGCGACCCCCTCGACCTTCGCCAACACCATGGGCGCCTATGACCGCGATGCCGTGGTGCAGGTGGAAGGCACGGCGGACCTGCATCTGTTCGACATCACCTCGCATGATGTGCCCTCGATGGGGGTGAACGTTGCCAGTTCGATCCGGGCCACGGTGGATGGCTTGACGATGACCGGCGCGCACAACAAGGGCGAGGGCGGCAACGGCTATGCGCTGCAAATCCGCGATGTGTTCGACAGCGTCTTCACCAACCTGAAAGATCAGGACATGCGACACTCGGTTGTGTTCGCCTCGTTCTGTTCCAGCGTGGGCAATTATGTGCATGTGCTGCAAACCGACCGGGATGTGAACTTTCACGGCGGGCGCGACCACAACAACACCGTGGTGGTGGAAAACTCGGTCCGGGATGCCAATTCCGATATCATCGGGGCGTCGTGGTACATCAACCTGACCGGCACGCATTACGGTACGGCAACCGATCCTGCGACCAACCTGATCCACTTCGGCCATGCGGCGGGGACACGGCTGGACGATGATCTGCGCGGCTTTGACAATGGCAGTTGGCTGGAGGGGATGGCCGGCAATGACACGCTGACCGGCGGGGCTGGAAATGATCTGTTCAGCGGCGGGGCAGGCAAGGATACCATCATCGGCGGCGACGGCGAGGATATTGCCGTCTACACTGGCGCGCGGGCCAATTTCACCATTGCGACGGCAGCAGACGGCATTCACCTCGCGGACAAGTCGGGCGGACAATCGTCTGACGTGGTCAGCGGGGTGGAATGGCTGAAGTTTGACGACGGCGCGCTGCGGGTGGCGGACATGACCTTCCTGCCGGTATCGGCTTTGGATGGCATATTCACCGGACCGGGCGCAGCACCACCCGACCCGGTCATTCCGGACCCGGTGGTTCCAGACCCGCCACCACCGCCTCCCCCACCGCCTCCCCCTCCTCCACCACCACCTCCGGGGCCGCTGGAACTGACCGGCACCTCGGGCAACGATGTGTTCAGCGTGACCGCGTCAGATACCATCGTGCATGGGCTTGGCGGCTTTGACACGGTGAATGCGACAGTGGATTTCACCATGCTGTCGGATATAAAGCGATTGAACCTGATCGGCAGTGCGGCGATCAACGGCACCGGGTCGGACCTTGACAACCAGATCCGCGGCAACGACGCGGCCAATGGGATCCGCGGTATGGCGGGCCGCGACAAGCTGGAGGGTCAGGGTGGCAACGACCAGATATTCGGCGGGGCGGGTGATGACAATCTTTCTGGCGGGGCCGGTGATGATGCGATTTCGGGCGGTGCCGGGCGTGACAAGATGAAGGGTGATGCCGGGACGGATACCTTTGTGTTTGATCAGGCCTCTGACAGCACGCTTGCCGCGCGTGATCAGATCAAAAGCTTTCAAAGCGGGACTGACCATATTGATCTGTCTGCGATGGATGCCAACACGCTGATCGCCGGGGATCAAGCTTTTGCCTGGGCCAATGGACCAGCGGGACCGGGGGCGCTGTGGCTGATCAAGGGCAGTGTCTACGGCGATATCAACGGGGATGGGGTGGCAGATTTCGCCATCGACGTTGGCAAGCATCTGGTCCACACCGATGTGATCCTGTAACCCCGGTTCCGCGCCGCCTGTGTGGCGCGGGAAGCCGCGACTTGAACGGGGTGGTCAAACCAGGCTAAACCATCTGACCAAAGGCAGTCGGGCAGATTGCCGGTGCGCCTGCCCTTTTCAGCTGTGACGGCGGCATTGTCGGCCTGCCTGTTTCTGACCGGCCGCGCCGCTGCGGCGGTAACACCCTATCTTGCCATCGTGGGCGTTTAGACTTTGGGCCCGACCAACACGCAATTTGCACGGATCACCGGCTTCGGTGGGCTGGCCACTGCGTTGACCTCGCTGGTGCTGGGGGTGATTTTTGACCGAACCGGGGAGCGCCGCGCTTTGGTGCTGCTGGTCGTGATGGTGGGCTGTGCAGGCAATGGGATGGTCTGGCTTTTCCAGCGTCTGTTGACCTTCGCGCTGGCGTTCTTGGTGATCATATCTTTCGGCAATACGCTGACATCGCAAGGCTTTTTCTACGCCCGCAGCTATTGCAACCGCGAGATGCCCGACCGGGCCGCCTTCATGATGTCAATGCTGCGCCGTCTGTTTTCGCTGGAATGGGTGATCGTGCCGCCGCTGGCGGGCTGGATCGCCATGCGCGGGTCGGCCATCGACACCTTCCACGTCGTCATTCTGGCACTGCTGGGCTGTGCCGGGGTCTTTGCCTGGTTGTATCTGATGCCGGTCACCCGGATTGCCCCGGTGCACTCGGCCCAGTCGGGCCGGCTGTGGATCGCGCCCAACCGGCGCTGGGGGATGGCGGGGGGCACGCTGATCCGCGGCGGGATCATCCCGCATCAGATGGTTCTGCCGCTGACCCTGCGCACCGACTACAGCGGCACCCTTGACGAGGCCGACTTCAATGCCAACCTTGCCGCCGCATTGGAGGTGCCCCTGATGGTGATGTGGGCATATGCCGCCAAGCGCAGGTCCAACCAGATGCTGATGGCCATAGCTAGCGTGTTCATAGCGGTCTATCTGGCCTTGATCCCGATGGCGGGCTCGGTCCATGGCGTTTTGCTGCTGCAGGGCCTGAACGCGCTGGCGACCTCGGCTCTGCTGAGCCTGACCATCGCCTATATGCAGGATGCCATTGCCGGGCGGGTTGGTACGTCAACCTCGCGGATGGATACGGTGGCGCCAACGCTTGCCGCCTCTGGCATCTTCACGCTGATGTCGGGGCCATCGGGATTCCGGGCAATCGTTCCGGTCATCGCGGTGCTACACCTGCTGGGCGCCGGGCTGGTCGGGGTCAAGGGACGCGGGGGCAGGTCCGACGCGCTATTGCACGGGGTGCAAAGGTGTAACGGTTGCGGGCCGGGTTACGACCCCAGCTTGCGATGAAAGGTGGCGCGGGAAATTCCCAGGGCGCGGGCGGCGGCAGAGGCGTTGCCACCGGCGCGGGCCAGGGCGCGGGCCATCACGGCGCGCTCTCCGTCTTCAAGGGTCGAGGGCGTATCCAGCCCCAAAAGGTCAGCGGCAGGCACCGGCTTTCGGGCAAGATCGCCCTTCAGCCCGAAATGCAGCCGGGCGGCGCGGGTGGCGCCAATCACCAGTTCATCGCCATCGACGGCAAGTATGGCACCTTGGGTCCGGTCCACTCCGGGTGCCATCATCAGACGCGCTTTCGGGAAGGCGGCGTGGAACAGGTCACTTTCGATCCGGCGCACCGCATCGCCCACCGCGTTCGAGATCAGACCGGCCAGCGCCTCGGACGTGGCGGTGCCTGCGGTCGAGACGTCTAGCACGGCGATCAGCTTGCCTTCGGCGTCATGCACGGGGGCAGAGGAACACGACAGGCCGATGTTGGCCGACAGGAAATGCTGGTCGCGGTGAATCGTCACCGCCCTGCCCTCGGCCAGACAGGTGCCGATGCCGTTGGTGCCCGCCGCAGCCTCTGACCAGACGGTGCCGGTCCACAGGCCGTTTTCCTGAAACTCGCGGTCATGGGCGGACCGCCCACGCCGGTCAACCGGAATGCCCTCGTCGCTGGCAAGGATGACGCAGCCGCCCAAGGTTCCCACCGCCTGAAACAGCCGGTCCAGCGTCGGGCCCGCCGCCTGAACCAGAGGGCCAAGACGGTCAAGCAGGGCGCGCAGTTCGGCCTCGGTCAAGCGGTCACGCCGGGTGCGGTGCGACGGGTCCAGCCCGTGCACATTGGCCGAGCGTTTCCATGACGCAAGTACGGAGGACCGCGCCGCACCACCCTTGGCCAGCGCAGCCGCCACGGCGGCCTCATGGTCGCGCAGGGGTCGTGTCGTCATGGGTGCCTCCAATGTCGCCAGGAACCGCTACTGTATCGGGATACAGTAGCGATTTCAGGTCACGGGTCAAAAGGCAAATCGGTCAGGTCAGGCGCAGGGTGCCAAGGCGGGCGCGTTCGGTCGGGCCGGGGCCGCTGCCAGGCACCGGCACGATGCCAGGCCGGGGCAGAAGCGCCGCAAGATAGTTGTCGGGCGCAGCACCGGGCGCGGGCGGGGTGGCAAGGAAAGCCAGCGCCAGTTCACGGGCAATCCGCGGTGCGGCGGAGGAGGTACCTTGCAACGCCACAAAACTGCCCGTCCTTGTCCCCGCCGCCACAATCCCGGTCAACGCGGGTGAGCGGTCGGTGGGGGCAGAGGCATCGACGCCGCGTCCTCCCAAAGGCCCTGCGCTGGAATAGCGCGCCGCCTGCGCCAGGGTCGCCACATGGCCGCCGGTGTTCAGCGAAACAGGACTGGTCGCCAGCCCGTTCAGCCCGTCAACGCGGTGGACCAGCGTGCCGGGAAGGTCAGTCTGCGCCAAGGCACCATGCCGGTCATAGCGCCGGTACAACGGGTCAAGCAGCCAGGATTGGCGGCCGCCGGTGTGGCCCTGCGCATGGTCCGCATCGCGCTGAACGCGCAGGGTTACGGCACCGCTTTGGTTGGCATTGCGGCGCACCGTAATGCGCCAGTCGCCTGCCGGGGCCGCGCCACAGGGTGCGGGGGCCTGCGCCTTGGGATCAGTTGGCGCAAGGCAGATCGTCACCCGCCAGCGCTGCCCCCGGTAGCGGTCAAGCGCGATCTGGCCCACCGTCTTGCCCGCCACCAGCACATCGGCATGGCCCGCCACCGGGCCAATCGCGGTGACAGTGCCATCCGGCGCGGTCAGGCTGAAACTGGTGCCCGCCGGATCAGCCCCCGGTGCCAGCCACAGTTCCGCGAAGGTCGAGGTCATGTCATGGGGCTGCACGAACCAGCCTATGCTCGCCTGCGCCTTGCCATCGGGGGCTGGGGCGAAATGGGTATCCTGAAAGGTCGCAGACAGCATGTCCTGAAACATGTTGCCCGAGGGCAGAACCAGCGCCGTCGCTGCTTTGGCACGGCGGGCGGCGATCAGGTCGGCCAAAGCCGCCTCCAGAAGACCCGAACCGTCATGCGGGCCACCCGACCAGCCCATCGAGATATTGATGACGACCGGCAACGTTTCGCGCCCATGGGCGGCGGCAATCTTGTCAGCCCGGTCGAAGATGTAATGCACCGCTGCCAGCAAGAACATGTCGGTGCCAAAGCCCGAGGTATCCCACAGCGAGGTTGACGGCAGATCAACCGCAATCAGCCGCACCTGCGCCGCATCTGCCGCAGGAACCCCTGCTGCCGTGCCCAGCACATGCGCACCGTGGGAATGGGCGCGCGCAAGGGGCATCGGCGGCAGACCGGGGCCGCCGAGCAGGCCAGCGGCGCGGTAGATGGCGTCCTCGTCACCCGCGTGGGCCAGATGCAAAGCCTCAATCCCCAAGCGGGTGAATTCGCTGCCAAACAGCACCGCGCCGCTGCCATCGGACGGGGCCGATTGCGACCAGCAGTAATCCATCCTTGTGGTGCCGCCTGCGCGCAGGGCTTGGTGGGCGAAGGCCACGCCGTGGTCGATCACCGCCATGATGATCAGCGGGCGGGCCGGGTCCACGCCGGGGGCCGCCGGTTGGCTGGCTTGCGGTGCGGGAAAAGCCGCGTCGATGGTTTCCGAGCGGACCGGGAAGTTCAACCGCAAATGGCGAGGTCCGCCACCCGCAACCCCGGCCAGCAAGTTGGCCAGCCGCCCCGGATCATGCGCCGCAATCGCCGTGGGGTTTTCCGGGCAAAGCAGCAGTGGTACGAAACGCTGCGCCGCCCCGGCCCAAAGCGTCGGCACGCGCTGGGTCATGGTGATGCCGTCCGCCGTCAGCAGCCCCGCAACCGAAGCGGCGGGATGGCTGACAGGGCTGGCAAACTCGGCCAAGCAGGACAGCGCCGCCGAGGCGTCAAGCCGAAGGCCCGGCAGGTCAAAGGCCTTGCCCGGCCCGAACATCCAACGCTCGTACGGTCCAAGCGGATCATCACCCATGACCATGGCTTACACCGCCCGCGCGTGCAGGGCGAACTCGGCCTTGGCCTCGGTCCACGCCCAGGTCAGCAGCGGATCGGCGGCGACTGCAATATCAGCCCCTGCCCCCGGCACGCGCAGGGCTGCGGCATCGGCATAAAGGAAATCGGCATCCGGCGTGGTATCGGGATCATAGGCCGTCAGTTCGCGCACCGCCCCGCCGCCATTCATGGCGGCTACCAGAATATTGCCCGTCTGCAACCCAAGCCGGGCACCTGCGGCCGAGTCCATCGGGAAGTGCACGCCCGCGACTGTGCGGTTGACAGCGATCCGGTGCGCTTGGCGATAGCACAATTCGACCCGCTTTTCGAGGTCGCCAAAATGCGCCGGCGTGGCGCGGATCAGCGCCTCCAGCACACGGGCCATGGCCATGGCCTGCGCCGCATGGGCCGAGGGGAAAGAACCGTGCCCCGGTGTTGCGATGAACGGCGTGATGCGGGCGTCCAGTTCCGCCGGGCGACGGCAGGCCAGCAGGTGCTTGGGCAGCATGGTGATCTGGCCGGCAATACTTTGCACCGCATCCAGCAGTTCAAACGTTTTGGGGTTGCGTCCGTCGGTCAGCCCAAGAAACACCGCGAAATAAGCCGCGAAGGCGCCCAGTTGCGACAGGATCTCATTCCCGCGGTCGCTGCGCTGGTCGGCATAATAGCGCACCCAGTCAGCTTGCCGGGCGAGGGTTACAGCCACCGGCGGCTTCAGCGTGGCCACCGCCGTGCCGTTCCACGTCAGGCTGACGCAGCTTACCGCATCATCCCAGACATGGCCGACATGCCGGTTGACGGCACCCTGCAACAGATTGGCCCGGATATCCGGCGACCAGCGCTTCATGTTGGCGGCGGCACCCGGGGTCAGCGGCTCGATCCCGGCGGCGGGCAACGGGTCAATTCCCGCCACATGCAGCAGCGACTGCGCCGACGATTGCAGCCCCGCCAAAGCCCCCAAGGACAGATCGCCATAGCTGCCCACGCCATGAACGCCGTGGACCCCGTGCACGCCATGGACACCGTGAACCCCGTGAACGCCATGCATCGCACCAAATGTCGCCATAAGTCGTCTCCTCAGGGAATGCCCGCAGCGGTGAAAGCCGCCGTCAGGTTCTGGCCAATCTTGAAATTCGCCGCCGGATGACTGCGGCGGTAGGATGATACGGTGAAATCCGGCTGACGGCGCAGCAAGTCTGACGCCACCGCCCGCGCCTCTTCGCCGCGCCCCAGAAAGTGCAGCGCGCACAGCCGTGCCCGCAGGGTTGAAAGATGGCGGTCATTCTTGCTCATCGAGCGGTCGGCCAGCGCCAGCGCGTGCGCCCAATCGCCTGCCGCAAGATAGGCGGTCGAGGCGAGACTGTCGAAGAAATAGCCGAACGGGTCGACCGGAGACAGCCGCATCGCCCGTTCGGTGCGGATCACGGCGTCTTTGCCGTCATCGCGGTAAGCCGACAGCACGCCCGACAACAGCCAGGCCATGCTTTCGTTGGGGTTCAGGTCAAGGGCAGCGTCAAAGCGCTCGCTTGCCTTGTCGAGCCGCATCAGAAGGTTGTTGTTCACCACGCCATCAATCGTCAGGGCGAAGGTGTTGTTGGGGTCAAGGTCCAGCGCCCGCGCCGTGCAATCCAAGGCCACGCCGGTGTCACGCAAGCTGTTGTCCGACCAGCCGTTGAAGACTGACATCACATACCACTCTGCCAGCCAGGCATGGGCCTCGGGCACCCTTGGCGCACGGCGGATCACCTCTTCGATCAGATCGCGAGAGCGGGCGAAGTTCGACAGCTTCAACTGGTGCATCATGCCGATGCCCGCAATCAGCAACTGATGATCGCACAGCGCCGAAAGGCTGCGTCCCTGCGCATGGGCCAAAGCGTCAGCGCTGATCGTGCGGCCGATGGTGCGCACGATTTCCGACACCGGCT
>JAYSQA010000429.1:0-19458 GCA_043721775.1 Rhodobacterales bacterium
CGATGGCCGCTCACAGACCCGGAAAAAGTCCATCGCGGGCTTCGAAACCGACCGGAGCCCCTCTCGGAGAGGGATTCGATGAATATCCCGGGGGTTAGAGGGATTGCAGATTGCACGGCCAATAACTACGTATTGCGACAGCACCCAAAAATGGATTCAGTACCGTGTTTGAAGAATGGAAAGTAAGGGGGACCTTGCGACGACTTTCAAAGCAGCGCGTAGCACTTGTCCTAAAGCCGGGCAACGTTTGGGTCATTGAACTCGCACTTCAACCGAATGAAGATCAACGTGCCCACCTTCAAACTTGCTTGATGCGAGGTTGGATTGAAATTTTGCACGACCAAATGCCTTCAGCAGAAATACCGAAAGACATTAAGAACTGGGTTCTAAAGTTCGATTCAGTCGAACCAATCTACCGGGTCACGGACTCCGGCTGGGCGATCATAAACAAGAGCCAGATGATTGCTGTAATTGGTCTCGCAGTAGCAGTCCTATCAGCGACCAGCCTTTTCCACTGCCAATAAACGAAAAGGCGCCCCAATGGGCGCCCATCATTCACTGATCAAGGAAACTGCGCAACTTCCTCGACCGGCTCGGGTGCTTCAGCTTGCGCAACGCCTTGGCTTCGATCTGGCGGATGCGTTCGCGGGTGACCGAGAACTGCTGGCCGACTTCCTCCAGCGTGTGGTCGGTGTTCATGCCGATGCCGAAACGCATCCGCAGCACGCGTTCTTCGCGGGGGGTTAGGCTGGCCAGAACCCGGGTCGTGGTTTCCTTCAGGTTCTCTTGGATGGCTGAGTCCAAGGGCAGGATCGCGTTCTTGTCTTCGATGAAGTCGCCGAGTTGGCTGTCTTCCTCGTCGCCGATCGGCGTTTCCAAGGAGATCGGTTCCTTGGCGATTTTCATCACCTTGCGAACCTTTTCCAGCGGCATTTGCAGCTTTTCGGCCAGTTCTTCCGGCGTCGGTTCGCGGCCGATTTCGTGCAACATCTGGCGGCCAGTGCGGACCAGTTTGTTGATCGTCTCAATCATATGGACCGGGATGCGGATCGTGCGGGCTTGGTCGGCAATCGAACGGGTGATGGCTTGGCGGATCCACCACGTTGCGTAAGTCGAGAATTTATAGCCCCGGCGGTATTCGAATTTATCAACGGCTTTCATCAGGCCGATGTTGCCCTCTTGGATGAGGTCAAGGAATTGCAATCCGCGGTTGGTGTATTTCTTGGCAATCGAAATAACCAAGCGCAGGTTGGCTTCGACCATTTCCTTTTTCGCCTGCCGGGCTTCTTTCTCGCCCTTTTGCACCTGATTGACGATGCGGCGGAATTCCGAGATGTCGACGCCGACGTATTTGCCGACCTCGGCCATATCGGCGCGCAGGTCGTCAATGGCTTTACGGGACTTCTCGATCAGCACCTGCCAGCCGCGACCGGCTTTGGCGGCCATGCGGTCAACCCATGTCGGGTCAAGTTCATAGCCCTGGTATTCATCAATGAATTCGCGGCGGTTGATGCGGGCGGCGTCGGCCAGTTTTACCATGCCGGAGTTGATTGACATGATCTTGCGGTTGATGCCGTAAAGCTGGTCGATCAGCGCTTCAATCCGGTTGTTGTGCAGGTGCAATTCGTTGACCAGGACGACGATTTCGGAACGCAGCTTTTGATAGGCGGCTTCATCGCCCGCCGTGAAGCGGTTCTTCACGGTCAGCGCGGCGTCCATCCGCAGGTTCTGCATTTCGGCCAGTTTGGTATAGTCGCGCGCGATCAGGTCAAGGGTTTCCAGAACCTTCGGCTTCAGCGCGGCCTCCATCGCGGCCAAAGACATGGCAACGCCATCTTCGTCTTCGTCGTCATCCTCGACCATGCCCATCAGCGGGTTGCCGTCGGCGTCAAGTTCCGGCTCGGCACCGGCAGCACGGCGGGGGGCGGCAGCGCCACCGGACATGTCCAGACCTTCGATATCAGCGCCCACGATGCCGTCTTCACCTTCAAGGCTGCGGCCAAAGGTGGCTTCAAGGTCAATCACATCGCGCAGCAGAATTTCTTCCGACAGAAGTTCGTCGCGCCAGATGATGATGGCCTGGAAGGTCAGCGGGCTTTCGCAAAGCCCGGCAATCATCGTGTTGCGGCCAGCCTCGATCCGCTTGGCGATGGCGATTTCGCCTTCGCGTGAGAGAAGTTCGACCGAACCCATTTCGCGCAGGTACATCCGGACCGGGTCGTCGGTGCGGTCCAAAGCCTCGGTCGTGGTGGTGACCACGGCCACGTCGCGTGACGACGAAGACGTTTCGACCAATGCGCCGCCTTCAACCTCGCCCTCTTCAGCCTCTTCGTTTTCAATGATGTTGATGCCCATTTCGGACAGCATCGACATCACATCCTCAATCTGCTCGGATGAGACCTGCTCGGGCGGCATGACGGAGTTCAGCTGGTCGTAGGTGAGGTAACCGCGCTCTTTCGCGTCGGCGATCATCTTTTTGACCGCCGCCTGGCTCATGTCAAGCGAGACATCCTGTTCTTCACCTTCGGGCTTGGCTTCGTCGTTGTCTTTGATGGCCATGGGGGCTCCGGTCATGGATGCGAATCGGTAGGGCGAATCGGCAGCGAATCGGTCAGTACTCCGGATGAATACTCCGAATCGGAGGGGAGTTGCAGGGTCTCAGCGCGGTTTCTTTTCCCAGACTTTTTTATCAATCAGCGCTTGCAGGTGGTTTGACAGCGCGTTGCGGTCTTCGCCAAGGTCTGCGGTGTCATTGCGGTTCGGTTGGTCGGCACGGTGGCGGGCGTTGGCGGCTTGCGCCAGACGCCAGGTCAGGCCTTCATCGGCAATGCCGGTCAGGTCTTCCATGGCGTCGGAAATTTCACGGCGGGCGCCCCGGCGGGCATCAAGTTTGGCAAAATCTTCGGCAAGGCACAGCTTGGCGAGGTCTGAATCCTGGCGGTTGCGCACCGGCGGCGCGCTTTGCACATGGGGACGCGTCATCAGCGCTTCAAGGGCTGGCGAGTTGTTCAGGCGGTCAGGAAGCTGCGGCACCGGCGTGGTCAGCAACACTTGGCGCAGGTGGCGGTGGTCGTCGGTGGTCAGGTCAAGCCGTTCCAGATCGGATTCGAAGCGGCTGATCAGGTGCGGGTGGGCGATGAAAATGGCAAGGATGACCGCCTCGCGCAGTTCCTCATCCGCAGCGTCGTCGCCGCGCACGAGAGATGAGGCGCGGGTGGAAGGCAGGGGTTGCGGGTTGGTTTCAACCTTCTGGCCCTTGGCGCGGGGTGTCCAGGGGCGGAAGGGTTTGACGGCGGAGCCGAACAGGGCGGCGCGCAGGCGGCGGATTTCCTCGGTGTAGTGGCTGCGGATTGACGGATCGGCGATGCGGTTGATCAGGGCGCGCAGGGTTTTGTCGAGCGCCGCCTTGCGTTCGGGGCTGTCGAAGACCCTGGCTTCGGTTTCGCGCTGCCACAGCAGGTTGACCATGGGTTGCGCGCCATCCAGCACGGCCTTCATCGCCGGGGCACCCTGGGCCTTGATCAGGTCGTCGGGGTCCTGGCCACCCGGAAGGATGGCAAAGCGCAGGCCCTTGCCAGCTTCCAGCAACGGCAGGGCAAGGTCGACAAGGCGCAGGGCAGCGCGGATGCCTGCGGTGTCACCATCCAGCGAGATCAGGGGTTCGTCGGCGACGCGCCACATCAGGCGAAGTTGGTCTTCGGTGATGGCGGTGCCCAGGGGGGCTACGGCGGCTTTGAAGCCGGCCTCGCTGAGGGCTATCACGTCCATGTAGCCTTCGGCGACGATCAGGGGTTGGCCCTTGCCTGCGGCTTCGCGGGCCGGGCCGAGGTTGTAGAGGTTGCGGCCCTTGTCAAACAGCGCGGTTTCGGGGCCGTTGAGGTATTTGGCTTTTGCGTTCGGGTCCATCGCCCGGCCACCAAGGCTGATCGCCCTGCCCCGGCCATCACGGATCGGGAAGATGATGCGGCCCCGGAAGCGGTCGTAGGGTGGGCCTTCGCGCCCACCTTCCGTCGGCTCAGGCTTGATGCACAGGCCAGCATCCACAATCAGCTGCGGGGCGATGCCTTTTTGGGTCAGGGCCTGGAACAGACCCTGACGCAGGTCTGGCGCGAAGCCGATGTGCCAGCGGTCCTGCGCCTCGGGCGACAGCCCGCGTTTGGCCAGATAGGCGCGGGCGTCAGCGGCGGCAGAGGTTTTCAGTTGCAGGCGGAACCATTTGACCGCCTCTTCCATCACATCCGTCAGATGCGTCCGGGTGTCGGCGCGCTGCGCCTCGCCCGGATCGCGGGCGGGCATCACCATGCCAGCCTCGCGTGCCAGCAGTTCGACGGCTTCGATGAAGGACAGGTTCTCGGTTTCCTTCACAAACGTCAGGGCATCGCCTTTGGCGTGGCAGCCAAAGCAGTAGTAAAACCCCTTGCGGTCATCGACGTGGAACGATGGCGATTTTTCCTGGTGGAACGGGCACGGCGCCCAGAAGTCGCCTTTCGCCATGTTGGACTTGCGCGCATCCCACGTGACTTTGCGGCCGACAACCTGAGACAGGGTCAGACGGGTGCGCAGCTCGTCAAGGAATCCGGGGGGCAGGGCCATGCACTGGTATATCGTTCGTCAGGGGGCATCTGTCCAGAGTGGCGCTCTGCGGACCCGGCTGGGGGGGGTCACACCCCCCCCCGCTTTGCAGTTTCTTCGCTGCAAAGCAGCAAACTGCACGCACCCCGTGGGGTATTTATGAACAAATGAAATCGGGAAGAGGGTCAGACTCCGGCTTTGGCGCGGGCGTCCAAGGCGTGCAGGGCGGCCTCGATTTCATGCCATGCGGTGCGGGCCATGGAGCGGAAGACGAGGATGAGGAAGCTCTCGGCCTCGCGGATCAGGACGGATTGCATGTGGCCCAACGGGGCGCGGGCGGTCGTGCCGGGGGGGAAGTGGGCACTTCGCAGGTCGAGGGGGTAAAGGCGCATCAAGGCGTCGGCAGCCTTGGGGCCGGTCAGGCGCAGGGCGGCCCAGCCGCCGGACTGGTCGGTGGTGGCTGCAAGGCCTGACAGGTCGGGGGCGGGGATGCCCAGCAGGAAGGCTTGCTCTGGTCCGGTCCAGATCAAGTTGGCCCTTGCGGTATTTGGCGCAGGAAAGCCGCCGAGCCGGGCGGACACTTCGGCCAGCGTGCCGGGGAAGCAGGCGATGGAGGTGATTTGGCCCAATTGGGCTTCGTGAAGCGTCGTTCCGGCCAGCGTCACGGGCGCTTGGCCTGCGAGGGCGGATTTGGCGATGAGGTCAGGCACGCAGTTTCGCTCCTTCCGGGTCGAGGAAGACCGGGTCGGTCACCTCGCACAGCACGTCCGTCTTGCGCATATGGTCAACCAGCCGGATGCGCTGGCCATGCCGGGCGCGGCCATCTTTCAGGAACGCCAGCCCAAGGTGGGTGCCCAAGGTGGGCGACCAGCAGACCGAGGTGACATAGCCCTGATCATTCACCCGTTCCACCTTGTCGCCGGGGGTGAAGAGGTGAGCACCGGCACCGATGGCAGCCGCAGACCGCAGGCCGACAAGTTGTTCACGCTCGGGTCCGATCAGGCCGGGGCGCTGGCTGGAGGCTTTGCCGATGCAATCCTTCCTGGCCGACACCGTCTTCGCCATGCCGATATCAAAGGCGGTGATGCGGCCATGGATTTCGGCATGGGTGATCAGGCCCTTTTCGATCCGCATGACGTTCAGCGCCTCCATCCCGTAAGGCCCGCCGCCAAGCGTTTCGGCGCGTGCCAGAAGGTCACGGAACAGCGCCTCGCCGCAGGCGGTGGGGACGGCGATTTCATAGCCCGCTTCGCCCGAGAACGAGATGCGGAAAAGGCGGGCCGCAACGCCTTCAACCGAGACTTCGCCGCACGACATGAAGGGAAAGTCTGTCAGGCGCGCATCCAGCAGGGTGTTCAGCAACACCTTCGACAGCGGCCCTGCTACGGCGAATTGCGCCCAAGCCTCGGTGACCGAGATGAAGCGAACCTGAAAGCCGGGGCAATAGGCCTGGTGGATGAAATCCAGATGCCGCATCACCGCGCCAGCGGCAGCGGTGGTCGTGGTCATCAGGTAGTGGTTTTCGCCCAAGCGCGCCGTGGTGCCGTCATCCATGACAAAGCCATCCTCGCGCAGCATCAGGCCGTAGCGGACGCGTCCGACGCCAAGGGTCGAGAAGGTGCCGGTGTAAACGAAATCGAGGAAGCGGGCGGCGTCTGTGCCCTGGATGTCAATCTTGCCCAAGGTCGAGACATCGGCCACGCCAACCGCGCTGCGGACCATCAGCACCTCGCGGTCGCACGATTGCCGCCATGTGGTTTCACCCGGTTTGGGGAAGTAGCTGGGGCGATACCACAGGCCCGCCTCGACCATCGGCGCACCCCTGTCGCGTGAGGCCTGATCCGACGTCATGTAGCGTTGCGGCGCAAAGCCCATGCCCTGCCCGCCAGCACCCAAGGCCCCGATCGAGACGGGGGCAAAGGGCGGGCGGAAGGTGGTGGTGCCGGTTTCAGCAATGCCGCGGCCGGTGGCATCGGCCAGCACGGCCAGCGCGCCCACATTGGAGTTCTTGCCCTGATCGGGCGCCATGCCTTGGGTGGTGTAACGCTTCATATGCTCCACCGAGGTGTAGCCTTCCTGCGCGGATTGTTTGACATCCTTGACCGTGACGTCATTGGCAAAGTCAAGCCAGGCGCGGCCTTTGCCCGGAACATGCCAAAGCGCTTGCACCCGGTATGGCGCATCTTCGGCTTGCGGCAGGTCTTGGGTGTGGGCGGTTTTGCCCATGGCGGTCAGGGCATTCAGGGCAGCGTCGCGGCCCTGCGACAGGGCCGCGTGGGTTGAGAAGGCGCCGTTGGCGGCCCCTGCGGCGTGCAGGCCGGGGACCATGCCGGGATGCGGCACGAAGGCGGATATGTCGTCTCGCCACGAGGGCCGGGCGTTCTGGTGGCAGGCGAGGTTGACAAGGGGGTTCCAGCCGCCGGACATGAGAAGGCAGTCGGTGTCGATCTGGAAATCGCCACCCGCATGGTGGCCAGAGATCTGGGTCAGGCTGCGGCGGCCTTTGGTGTCGGTGATGGCGGCGTTGAGGTAGACCGGGCAATCCTCGACATGGCTGGCGTCCGGGCGGCTGTCGAGAATGGCCACGACCTTGACGCCAGCGGCCATCAGCTGGCGGGCGACGGTGCGGGCATGGTCATTGGTGGCGTAGAGAGTGACCCTCTTGCCCGGCGTCACACCGAACCGGTTGAGGTAGGTTTGTGCGGCCGAGGCCAGCATGATGCCGGGGCGGTCGTTGTTGGAAAACGCGATGGGACGTTCCAGCGCGCCGGTTGCCATGATGGCTTGTGCGGCCACGATGCGCCAGAAACACTCACGCGGCAGATGCGGGGCGTCTGGCAGGTGCAGGGCGTCGGGCAGGTGCAGGGCGTCGGGCAGGTGCAGGCCAACCCGCTCCAATGCGGCGTAGGTGCCCTGATCATAGGCGCCGACGACCGTGGTGCGGGGCATCAGGCGGACGTTGGGCAGTGCGCGCAGTTCGGCAAGCGTGGCGGTCAGCCAGCCTGCGCCCAGCGCGCTGTCATCCGACAGCAGGCGTCCACCCATCAGGCTGTCCTGCTCGGCCAGAATGACGTCAGCGCCATTGCGGGCGGCGGTCAGGGCTGCCATCAGGCCTGCGGGACCAGATCCAATCACCAGAAGGTCGCAAAAGGCAAAAGCCTTCTCGTAAGTGGCGGTTTCATGCTGCGGCTTCAGCTTGCCCAAACCTGCGGCACGACGGATCAGGGGTTCATAAAGCCCCTCCCAGAAGGCACGGGGCCACATGAAGGTCTTGTAATAAAAGCCTGCGCCAAGAAAGGGGGCGGCAAGGTCGTTCACGGCCATCACGTCGTACCGCAGCGAGGGCCAGCGGTTCTGGCTAAGCGCTGCCATCCCCTGATAGATTTCCTGCACCGTGGCGCGGGTGTTGGGGGTCTGGCTGCCGTTATCCAGCACCTCAACCAAGGCATTCGGTTCCTCTGGACCGGCGGTCAGCAGCCCGCGCGGGCGGTGATATTTGAAAGACCGCCCGACAAGGCGGACGCCGTTCGCCAGCAGAGCCGAGGCAAGCGTGTCACCCCTGAAGCCGCCATATCGGATGCCGTCGAAGGTGAAGGTGACGGGTTCGGTGCGGTCAATCAGACCCTTGCCTGCGATCCTCATACGGCACCGCCGTTCCGGGCCGCCGCAACGTCAGCCACCAATTCGGTCGCCATCACCGCATGGGTCACGGTGTTGCGCGTGACCACCAGCCAGGACCCGCAGCCGGTTTCGTGATACCAAAGGTCGCGCGTCGTCCCGGCCGGGTTCACCCGCAGATGCAACATGTCATCCCAGGCCGCAGCCGGGGCCCCCTCGGCGGGGCGGTTAAGATAGTCGTCAGACCCGGAGTAATAGAACTCTCGCCGGTCACGGGGGCCACAAAGGGGGCAGGTCAGACGCATGGCCGGCCCTTTTCTGAAATGTCGCAAAGGGGCGCTGCCCCTCGGCCTTCAGTCTCACCCCGGGATATCTGGACCAGGATGAAAAGCGGTTTCATACTTGCAAAAATATCCCCGCCGGAGGCAGCAACGGTTGAGTTCTTAGCAAGGGTGGCAAAGTCTGTCATCACACCCTCAATGCAGGTTATGTTGGCTGCCGGTGCCTTCTTCGTCCATGACATGTCCGGTGCGGAACCGATCAAGGCGGAAGCGGGCGGCGACGTCGTGGGATTGCCCCGTGGCCATCAGGTGCGCCATGCACCAGCCAGAGGCGGGGGCCGCCTTGAAGCCGCCGTAGTTCCAGCCGGCGTCAACGAACAGGCCGCCCACATGGGTCTTGTCGATGATGGGGGAGCCGTCGGGCGTCATGTCCATGATACCGCCCCAGGACCGCAGCACCCGGGCGCGGGCGAGCATCGGCATCAGCGTCATCCCTGCCTCCATCACATGTTCCACCATTGGCAGGTTCCCGCGTGAGGCATAGCTTGCATACATGTCGATGTCGCCGCCGAACACAAGACCGCCCTTGTCGCTTTGGCTGATGTAGAAGTGCCCCATGCCATAGCTTACGACATTGTCGATCACGGGTTTCAGACCCTCGGTCACGAAAGCCTGCAACACGTGGCTTTCGATCGGCAGGCGCATGCCTGCCATGGCGGCGACTTGGGACGAGCGGCCTGCCACGACCATGCCGACCTTTCTGGCGCGGATCGGCCCCCTCGTGGTTTGCACGCCGGTGACCTGGCCGTTTGCGATGTCGATGCCGGTGACCTCGCAGGTCTGGATCAGGTCAACGCCCAAGCGGTCGGCGGCGCGGGCATAGCCCCAGGCCACCGCGTCATGGCGGGCTGTTCCTGCACGGCGCTGGATCAGGCCGCCATAGATCGGAAAGCGGGACTGGGTATAGTCCAGATAGGGCATCATCTCTTTCAACTGCGGCACCGACAGCAGTTCGGCGTCATCGCCCTGGTTGACAATGGCGTTGCCGCGCCGCACCGCCGCGTCCCTTTGCCCGTCGGAGTGAAACAGGATGATATGGCCGCGCTGCGAATGCATCACGTTGTAATTCAGCTCTCCCTCCAGCTTTTCCCACAGCTTGAGGGAATGGCTGTAGAACTCGGAATTGCCCGGCAGAAAGTAGTTTGCCCGCACGATGGTGGTGTTGCGACCAATGTTGCCAGAGCCGAGGTAGCCCTTCTCCAGCACGGCGATATTGGTCAGCCCGTGATTTTTGGCGAGGTAATAGGCCGTTGCCAGCCCATGACCGCCGCCGCCGATGATAATGGCATCGTAATCACCCTTGGGCGCCGGATCGCGCCAGGCACGGCCCCAGCCCTTGTTGCCCAAAAGCCCCTCGGTGATGACTTTCCAGCCCGAATACCGCATTGCGGACTCCCTTTGCCCCGCCCCAAGTGTCGCGGCTTTCGCAGTCTTATTCAACAGGTGGCGACAAACAACTGGCCTGCTCGCGACAATTTGTGTCGCAGTCTGCATGGGTCAGGGCGGCGGCAGCGATCCGCCCCGTACACGACGGCAAGGACAAGGTAGGATGGGCAATCTGCCCATGGCTTGGGAAAGGTTCAAATCCGGCCGCCGTGATCTTGGCCGCCGTGATCTTTGCTGTCCTGCGACAGATCAGGTGGCCAGCAGCGGCGCCACCTGCCCTGCTCCCGTCTGCCCTGCTCCCGTCTGCCCTGCTCCCGCCTGCCCTGCCGCCGCCTGCCCTGCCGCCGCCTGCCTTGCCGCCGCCTGCCTTGCCGGTGTTCGGCGAGCCGCAAGGTGTCTTGGATAATCATGACGGTCGGACTTGACTGCGCTGCCTTGCCCGAACGATTCGCTGTTTTGGTGGATCCGTGGCCCTGTGCGCTGCGCGCGCGCGCCCCAAACAATGTTGCCTGGTCCACGACAATCCGGGCATCGCCCCGGCCATTGTCCAACCCTATGGCTGAAAATAGAAGTTTTGACACTTTTGCCTATATTTCTACAAGACTTTTGGACAAATGAATGGCGGTGGGGCGTCAGAAAGCGGGCCGAAGTGTGGGCTTGCCATGGTTTGTGGGGTGCTTCGCCGTGCGTATATCCATTGTTGAAGGCCTTGGATTGAGCTGCCTGCGGCTGCGCCATTTTCAAAGGGCCCAGGACGGCGGAATGATCATTTTCGCCCTGATGTTCATGATCCTGATGCTGATGATGGGCGGGTTGGCCGTTGACCTGATGCGGTTTGAACACACCCGCACCCGGCTGCAAAACACGCTGGACCGCGCCACGCTGGCTGCGGCCTCACTGGATCAGGATCTTGACCCTGCCTCGGTCGTCGAAGACTACATGCGCAAGGCCGGGCTGTCCGAGCAGTTGAAGTCGGTCGAAGTCACCTCGGCGATGAGCGAGCGCATTGTGCACAGCACCGGGTTGGCGGACACCCATCCCTTGTTCCTGCACATGATGGGCATCGACCGCCTTGACGCTTCCGGCGCAAGCGAGGCCGAACAGGCGATCAGCGATCTGGAGATTGTGCTGGTGCTTGACGTATCAGGCTCGATGTCGGGGCAGAAGATCGCCAACCTCAAGATCGCGGCGGATGAGTTTGTCGATACCGTCATGGCCAACGACCCGCACCACCGGGTGTCGATTGCCATTGTCCCCTACAACGCGCAGGTCAATATCGGGCCGGATCTGGCCGCCAAGTTCAATCTGGTCAACCGCGCCGGGGTTCAGGACGTGAATTGCGTCGAAATTTCCACCACGGAATTCAATGTTCAGGCCCTGTCGCTGACCAACCCGATGCCGATGATGGCCTATGCCGACATCGCTTACGGCACCAACAAGGCGAACTCTTATGTCTCGACGACGGATACCAATTATGCCGTGCCCAACTACGCCTCGACCTACTGCAAGCCTACGACCGTAAACATCGTGCGGTTGCTGTCCAACAACGTGACCACCCTGAAATCGCAGATTGACGCGTTGCAGGCCGGGGGCCACACATCCATCACGCTGGGCATGAAGTGGGGCATCGCTATGCTGGACCCTTCGATGCGCTCGACTTACACCAGCTTCATCGCGGCGGGCAAAATTCCGGCCACCCTGCCCGCCCGGCCCTTTGACTACACTGACCCCAAGGCGCTGAAGATCGTGGTCCTGATGACCGATGGCGAACATGTGAAGCACAACCGCGTCGTGGATGCCTACAAAACCGGCCCCTCGCCGATCTGGAAAGCGCCGGATGGCAAGTATTCCATGCAGGTCACCACGGGCCGGCCCGGCTGGGCGGGCACCAACACCTGGTATGTGCCGCATCTGGGCACCTATCAGGCGGCGGCCTACGCAGGAGGCGGGGCGGCCGTGCAGCAGGACTGGAAGGACATCTGGGCCAAGCTGAAGATGTCCTATGTCGCCTGGCAGTTCTACGCCCGCCCCTTGGGCAGCAGCGCCGCCAGTGCCAGCAGTTCGGCTTACAACACCACCGTCGCCGCCATGCAGGCCAACTATGCCGAAGTGCCCGCCATGGATGCCTCGTTGCAGGTCAGCTGTGATCAGGCCCGCGCCAATGGTGTGGCGATCTACGGCATCACGGTCGAGGCTCCGCAGCACGGCAACGACGTGATCACCGCTTGCGCCAGGCCCGAGCACACCTTCATCGCCGACCGCAATACGATTCGGCAGGTATTCCAGACCATCGCGGCGAACCTGACCCTGCTGAAACTGACGCAATAGCGCAGCCGGATCAGACCTGACGGGCGCCTGCGTGGGCGCGGGCTGACCGACCCCGTCAACCGGAGTCAAGCGCCAGCCAAATGCCCCCACATTGCTGTCACAATTTCGCCCCAGCGCACGATTTAACTGAGCCATTGAAAGCGACTGAACGCGAGGGCCTGATTCCGGCCAGCGCCATGCTTTCCGGGAATGACAAGAATGCCAGTGGACCGCACATCACGCCACGTTGCGTCAAGGCTCGGGATATCCGCGATTGGCCGGTTCGCCCGCGAGCAAAGCGGCTCGATGACCATATTCGCCCTGATGTTCCTGATGCTGATGATCATGATGGGAGGCATCGCTGTCGATCTGATGCGGTTCGAAGCGCGACGGACCGCCTTGCAGAACACACTTGACCGATCCACCCTGGCTGCGGCCTCGTTGACGCAGGTGCGTGATCCCGCCGCCGTGGTCAGCGATTACTTCCGCAAGGCCGGGATGTCATCTTATCTGCGGTCCGTCACGGTGACGCGCGGGTTGAACTTCCGAAACGTGCAGGCCGATGCCGCGGCCGAAACCAACCCGATGTTCATGACGATAATGGGCATCACCTCTTTTGTTGCGTTCGGCGCATCGGACGCCGAGCAGCGCATCAACAACGTGGAAATCATGCTGGTGCTGGACGTGTCCGGCTCGATGGCGACCAACAGCAAGCTGGTCAACCTGAAGACTGCGGCCAACGCCTTTGTCACCTCGGTGCTGACCAATGATGTCGAACACAAGATTTCCATCGGGATCGTGCCGTTCAACGGGCAGGTGAACCTTGGGCCGACGCTGAGGGGCCGGTTCACCATGGCTGATCAGAACGGGCTGACGGGTGGCACGGCGGTTCAGGCCGGGGTCGATTGCGTGGACCTGCCCACGTCAGTCTACAGCAGCTATGCCATTCCGACCACGACGGCCCTGTCAATGACCACGAACGTCGACACCTATTCGGGGTCCGGCACCTCTACCCCAAGAGAGGCAAACAAGTGGTGCCCGACGGTGAACGGGGCCGTCTACTACGCGGGCAATCCGCCGGGTAGCGGGGGCAACATCGTGCGGCTGCCCCAGCAGGACATCGCCACCCTTCAGGGCTATATCAACGGTCTGGTCGCGGTGGGGGCGACGTCGATCAACGCCGGGATGAAATGGGGGATAACGCTGCTCGACCCCTCGGTGCAGCCGATCTACACCGCCTCCATCACGGCAGGCACCATGCCCGCGACGATGGCAACCCGTCCGTTGGACTATGGCGCCAAGGATGCGATGAAGGTCATCGTGCTGATGACCGACGGCGAGAACTTTGCCGAAGAGCGGGTCAACACCGCCTACAAGACGGGCATGTCACCGCTGTGGCAGGCCACAAGCGACAGCCGCTGGTCGATCTTTCACGCCAGCAAGGTCAACAGCTCTTCGCTGTCAAACCTTTGCAACAGCAGGCCCTTCTGGGTTCCGCATCTAAGCGCCTGGCATTCGCGGGCGTGGAACGGGACGACGCCGCTGAACACAGATTGCTATGATCCGATTGCCGCCGTCACCGGTACGACCAACCGCAGCTGGCCCGATGTCTGGTCGCGGTTGGGGATGCAGTATGTGGCGCAATACTTCTACGCATCGCCGGGCATGGCCACCTTCACCAACCAGATGAACCTGTTCCGCACCCAGACCGCCACGACCACGATGGACACCCAGATGCAATCGGCCTGCACTGCCGCCAAGGCCGCCGGGGTGATTGTCTATGGCATTGCCTTTGAGGCGCCCTCCAATGGCCAGACGCAGATCCTCAACTGCGCCACCTCGTCCGCGCATTACTTCGATGCCAGCGGCATGCAGATTTCCACCGCCTTCGCGGCCATCGCCAACAACATCAGCCAGTTGAGGTTGACACAATGACGATCCTGCGGACCCTTTCCATCAGCCACCTTTTGACCCGGATTGCCAGGGCGCTGCGCCGCGAAGACGGAACCGCCTCGATGGAATTCGTGCTGATGGTGCCGGTGGTCCTGGTGATATTCATGTCGTCCTTTGAAAGCGGCCTGTTGATGACGCGGGAAATCCTGCTGGAACAATCGGTTGACATTGCGATACGGGAACTGCGGCTGGGGCATTTCGGCATTTTGGTGGACGAGGCCCTGAACGCAAAGCTGAAGGCCGAGATCTGCGACCGCACGGTGATCTTCCCCAATTGCCTGAAAAACATCACGCTTGACCTTGACCGCATCACGACAACGACGTGGAGCATCCCGACCGACATCACCCATTGCTCCAACCGCACGACGCCCTTCGTGCCCGCCGTCAACCTGAATGCCGGGCAACAGAATGACCTGATGCTGGTCCGGGTCTGCGTCAGCCTACCCGCCATGTTCCCCGGCATGGGGCTGGCTCTGGCCATGCCGATGGACAGTCTGGGCAATTATGTACTGTTGGCGCGCAGTGCCTTCGTTGTGGAACCGAGTTGAAGGGATGGCCGTGAAATCCCTGTTCGTTTCGATATCAAAGATTGGGGTGCCAAAATCTCTGTCACTCCCGATCGGCCGGTTTCTGCGCGACGAAGAGGCCACCGTCATTGCCGAAACCGTGATCGTGCTGCCTCTGCTGCTTTGGGCCTATATCGGCCTGTTCGTCTATTGGGACTGCTTTCGGTCGCTCAACACCGTGCAGAAGGCCACCTACACGGTATCAGACATGATTTCACGCGACATGAGCCAGACCGGCATCACCAGCGCCTACATCACCGGCATGCATGATGTGGTGGAGTATCTGATTGACCATGATCAGAATTCCACCGTGCGGGTGTCCTCGATCTATTGGAACACGGTCAACAACCGCTTTGAAATTCACTGGTCGCGGACCACCAATCAAACCGAGATGCCCGCGCTGACGACATCCACCTTGCAGACCTTCACCGCACAAATCCCGACGATGAGCCCGGGCGATACCGCCGTCATTGTCGAAGTCAGGGTGCCTTACGTGCCCGCCTTCAATGTCGGCATGACCAACCAGACGTTCAGCGAATTCATCGTGACACGGCCGCGCTTCCAGATGTGCATCATCATGGACGGCATTCTGTGCCCGCCATAACGGCATGGCCGAAGTGCCCTGCTGATTTCGGCCGCAGCGGGGCGGAATGCGCGGCTTATGTGCATTCATGCAGGGACGCTCTGTGCAAAACACGCCCTAGATGCACTGGCGCAGGGCCTTGGTCCGCCCTATTTTTGAGCGAAGCGTTTCATCGGTGAACCGTTTCAGGAGTGTGCAATGTCAATCCGTCCCGTCAAATCCACCTCGCTTGCCCAACCGACGATGGAGGGTGCAGGCGTGCACCTGCACCGGGCTTTCGGCTTTGGCCAGACCAGCGAAACCGACCCGTTCCTTTTGTTTGACGATTTTCGCGGCGACGCCCCGCGCGATTATGTCAAAGGCTTCCCCTGGCATCCGCACCGCGGGATCGAGACGATCACTTATGTCCTTGCAGGGTCGGTTGACCATGGCGACAGCCTTGGCAACAAGGGCACGCTGAAGGGCGGCGATGTGCAGTGGATGACGGCAGGCTCTGGCATCCTGCATCAGGAGATGCCGTTCGGCAACGCGCGCGGCCAGATGCACGGCTTTCAACTATGGGCCAATCTGCCGAAAGCGCTGAAGATGACCGACCCGCGCTATCAGGACGTCAAGGGCCACGACATCCCCGAGATCATGGAGGATGACGGCACCGTGGTGAAGGTGATCGTGGGTGAGTTCCGGGGTAAAAAAGGCCCGGTTGACGGGATTGCCGCCGAGCCGCAGTATCTGGACATCTTTGTGCCAGAGGGACGCCGCAAGACCTTCAAAGTCGACACCCGCCGCAATGCCTTCGCCTATGTCTTTGAAGGAGCGGGCAATTTCCGCGACGCCAGCCGCCCGCAAGGTGTTTTGCTGGAGAAGGAAGTGCGCGGACAAGAGGTCAACATTCGCGACATGTCGGGCAACCGCACGCTGATCAACTTTGGTGCGGGCGATGAGGTGACGGTGCAGGCCGGGGAAAACGGCGTGCGCTTTCTTTTGATCTCGGGTGCTCCGATCCAGGAGCCGGTAGCGTGGCACGGGCCGATCGTGATGAACACCGACGCCGAGATCAGGCAGGCGATGACCGACCTTCGCAACGGCACCTTCATCCGGCCCGCGCACTAAGCGGCGGAGGGGCGCTCGGGCAAAGCCCTCGCGCGCCTCTGGCGACCCGGCTGGGGAGAGGGCTGTCAGCCCCCTCCCCAGACCCCTTCCCCGAGGATATTTCTGGCAGTGTGATATGAAAGCAGGGTAGAAGCGGGGTATGCGCATGATCCTGATTGCCCTGATGCTGACGGCCTGTTCGGCCTATCCACGGATTGACTGGCCTGCCGGGCCGCAGGCGGGGGCGTCACCGGCATTGCTGCCGCAGTCCGAGATTTTGGGCGCGGGCGGGGCCGCAGACCCCGGCAGCATTTTGGTGGCGCGCGCTGCGGCGTTGCGCGACTGGGCAGAGCCGATCACGCGCTGAAAGATCAGGCGGCGGGGAACGGGCTGCGGGGAACGGGCGGCGGGGAACGGGCGGCGGGCGTGCGTTGCGCTGGCCGGGCGAAACGGCTAACAGGCTGTGCAGCCTTCCAGACCCGGAACTTTACGAGGTGACCTCATGAGCCAGACCCAACCCTTAGCGCTTCGTATCGGACTGGCTGGTCTTGGCACTGTGGGCATTGGTGTCGTCAAGATCGTGCAGCGCCATGCCGCCCTGATCGAAGCGCGGACCGGGCGCAAGGTTGAGATCGTTGCGGTGTCGGCCCGCGATCCGGACAAGGCACGGGGTGCGGATCTGTCCTCCTATGCCTGGGAAACCGACCCGGTGGCTTTGGCGCAGCGCCCGGACATCGACGTCTTCGTCGAGGTAATGGGCGGCCATGAAGGCCCGGCCCGTCTGGCGACTGAAGCGGCGATTGCAACGGGCAAGGATGTGGTGACCGCCAACAAGGCGCTGCTGGCGCATCATGGCCATGCGCTGGCGCTGGCCGCCGAGGCTGCGGGCCGGGTGATCCGGTTCGAGGCGGCGGTGGCGGGCGGCATTCCGGTGATCAAGGCCTTGACCGAGGGCTTGGCCGCCAACCAGATCTGCCGTGTCATGGGCGTGATGAACGGCACCTGCAACTATATCCTGACCCGGATGCAATCGGCGGGCCTGCCCTATGAGGCGGTCTTCGATGAGGCGCGGCAGTTGGGCTATCTGGAGGCCGATCCGAACCTTGATGTGGGCGGCATCGACGCGGGGCACAAGCTTTCCCTGCTGTCAGCCATCGCCTTCGGTACCAGGGTGTCTTTTGACGCGGTGGAGCTGGAGGGCATCGGCGCTGTTTCGATCGACGATATCAATCTGGCGGCCGATATGGGCTACCGGATCAAGCTGCTGGGGGTGGCGCAACTGACCGGCCGCGGGCTGGAACAGCGGATGACGCCGTGTCTGGTGCCTGCTGACAGCCCCCTGGGCCAGTTGCACGGCGGCACCAACATGGTGGTGCTGGAAGGCGATGCGGTGGGCCAGATCGTGCTGCGCGGCCCTGGCGCGGGCGAAGGGCCCACGGCGAGTGCGGTGATGGCGGATGTGATGGATCTGGCACGCGGCATCAGGCTGCCGACCTTCGGGCAACCTGCGGTAACCTTGGCGACGCCGATTGCGGCCAAGACGGCGACGCCGACGGCTTGGTATCTGCGGATGACTTTGCTGGACAAGCCCGGGGCGCTCGCCAGAATTGCCACCTGTCTGGGCGAGGCAGGCGTGTCGATAGACCAGATGCGGCAGTATGGCCATAAGGGTGCCAATGCCCCGGTGCTGATCGTGACGCACAAGGCCACGCGGGATGATATTGACCATGCGGTGGCGCGCTTTGGCGCCACAGGCGTTTTGGTGGGCGCGCCGGTCGCCCTGCGCATCGAAGAAGTTTAAGTTAGCGCAACCATCCTTGCCGGGTGCCGCAAGCCCCGGTAAGCGGGCTGAAACATAAGGTTCACAAGGATATCGCCATGGCCGACGCTACCGAGTTTCAGGACCGCCTGCTGTCCTTGGGCCTTGCCCGGGTGTCGGAGGCGGCGGCTTTGGCCTCGGCCCACCTGATCGGACGTGGCGATGAGAAGGCCGCTGACCAGGCCGCCGTCAACGCCATGCGCGAACAGTTGAACCTGTTAGACATCACCGGTGTCGTGGTGATTGGCGAGGGCGAGCGGGACGAGGCGCCCATGCTGTTCATCGGCGAAGAGGTCGGCACCGGCAAAGGCCCGGCGGTGGATATCGCCCTGGACCCGCTGGAAGGCACCACGCTGACCGCCAAGGACATGCCCAACGCCCTGACGGTGATCGCCATGGCGCCGCGCGGCACACTTTTGCACGCGCCGGATGTCTACATGGACAAGCTGGCCATCGGTCCCGGCTTCAAGCCCGGCACGGTGACGTTCAACATGTCACCTTCCGAACGCGTCTCGGCTTTGGCTGCGGCCAAGGGGGTTTCTACCAATGACATCACGGTTTGCGTGCTGGAACGGCCCCGGCACGAGGCGCTGATTGAAGAGCTGCGCTCCACCGGGGCCTCGATCCGGCTGATCACTGATGGCGATGTGGCGGGGGTGATGCACACCGCCGAACCGGATGTGACAGGGATCGACATGTACATGGGGTCTGGTGGCGCGCCCGAGGGTGTGCTGGCAGCGGCGGCGATGAAATGCATGGGCGGCCAGTTTTTCGGCAAACTGGTGTTTCGCAACGATGACGAGAAGGCCCGCGCCCGCAAGGCGGGCATCACCAACTTCGACCGCGTCTATACCCGCGATGACCTGGTGCGCGCCGACGTGATCTTTGCTGCGACCGGCGTCACCCAAGGCTCCATCCTGCGCGGCATCCAGCGCGAACGCGGCTACATCACCACCGAAACCATCCTGATGCGCTCCAAAACCGGATCGGTGCGCCACATGACCTATCGCAGCCCGGTGAAATAAGCCCCTGAGGCCCAACGCAAGCGACGGCTCTGCCCTTTCCCCTTTCATTCTTGCACAAATATCCCACAGGGGTGCGGGGGTGTGAAACCCCCGCTCCTTGGCGCGGGTGCCGCCCCCCCGCTCCCGCGCTAGGGGCTGCACACATCGTCAGGTTTGGTTTTCCCGGTGCGCTTGACGGGTTGAGTGTTGGATGATTCGG
>JAYSQA010000430.1:0-7685 GCA_043721775.1 Rhodobacterales bacterium
GCTTCACCGCACCTGGCATACCCGTCACGAAGGTCGCGGGATACGTCTGTCCAGGAGAAGGGGCAGTTCCGTCGTCACCCGATTTGTGCAACAGAGCCAGGCGAGGGTAGTGACGGCATAGCGGCGCGAGCTGGAACGGATTGTGGATTTCTGCATTGCCGAAGGTTTCGTCGCGTTGCTGATCGCGGGCGATCTTTACGACCGGGCCGGGCGCAGTGCCAAGACCGCTGCCTACTTGACACTGCAGATGGAGCGGCTGCGAGTGCCTGGAGTCCGTGTGTTCTACATCAAGGGTAACCACGACGCCGAAAACCCGATCACAGGCGAGATTGACCTGCCAGCTAATGTTCATGTCTTCGACTGTCGCGGCGGCAAAGTGCAGTTGTCGCCCGAGGTCTGGATCCACGGTGTCAACTTCCGCGACCGACATGCGCCTGACAGTCTCGTTGGAAAATTCGGCCCGCCAGAACCAGGGGTAGTCAACATCGCCATGCTGCACACCTCGCTGACCGGGGCGGCGGGTCACGACCCATATGCACCCTGCCCGGTCGCGGACCTGAGGCGGACCGGCTTTGACTATTGGGCACTTGGCCATGTCCACAAACGGCAAGCCCACGCCACCGCACCATGGGTGGTGATGCCCGGCAACCCGCAAGGGCGCGACATCGGCGAGGCAGGTGCCAAATCGGCTACACTGTTGACCGTCGACGCCGGCGCCATCGTGGTGTCTGAAGTTCCAACCTCTTCGGTCGAGTTTCGCGACAGCACGGTGTCGCTGGCGGGGCTCGGCGAAGATGATGGGGTCCGAGACGCACTCCGGGCGCATCTGGCAGGAGAGGCCGCCAGTGTTACCGATTGCGCCGTCCTGCGGTTGACGCTAATCGGCGCTACCGAGCGGGCCTGGGCCTTGCGCTGCGGCCGCGATACCTGGGTCGAAATCTTGCATCAAATGGCCAGAGATACCGGACGTCTGTGGATCGAGAAGCTGAATTTCGCGGTGACCTCGCCCACAACCGACGGCAGCCCCAGCGATGCGGTGGCAGAAGTCCAGGCTATCATGGCCGAAATCGCCGGTGAGGACGATTTTCGCGCGGCAGCGCGGCAGGAACTGGAGCAGATGCTGGCTTTACTGCCTCAGGCTCGGCGGGCCGAGCTTGCACCCGATCCGGCCGCTCAGGCTGCTCTGCTCGACCGACTTGCCGATGATGCCGTGCTCGCTATGACCGCCGCCATGCGTGGCGCCGATGCGGCGGCCGGTCGATGATGGGCCTGCGCCGCCTTGACTTCACCCGGTTCGGTCATTTAACCGAGCGCAGCCTTGATCTGGGGCCGACCGCGCCTGGAGGATCGGATTTCCACATCATTTTCGGCCCGAATGAATCCGGCAAAACCACGCTGATGGAAGCCTGGCTGCGGCTAATCTACGGCTTTCCGGTCCGCGAGCCCTACGGCTTCAAACACGCGCTCAACATGCTGCAAATCGGCGGGCTGGTCGAGATCAACGGCGCTTCGACCGAACTGGTTCGGGTCAAGCGGACGGTGAATTCGCTCTTGGACCGGCACGGTGCCGCGATCCCTGAGACGATCCTGCACGCCTGCCTCGGCGGGATTGCGCAGGAGGATTACCGCAAACTCTTCTGCCTCGACGACGCCACGATCGAGGCTGGCGGCGAGGAGATCACCAATAGCAAGGGTGATTTCGGGCGGCTTCTGTTCGCGGCGGCTGCCGGCATAGGCAACCTGACAGGTGTGCTGGATCAGGTGGCGGCACAGGCCGAGGCTTTCTACCCCAAGGGTGCCAGCAAGACCACTTTCGCGGGGCTGAAGCGTGACCTCGATGGCGTGGTGAGCGAGATCAAAGCCCTGGACGTCTCGCCTGCGGCCTATCACGCCCTGCGAACCGCGCTGGATGTGGTGAAGGTAGGCGAAACCGGTGCGAGGCTGGCCAAGGACCAGCTGGAACGGCGCAAAAGCCAACTCTTGGCCCTGATCGCCGCCCATCCGATTGCCGCCGACCTGCACGCGGCGGAGGAAGCCCTTGCTCCGATTAGCCACTATCCCATGGCCCTCGACATCGCCCCCGAGTCCCTCGTGGCACTGATGACCGCCAGAGTGATGCTGGAGGCGGCGAGGGATCAGCAGGCCAAGATGGTGGCAGAGGCTGAGGCTAGTCTGGCAGCACTTGTGCTGCGCCCGGATATGAAAGCCCTCCGCGATGAGATCCTGGCATTGGAGGATTTGAGCGCCCGGATGCAGGGCGCGCTCATAGACCTGCCGATCAGGGTGGCTGAACGAGAAGCGGCTTTGAATGAAATGCGGGCGAAGCTGACCGAACTGGGCTTTGATCCCGGCACGGATCCGACGCGCTTTGTGTTGCCGGATCACCAGTTGCGCGGGCTGGAACGCCAGTTGCAGGAATGGTGCGCGGCGGAAGTGGTGCGGAACACGGCGATCACCGAAGCACGCAAGGCGACCCTGGCGCATCAGGACAGCGCAGCTGTGGTGAAGGCTGCAGAAGCTGCCGTGACCATCGGCCCCGAGGTTGGTGACATCCTGATCCGCTTTGGCGCCGCACAATGCGTGGACAATAGCCGGACAGCACAGATGTGCATCGCCCAAGCCAAGGCTTCATTCGCGCAACGACTGCGTGATCTGGCGCGAGGTGGCGTGGCGTTCGCGGAGTTGCCCGCCGTTACGTTCAGTCAGCGTCAAGCCGAGGTTCTGGCGACCGAAACGCTCAAGGTCGATCAGCAGATCCTGACGGCGCGCGCCAACTGCGGCACTGCGGCCGGGAAACTCGCCAAGGCTAAGGCACAGTTGGGGGTTCTGACTGACTCTACTGATCTGGTGACCGATGACCTAGCAACCCTCAGCCGCGATGAACGCAACTCACGCTGGACACGTCACCGCGCGGCCCTTGATGCTGCCACCGCCGACGCTTTCGCCGAGGCGATGCAGCGGGACGACGGCACCACCGCATTGCGCCAGGCCCAGACGCGCGAAATCGCGGACTACCATCAAGCCCGCATGGCCGTAAGCGAAGCCGAGGTCGAGATGCAGGGGGGGGGGCACAGGACCGACTAACCGAAGTGATCGACGCACTAGCTGCGGAGAACGCGACCTTGTCCCGCCACTTTTCCGAGGTGAACTTGCCGACGAACCTGAACGCCGCTGATCTGGTCGATTGGCTTCGACAGCATGGCGCTGCCCGCAGTGCTCAGGATGAATGGCCCTCGACGCAAGTGACGACAGAAACCGCCCGCCAAGCCGGTGAGGCGCTGCGGCAGACACTTGCCGCATTGCTGGGCCTTCAGTCGGGCGATGACCTTGAAACGCTGTTTCGCAAGGCTCAAGTCCAAGTTGAGGCGCGCAAGGTGCAACTGGCCAATCTGCAAGGCAAGCGTGAGGTCCATGCCAAGAACGTCACCGCTCTCGCCGCCCGCCAAGCTGCGGTGACTTATGCCCGCGCCGCCTGTGACGATGCCGAGGCGCGGTGGAAAGCCGAGGCGAGTGCGGCACTTCCGCCGGACACGGCAATCGCCAACCTGGGCGACGCCCTTCCCGGCTTGCGCAGTCTGCGCGAAATCAACGAATCCATCATCGGCCTGACCCGCCAGATTGCCGGCATGGCGCGGGACCGCGATGCCTTCACTACCCGCATCGAACCACTTGCAAAGTTTCTAGCAGCACCTGCCGGGCAGCTGCCGCTGGACACGTTTCGCTTTGCAAGGGAAGCGTTGAGTGCCGCGGAAACCGCCGCCGAAGCGTTCGAGAACCTAACCGAAACCATCACAGTGGCGCGCGAGGCGCATGACAAAGCCGTGGCAGACCTTGCCACTCAGGACGCGCAAGTCCGCGAGCTGGCTGAAGCCTTCGACCCCGCCATCCCGACGACCACTTTGCCAGAACTGCGCCGTGCGGTTACCCAAGGCAAGCAAGCCATCGAGCTGCGCGCTGCCATCGCCCGCCTCAGCATCGCGCTTGTCACACGCCTCGCCACGGCGAACCGGATCGAGGCGGAGGCCGCCCTGGCCGCCTTGCCTCTTGCGGAGGCGGAGGCCGACCTTGCCACGCTGACCGATGAGGCCCCTCGCGTCACCAAAGCCGTCGAAGATGCCATCGCGGCGCGCACGAGGGCCGAGGAGGCTCTGAACCAGGTGAAGGGAGACGCCGACGTGGCAAAGCTTGTCGCCCGCCAGCGTCTGATCGAGGTCGAGATGCAGGACGGCGCGCTGCGCTATCTGGAAGACCGTTTCGCCCATCTTCTGGCCGAACGCGCCATTCGCCGCTACCGCGACGTCCATCGCAGCGGCATGCTTCAGGTGACCGAAACCGCCTTTGGCATTCTGACCAACGGCGCCTACACCAAGCTTTCCACCCAACCGGAAGGTGCGACCGAGGCGCTGGTTGCCACCCATGCAGCCGACAGCAGCACGAAACAGGCGCGGGAAATGTCGAAAGGCACCAGATTCCAGCTCTACCTAGCGCTGCGCGCCGCAGCCTGTGAACAAGTCGCAGCGGGCGGCACGGTGCTGCCGTTCTTCTGCGACGACATCTTCGAGACTTTCGACGAGGCCCGAACCACCGCCGCCTGCGGCCTGATGCGCCAGATCGGCCAGCGCGGTCAGGCTATTTACCTGACCCACCACCGGCATGTGGTTGATCTCGCCCGCAGACTGTGCGGCGATGATGTCAGGGTGCATGATCTGGCCGGGTAACTCATCTGCCCCGCGGCGCTTTGATGCGACGCCTGATGTCGAGGCAAAAGCCACGGCAAGATCAACCTTATCTGCCGTGTCGATGTCGCGGGTGATGAGTGGCAAGAGTGGATCAGTGCCACCAGTGGTCAAACGTGACGTTGTCGCGGTCGTCAGGCGCAGGTGAAAATGCCCGTGCTCCTCTGACGCTGCAAAGCCCTTCGCGCCAACCGCGAGCGCCTCACTCAGACGCACCATAAGTCCGAACTGCTCCGAGGCGGCCAGGTCATTCCAGGACCCAACATGCCGCGGTGCGGCGATATGATCAGCGAGGGAAAGGCAGATCTTGTATGACAATGTCAGAAATTCCGGGGATTGACGTCACTAGGTTAACCACCGGCGCTGTCTTGTCCAGGCCATGTCTCAGGACCGTTCGAGATGAACGCCTACGAGTGTGATGCTCCGTCCACAGATACCTCGAAACGGTGCACATCTCTGGTGCACCGTCTGGTCTTTCGCGGAAAACCGGGCGTCGTGTTTGCCCTGCTGGGACTTTCGTGTTTGCGGCACCCTGAAATGTAAAACTAGCGGTAAGTTAGGGAAAACGATTTGGGTGTTTTGGGGCGAAAAGGTTTTACATATGCCCTGATTTCCTTATGACATGGAAAACGATTTGGACCGAAATTGATGCTTTTCAGGGGTAGTTTCGGTCGGATGTAAAACGATTTGACCCTTGAGGGAAAACGATCTGACCAAGTGGCAGACCAGCCTCAGCGAACACTCACTTCGATGGTGTCTTCCATCGCACGTATCCCACGTCCGAATCTGACGTAGCGCAGAACTATGTTCTTTCCTGAGAAGGAGGGACATCATGACTGGTGAAAAGTATCTGGCGCTCGACCTGGTTAAGCGTCTGGCGCGCCGCTTTGGACCGGGAAGCAAAGTGGCGAAGGAAGTGCCGGGATGGATCGAATACGTGACGGACGTCGAGTGTCCGGAACGCCCGCAGAAAGGAACGGCGACGCACTGGTGGGCAAAGGTGCGTGGCATGCTTGGAGATCTCCGCGTCGAGGCCCGTAGCAGCAGAGGTCATGTGATTGACATCAACACCCGGCGGTTTGAGCAACATTTCGGGCTAAGTTCAGTCGAAGGACGGATCCTGGCGTTCTTTGCGTTCTATCAAGTCTACGACATGTTCGAACACGTCGTTGACCGGGCACTTTCTACGCAAGAAGTGACGCTGCCGTTCCTGATTGCCCGGTTCTGCGACACAGATGCAGTTGATGTCCAGGCGGCACTGCGGACCGGTGCCAGGTTGACCGCTTCCGGTCTGTTGCAAAGGGAAACGGGCAGCTGGTCGAACCGAAGAGTGTCCCACGGTCTGACCACGGCTCTGCTGGGGGCGCTGCAGGCCGAAGTTGAAGATGTCGAGGGACTGGTCGGCCTGCTGTTTCCACTTGCTTCACCACCTGATGCGGAGTGGCAAGATTTCGAGGGGTTGGCGGAGAATGCAACCCTGATGCGCGATCTGCTCAAGAGATCACTCGCGAACGGCACACCCGGAGTGAACATTTTGCTCTATGGTCTGCCCGGCACTGGCAAGACTGAATTCTGCAAGGTGCTTTCCCGCGAGGTGGGCGCCAGTCTCCGGGTGATCGGTGACGTCGATGAAGCGGGGCAAGAGCCTTCTCGCCGCGAGAGGCTGGCGGAACTCTGTCTTGCAGGCCGCGTGCTGGCAACGCGCTGCGACTCCGTTCTGCTGCTGGACGAGGTGGAGGATATGTTCGGCGGCGGGCCTGCGACCTTCTTCCGGTCGGATCAACCGTCAAAGATCTTTTCGAACCGGCTGCTGGAAACCAATCCGGTGCCAACCCTGTGGACCACGAACTCGATCTCCTCCTGCGACCCGGCATTTCTGCGCCGGATGATATTTTCGGTTGAGATGCGGCCTCCTACCGGGTCGGTTCGGAAGCGGATCTGGCAGCGTCTCGAAGCTCGGCTCTTGCCTGTAACGGATACCAAGTCGCTGCAGGCCATGGCCGAAGTGCACCATCATCCGCCGGCTCTGGTCGCAGATGCGATGCGGGTGGCAAAGCTTTGCGGCGGGAACGCTAAAATCATCGCCCTTGTCTTGGGTGCGTCGGCGAAACTCATGAATGGCGGGGCGGCACCTCTCCCTCAACATCATTCGGATGCGGAATGGGAGCCCACACTGGCCAATACCGACACCGACCTGGCTCGGCTGGAGGCCAAGCTTGTCGCAAACGGGGAAGCGGGGCGGATTTCATTCTTCCTCGATGGACCCGCGGGCACCGGAAAGAGTGCATGGGCGCGACATCTGGCGAGGCGCCTAGGCATGCCAGTCATGGAGAAACGGGCATCCGACATTCTTTCGATGTGGGTCGGCGGCAGCGAGAAGGCGATTGCAGGGGCCTTTGCCGACGCGCGGGCCGAGGGGGCGCTGTTGATCTTCGACGAGGCAGACAGCCTTCTGGCAGGCAGGCGCAATTCTTCGCACCAATGGGAAGTCAGCCAGGTCAATGAGTTGCTGACGTGGATGGAAAGCCACCCGCTGCCGTTCGTCTGCACGACCAACCTTGCCGAAAAACTCGATCCTGCCGCGCAACGCCGCTTCACCTTCCGTATCAGGTTCGACTGGTTGATCGGTGAACAGCTTGCCGTAGCCTGGAAAGTGCATTTCGGCACGACCGCACCTGCCGCCCTGTCGTTGGCCGATAGGCTCGCGCCTGGGGATTTCGCCAACGTCGCTCGCCGGATGCGCGCTTTGGGCGAAAACGACGCCGCAGCCGTTCTGGCTGAGTTGATGCGCGAGTCCGATGCGAAGGAAGGCAAAAAAAGGGTCATCGGCTTCGGCCGTTGACCTGACCCCTTTAACAGGCTGCTGAAGAAGTCTGTCGGGCAGAACGGTTTCCCATGCGGGTGGGTCTGAGGCGGGTTTTCTCTGCCCTGCCGTTTTTGCTGGTCGGG
>JAYSQA010000431.1:0-5136 GCA_043721775.1 Rhodobacterales bacterium
CCCGACCAGCAAAAACGGCAGGGCAGAGAAAACCCGCCTCAGACCCACCCGCATGGGAAACCGTTCTGCCCGACAGACTTCTTCAGCAGCCTGTTAAAGATCGCGCAACTGATCCACTGCGGCTTTGCGTAGCCTGACCTCAGCCAACATCACCGCTGCCATGACCGAAGCCGCGACGAGGCCCGCCAATAGCGTCAGATATCCCAGCGGCAGCACCAAACCTTCCGGCGCTGGATCGAATACGCCGGTCAGCAGTTTGACCAGCATCCATGCGGTGACAAAGCCAGACAGCAGCCCCAGCACGGACCCGCCAAGGAAGACCAGCGCGCCTTCCGACCACAGAAAAGCGCCCAACTGCCCCCGCTTTGCCCCAATCGCCGTCAGGATCGCAAAGCTGCGGCGGCGGTCGTTGAACCCCAGGGCCAGCATCAGCCCCGCCGCTGAGGCCGCCATCAGCACGGCGAAGGCAAGTTCGATCCGTGTCAGGCTGGTCAGATTGACGGAAGTCAGACTGGACCCGATGATCTGGGTGACGTGTGTGATGTCTTGCACCTGCATGTCGGGCAGCGCTTCCCGAACCATGGCGGCCAGCGCCACCGGGTCACCCGCTGTGCGCAGCAGCACATATTCAGCCGACGCGGTGCCGGTCATCCTGGCCACATAACCCGCGTTGGCCACCAGAAAGGAGTCCTTCGGCGCCGTTGGAAACTCTCGTGCCACGCCGACAAAGGTGAAGGGGACCGCGCGGTATTGGTGATCGGCCCCCATCAGGCGCAGGTTCAAAGTATCGCCCAGCGTCAGTTGGAAATCCGACACGGTTTCCTCTGACACCAGGATACCGTCCGACGTGGCTGCCAGTTTGGTCATCGCCTGCGTTGCCGTGCTGCCGCTGAAGAAGGCGTCCGACAGTTGCGCCACGTTCCGAATGCTATCGGTGTTGATCCCATAAAGGTCCTGAAGGTCAGAACCGACATAGGCAAAGCGGTGCTGCATCGGTTCAGCGGTGACGCCTGCAAGACCTGACAACTTGGCCAGATGCAGGCTGGCAGGGGCGGCTGCGGTGCCGAAGACCCCCACATCAGCGCCATTGGTCAGCATGGCATCGACCCTCGCCTGCGCCTGATAGGTGGCGTTGAAGATCGCGGTTGAGGTGCCGAACGACACCGCCAGCGCCGTCATCGCCACTCCCAAGGTGATCCGCCTTGCCTGCGTGGCCAGCGACGCCGCTACCACCGGGGCCAATCGTCCGGCGATAGGGGCTAACAGACGGCACATCAGACCGCTTGCGCCAATGGCACTGACGATGATCCGAACCACAAGCAGCCCTGATCCGACCCAGAACAGCGCCGGAGCCAGAAACGCCTTGTAGTCTACCGTGGCCGCCGCAACCCCTTCGGGTGCCAGCACAATCTCATAGCCGGTGCTGGCGCTTTGCCAGAAGAACGCTGCGGAGAGGGCCAGCAGCACCACGTCCAGCCACAGCCGTTGCCATAGGGGCGCGCCTTTGCGGCCCACGGTTTGGCGCGACGCTGTCACGGTTTGTGTGCGGGCCTGTCGCCAAGCCGGAAGCAGAATGGCGGTCAGGCCGAGGACCAATCCAACCAGCGCGGCGCCGCTCGCGGTCACAGCCAAAGACCGGGTATCGCCCCCGACGGCCAGGCCAAGTCGTGCCAGACCCGCCGCAGCCAGCAGGCCCACGGCAATTCCCCCGGCGCTGACCAGCACGGCCTCAACCGCCGCCAGACCCGTGATGCGGCGTGCACTGGCACCGCGCATCCGCAGCAAGGCTTGCTCGGACCGCCTGTGGCCGGCACCGCTGGCGGTGATGGCAAGGGTCAGCGCCGCCCCAAGGGCCGCACCCGGAAGGCCAAGGAACAAGAACAGCACCGCCGCATAAAGCGCATCGCCGCGCACCGCATCAAGACGGGCGGCGAGGGTATCTGACACCAAAGCTTGGCCCGCCACCTGCACCTCAAGATTGCGCGCCTCGCCGGTCACTTGGGCATAGGCTGTGGTCGGCTGGGCGGACAGGCCGGCATGGTCAAGATGGACATGGAATTGCAGGCGGGTCGTGTCGGGGCGCAGCGCAGCTTGGGCGTCGAATATCCGGTGCCAATCGGCTGCCGGCAACAGGATCACATTGTCGGGCAGGGCTTGCGGCGCTGCTTGGGGCGGCAGCCCTACCCCCTGAAAGAACGCATCCGCATCCGGCATGTCGATGACACCTGCGACAGTCACCACCACGGGATCAAGACCTATCCGCGTGATGCTGACAAGGTCGCCGGGCCCGACATGCAGGTTCGACGCGGTCTGCTGGGCGATCAGCACCCCGTCGAAAGAGCCCGACAACAGACGGATTTCCTTCGGGAAATTGACCAGATATTCCGGCCCTAAGCCTACCACTTTGCCCGGCCCGGTGGTTTGCACGGTGCCGCCAGTGGTTGCCTGAAACCCGTCTGTTCCGGCATAAAGGACTTGTTCCAGCGCCTTTACCGAAGCAGCTTTGCGAATGGCCGTGTCAATCGCCGCAGCGTCTGCCCCCGGCACCGCCTCAACCTGCCAGTCGATCGGCACGGCTGAGGTGGCACGTTGCGTCATTGTCGCCGTGCTGCTGGCCAGAAACGCGCCAAGTGAGGCCAACAGCGCCACCGTCACCGCAATGCCAAACCCGGCACCTGCCAGCCGCATCAAGCGGTGGCGCAAAAGCCCCATGATCCACAGATATGTCATGGTGCCATCCTCTTGTTGGTATCCGCAAAAAGCTCGCCGTGGTTGATGGACCATTGGCGGTCCATCCGTGCCGCCACGGCGGGGTCATGGGTGGCAATGATCAAAGCGGAGCCGATCTCATCTGCCACGGTGACCACCGTGGTCAGAAACTCTTGCGCGGTTTTGCTGTCCAACTGGCCGGTTGGTTCATCGGCCAGGATCAGGAGCGGCGAAACCGACAAGGCGCGCAACATCGCGATGCGCTGCGCTTGGCCGCCTGACAGTTCCTCGGGCAGTTTCAGGGCAAGATCTGACAGGCCAAAGCGCGCCAGCAAGGCGTCCGGCGCGTACCCCGGTGCCGCACTGCGACCCGCCAGCAAAAGCGGCAAGGCGATGTTGTCGCGCACGGTCAGGGCCGGAAACAGGCTGGGCGCTTGAAACACCGCCTGTATCTTTTCGGGCAGCAATTCCTCTTGTGCCCCCATGGCAGGCCAGGAAACCTCCCCGTCGGTCGGTGGGATAAAGCCGCCGATAATATGCAACAAGGTGGATTTCCCGCTGCCAGATGGCCCGATCAGCACGATTCGTGCTTCGGGTTCAATCATGCAAGTGATGCCGGATAAAACGCAGGTGGTCTGCCCGTCAGCCGCTGGATAGGTTTTGCCGACGCCTTTGATCTGAACCAACGCCTCATTCATGACTGATCTCCCCATCCTTCAGTCGCAAAATCCGGTCAGCCCGCCGGGCCAACGCCTCGCTGTGGGTGGCAATCAGAGTGGCCTGTCCGGCCGCACGCCGTGCCTCGAAATGGGCGATCAGGCGGTTTTCGGTGGCGGCATCAACCTCAGCGGTCGGCTCATCCGCAATCAGGATCGGCGGATTGCAGGCCAGCGCCACAGCCAGACCCGCCCGTGCCGTTTCGCCACCCGAAAGCTGGGTAACGCGCGCAAATCCGCGATGCGCCAGACCGACGCTTTCCAGCAAAGCCTCTGGCCTGGTGGTATCGTGCACGCCGCCCAACTGCATTTGCAGGCGGATGTTTTCGGTCAACGACAGATGCGCAAAAAGGTTGCCGGATTGCATCAGGATGCCAAGGGACTTGGCCCGAATTGCAGCCCGCGCCGCCTCGGGCTGCCGCGACAGGCGCGCCCCGCCGATTGTGACCAGCCCGGCGTCGGGTTCATCAAGCCCGGTCAGGCAGTTCAGCAAGGTTGACTTGCCGCTGCCCGATGGCCCCATCACCGCCACGATCTCGCCGGGCAGGACGGTCAGGCCCACGCCGTGCAGGGCAATGACCTCGGCGTCGCCCGTGTGAAAGAACCGATACAGATCGCGCGCTTCAAGGATCATCCTAGTGCCACGCGAAGGAGCGTGACATCAGTTGCCACTGGTCGACGTTGTCAGCCCCTGCCGGGGCGTATAGGTTCAGGGCGGCCATGGCGCCCGATTTGAAGAACAGATAGCGGGCATTCTCCAGCCGGATTTGCTTCATCGTCACGGCGTTCGGTTCGGAGTTTGACGTGTAGTCGATGCGGATTGCCGGGCCACCGGCAAGTGTTTCCGCGCTGACGCCTTTAACCTCAACGGCCCGTCCCGCCTTGATCAGATCCGGCACATACTGCGCCTTGACCCAATCCAGTGTCGGGGCCGTCGCCGCAGGGGTCAGAGAGACTGAGACGCCATCCAGCTTTGACATAAAGCCGACGTTGGGTCTGGTGACGGTGCGCGCCCACCCCTCGGGCACTTTCAGCGCATAGCTGTCACCTGAGTAAACGACGAAGACCTGACTGTCAGGAATATCGCCGGGCGGGTTCTTCTCAGGCGTGATGGCGGTTTCGGCCTGTGCGACCGTCGCGATGAAGGGCTGCGGAACAACAGCGCAAAGGCCAAGGGCCAAAAGGGTGGCCTTGGGGAAGGCTTGGCGGAACAGGGTCATGGCGGCTCCTTCATGGTTATGCCGGATGGCGTTGGAGTGCAGTGTGCGGCCTGCGCATGCCTGACACCTGACAGCCAGCTTACAAATCCGTAATGTCATCGGGCGAATTGGCACCAACGCAGGTCAGTCAGGTCAGATCGTTGCTTCGCATACCCGGTACTTACGAACAGGCGCTGTCCAATGCAAAAAAGGCAGGGTCGATAGCAATGATAACGCGCCAGCAAAAGGCCGAAGCGCTATCGTTGGTCTGGACGTTCGGCCGTCGTTCGGTCGGCCATCCTGATCGTTTTACCGTGTGACGACAATCTGCGTCGCCACCTGTTGCCCGGCATTCAACGAATAGGTCACGATGACCTGCCGTCCGATCTTCAGCGACTCGGCTTCAGTGCCCTCTGAGCTACCCCCCGAAAATCGGACAGTGATGAAGCTGCGATCTGACGTTTGCTGGTCTCCAGGAACGCGGAGAACGGACATGTCGAAACGCAGGAACC
>JAYSQA010000432.1:0-1654 GCA_043721775.1 Rhodobacterales bacterium
CCAGTGGCAGCGCCGATCTGGTGGCGCTGGGACGTACGGCGCTGGATGATCCGAACTTCCCGGTGCATGCGGCCAGGGCGCTGGGCTGCAGCGCGGACTTCTGGCCGAAGCAGGCGGGGTTTGCCGTGCGGTTGCGCGATGCGGCACTGGCCCGCGCGGGGTGAGCAGGCGGAGCCTCCGGCGGGGATATTTGCACCAGTGTGAAAGGCGGGCGTGGCGGTGAAAAGGCCCCGCCAGTGCAAGGTGCTTGGCGGGGAGTGGCTCTGCAGGCGGTCCGCAGAGCAGGCGTCGGATTTGGGTAGGATGGGCCATTGGCCCATCTGGGCTAAGGTTGGCCCAAGTGGGCTCAGTGGGCGCGGCCGCCATCGGGCCGAGCGTCGGCTTCCATTTCGGCGCGGATCTGCTGGCGCAGGATGTCGATCGGGATCATCTTGCCTTCGCGCTTGAAGTGCCAGTAGGTCCAGCCGTTGCACGATGGCGCACCTTCAAGGTGGGCGCCGACCTGGTGGATCGAGCCCTTCACGTCAAGGCCAATGAGCGTGCCATCCGGGCGCACCTTGGCCACATGGCGCGCGCCGATCGAGAACAACTCCTCACCGGGGCGCAGCATCCCACGCTCCACCACCTGGCCAAACGGCACGCGGGGTTCGGAGCGTTTTGATCCGGTGGTTTCCAGCGTCGAGGCATCCAGACGGCGCACCCGGTCGATCCGGTCTGAGGCGACGCGGCGGTAGGTTTCTTCGCGTTCAAGCCCGATGAAATCACGGCCCAGCATCTTGGCCACCGCCCCCGTGGTGCCCGTGCCAAAGAACGGGTCGAGGATCACATCGCCGGGATTGGTCGTGGCCACGATGATCCGGTGCAAAAGGCTTTCCGGCTTCTGTGTCGGGTGTGCCTTGTCGCCGTTTTCATCCTTCAGCCGTTCGTGCCCGGTACAGATCGGCAGCACCCAGTCCGACCGCATCTGCACCCCATCATTCAGCGCTTTCAGCGCCTCATAGTTGAAGGTGTATTTCGAAGCCTCATCCCGGCCCGCCCAGATCAACGTTTCATGCGCGTTGGTCAGCCGCTTGCCGCGAAAGTTCGGCATCGGGTTCGACTTGCGCCACACCACGTCGTTCAACAGCCAGAACCCCTGGTTCTGCAACTCGGCCCCAACCCGGAAGATGTTGTGATAGCTGCCTATCACCCAGATCGCCCCGTTCGGCTTCAGAAGCCTGCGCGCTGCCGCCAGCCAATCGCGGGTAAAGCTGTCATAGGTGGCAAAGCTGGAAAACTGGTCCCAGTGGTCATCCACCGCATCCACCAGGCTGTTGTCAGGCCGATGCAGATCGCCCTTCAACTGCAAGTTATAGGGCGGGTCGGCAAAGATCAGGTCAATCGACCCGGCCGGAAGCCCGCGCATCAACTCGATACAGTCACCCGCCAAAATCTGGTTGCGCGGAAGCGTCACCGCCTCCGCAGGTTTCGTTTTCACAGCCATCTCTGCCCTCAAATCCTGTGGCGTTGATCACCACTAGTTGACCCCAATGTGAGTCATGCGTGATTCGCCGTCAAACTCTTTTTGAATCAAGGGGTTAGAGAAATATCTTGATACAACCTATTGTGGACCGGCCGGAACGAACGCCTATGCCAAGGGGTGACCCCTAGATTT
>JAYSQA010000433.1:0-11097 GCA_043721775.1 Rhodobacterales bacterium
GCCGATCTAGTCAGCCGAGGTCAGGTCCCAGAACATGTCCAGCGCCTTGCTGACCTTCAACCCGGGATCGGCAACCGTGCCAAGAAGCGCGCGCGCCACGATCACGTCCGGCTTGCCCTTCTGGGCTGGGATGGCCTCAACCCGACGCAACAGATCCTCGACAGGCATCCCCAGCACTTTATCGGCGGGCAGAAACTTGAAGCCCCGCAACTGAGCAATCTGCCGGGCCGCGTCGAAGCTCTGCTCGGCAATCTCGCTATGGCCAGCAAGCAATGCTTCCCACGCCACGACGTTCTGCTGCCAGACAGCGTCAGCCCTGATCTTGCCCTCTAAGGCAGAGTCGGTGCCGAGCGACACCCAGATGAACTTTCGGTCTTCAACCGAGGCATATCTGACCGGAACCCGACGCCGGAGTTCGATCATGCCCTTCTTGCTGCGCGGCTTTACAGTCATGTGAATCTACCAGTCTGAGCCAGGTTCAGCTTGGCTCTCTATGTAGCAGACTGTGTAGCGATTTGTGTAGCAATATCTGCCACCGAGAAAGAGAGTGCGCTGCATTCCGAAATTTTTAAAAATAAAATCAATGACTTGATAGATATCTTAGGTTTTTGAAATGGCGGATCGATAGGGATTCGAACCCTAGAGACGGTTCCCCGCCTACACACTTTCCAGGCGTGCGCCATCGACCACTCGGCCACCGATCCGTTGGCGGGTTCTTACACGCGGCGGGATGGGGGATGCAAGGGGGGCAAGGGGTGGAAAACCGGAAAGTTCTGCGGCTTTCTTATGCAATCCATGGCGTCGCTGCGGGTGCGGCGGCGCTTTGGCGCGACTGGGCGAGGTCAGCACAGGTCCAGCGTGACGCGGCGGTTCTGGCGGCCTTTCTTCTCGATCTTGCCGATCACGATGCGACCGATTTCACCCGTACGGGCGACGTGGGTGCCGCCGCAGGGTTGCAGGTCGATCTGGCCGGCGCCCTGCCCGATGCGGATCAGGCGCACCCTGCCCTGCCCCGTGGGCGGGCGGACCGACATGGTTTTCACAAGGCCGGGGCTGGCGTCAAGTTCGGCATCGGTGATCCAGTCTTCGCTGACCACCAGATCGCGGTCGATCAGGCGGTTAAGCGCCACGGTCCAGCCCTCAGTGCCCGAGGGCGCCTCGGGCATGTCAAAGTCAAGACGGCCACGCTCGGGGCCAACCTGGCCGCCAGTGACCGGCAAAGGGATCACCACGGACAAGAGGTGCAACGCAGTATGCACGCGCATCAGGCGGTGGCGGCGGTCCCAGTCGATCTGCTGGCGCAAGGTGGTCCCAACGGGCGGCATCGCACGCGCCTCGGCTGGCACCAGCGCCACATGGCCGCCTTCGACCTTGACGGCGGTGGCAATCTGCAACTGTCCGCCCGGCCATTCGATCATGCCGCTGTCGCCGGGCTGGCCCCCCCCCGTCGGATAGAAGACCGAGGCTGACACCACGATGCCGCCTTCGGGCGTATGGGCGGTGACCACGGCCTCGGCTTCGGTCAGATAGCTGTCGGCGCGGAACAGAAGATCGGTCATGAGGGGAAGGTGTCCTTGGAAACGGTATCCGGTGGCGTGGTCGGGTCCAGTGCCGAACCGGCAGCCGGACGCGCAGCCAAACCGGCAGCAGGGTCTGCAAGAAGGCGCGCCGGAAAAGCCGCAGCGGCGCCAGAAGCAGGGACGGTCAGTCGATGGGCGGCAGCAGGCAAGGGCGCACCCAGAATGGCCTCGACAGCAGCGATGTTGGCGGTTTCCTCGGCCACGGCGTCGGCTTCGGCGCCCGCATCATCGGCCACGCGCTTCAGGAAATCGCGGTGGGCGGCGGTGAAGGGGATGTTCTCGGCGGCGAAACGGGCGGCAATCTGGTGGTTGATTTCGGTCCGCACTTCGACCTGAAAGTTCACATCGCGCAGGATGACGCGGATTTCAAACTGCATCACCTCGCCCATGAAGCCCATGAAGGCCACCAAGGGCGGCGGCGACAGCAGGACCAAGGGCTGCGCCTCGGCAATCTCTCGCAAGATCTTGGCCACCCGGCGGCTGTCTTCTGTGTAGGGCACGCCGATCAGCACGATCAGCCGGCCCGTCAGGGAAAACCGCGTCCAGTTCGTGACCCGGCCCGAGATCAGGTCAGAGTTCGGCACGATCACGTCAGACCGGTCAAAGGTCTGGATGCGGGTCGACCGGACCGAGATGGAGGCGACGATGCCCTGCACCGGGCCAACCTCGATCCAGTCGCCCTCGGACACGGGGCGTTCGATCAGCAATATGATGCCGGACACGAAGTTTGACACGATGGTCTGCAAGCCAAAACCGATGCCGACCGACAGGGCCCCTGCAACAATCGCCAGCCCCGACAGGTCGATGCCGGTAGAGTTGATGGCAATCAGCGCTGCAATCAGGATGCCTACATAGCCAAGGCCCGATACGATGGCGTTCTGCCCGCCCTGATCCAGGCCGGTGCGCGGCAGGATCGAACTTTTCAGCGCCCCCTGAAACAGCCGCGTCAACGACAGGCCAATGGCGAAGATGACGGCGAAGAACAGGAAATCGGTGGGCGATATCCGCGTCTGCCCCAGTTGATAGCCTTCCTGAAACCGCGTCCAGAGCTCGGTCAGGTCTGACGTGCGCGCGCCCCAGATCAGCGCCACCACCGGCAGCGTGGCAAGGGCCAGACCAAAGCTGATCAGCACCGGAGCCAGCGCGTCCTGATCGGTCTCGGTCCGCATCACCAGGGCGTAGATGTCGCCTATCAGCCGCTGCATCAGGTACAGGATCGCGGCCAGCCCCAGCGTCATCGCGGCCGGAAAGATCACGGCGGATGCAGCAGAGATATAGCCCACGGCCGCAAGCACCGGGCCGACAAGGCCGAAGATGATCACCCCGCGCGCCAGCAGTGACACCAGTTTGGCGCGGTAATTGGCCCGCCCCTCATCACCCTCACCGGTATAGGCGTGGCGCATCAGGCGGCCCAGGCGCACCAGAAGGAACGCGCCCACCAGAATGATGGGCAGGCTTAAAACCGAGGTGGCGGCATCGGTCACCTCAATCTCGGCCATCGCCACCCGGCGTAACGAGGCTACCGCCAGCAGCACCCCGAAGGACGAGGTCAGAAACCGCCCCTCGGCCCGGCGATCCGGCGCAAGGTCCATGATGGCGCCCGCGGTGTCACTAACCGGAAACACCCTGACGCCCAGCCAGACGGCGGCAAACAGCGTCAGCCCGATCGTCCCAAGCGCGCCCGCGATCTGCAACCCCACCGGCCCCAGCATCGCGGTCAGCGTCAAAGCCTCGGCCAGGGCGATGAAGCCCAGCACCGGGACGAAAATCACCGCGAGTGACGCGACAAAGTTCCATATCCGCCGTCCCCGCGCGCTTGAGGGGCCTTGCAGCATCAAGATCAGCCGCTCGGTCCAGTCGCGGCCCCGCCACAGGATCGCCCCGGCAAAGACGAACAGCGGCAGGATCAGCAGAAGGTTGTCAAGGAACTTGGCCCGGGCGCGGGCATCCATCACCCGGGTCGCGGTTTCATCCCACAGCGTCACGGCGGTTTGCGTGACGGCGGCCAGCGCATCGCTCCAGTTGCCGGGATATAAGGGGTTGGGCCACAGCTTCAAAAGCTCGTCGGCCTGACGTTCGCGCAAAACCCGGTCAATCTCGCGAATCAGGCCATCGGCGCGGCGGTACGCTTCATCCGCCGCGATGCCGGGGGCTTGCAGACGGCCCATCTGGCCGCCAAGTTCGGCGCGGCGCGTGGCGATTTCCGGCTCTTCGGTCGTGCCATCGGCGGGCACCTCGCCAAGGGCCGCGATCTGGTCTTTCAGCGTGGCAATCCGGGCCGAGTTCGCACTTTGCGCGCCGGAAAGCTGTTCGCGCCAGCGGGTCAGTTCCACCCGCAGATTTTCCATCGCCTGATTGGTCAGGCTGGTGTTGGTGATGGCAGCCTCCGCGCGCGAGGCCATCCGCTCCCAGCCCTGGTAGTCCAGTGCGCCGCTGCTGGCCCCGCCGCTGGCCACCGGCTTGGGCTTGGCACCACCCTGCGGCGCAAATCCGCCAGAGGTTGGCGCCCCACCCGCGTCAAGAGCGGTCACAGCAGGCGTTGCGGTTTGCGGTGTAGCTTGCGGCAGGCGGCTTATTTCGGGAACCAGCGCGCCCGAACTGTCGGCCTGCACCTTGACCGCAGGCTGCCCCGGAGCCGCCCCACCCGAGACTGTGCCACCCGAGACTGTGCCACCCGAGACTGTGCCGCCCGAGACTGTGCCGCCCGAGAGTGTGCCGCCCGAGAGTGATCCACCATAGACTGCGCCACCAGATGCGGCCCCACCAGACGCCGTTCCGCTGTCCTGCGCCAAAACGGGCACAGCCAGCAGAACGGCCAGCGACAAGCCGGCCAGACATTTGGCCAGATGGCAGGTCATCTGGCCCAGCAGTCTCATGCGTCCTCGTAGACAGTCGGGATGTTGGATGGCGCGCGGTCCAGCCATTTCGGCACCGGCAGGCCTTTTTCCTTCAGGAAGGTCGGGTTGTACAGCTTGGACTGATAGCGGTTGCCATAGTCGCACAGAATGGTGACGATGACCTTGCCCGGCCCCATCTCATGCCCCATCCGGATCGCACCGGCGATGTTGATGCCGCTGGATCCGCCAAGGCAGATCCCCTCAACCTCCAGCATCTCGAACACCAAAGGCAAAGCCTCTGCATCCGAGATGCGGTAGCTGAAGTCGGGTGTGAAGCCTTCCAGATTGGCGGTGATGCGGCCCTGACCGATGCCTTCGGTGATAGAGGTGCCGGGGCTGTCAAACTTGCCGGTGGTATAGAAAGCGTGCAAGGCGGCCCCCTCCGGATCGGCCAAAGCAACCTTGACGCCTTTGGGCTGCAACGCCATGCCAACGCCCGCAAGCGTACCGCCCGAGCCTACGGCGCAGATAAAGCCATCCACCTTGCCGCCGGTCTGGTCCCAGATTTCGGGCCCGGTGGTCTCGATATGGGCCAGACGGTTGGCCACATTGTCAAACTGATTGGCCCAGACGGCACCATTGGGTTCGGTCCGTGCCAAAGCCTCGGCCAGACGGCCCGAGTAGCGAACATAGTTGTTGGGGTTCTTGTACGGCACGGCTGGCACCTGCACCAGTTCGGCACCGGCCAGACGGATCATGTCCTTCTTTTCCTGGCTTTGGGTTTCGGGAATGACGATGACCGTGCGGAACCCCATCGAGGCCCCGACCAGCGCCAGCCCGATGCCGGTATTGCCCGCCGTGCCTTCAACAATCGTCCCGCCGGGTTTCAGCAGCCCTTTGGCCACGGCGTCCTTGATGATGTAAAGGGCTGCCCGGTCCTTGACCGACTGGCCAGGGTTGAGGAATTCGCATTTGCCCAGAATGGTGCATCCGGTCAGCTCTGACGCCCGCTTCAGTTTTAAAAGCGGCGTGTTGCCGATGGTGTCAGCCAGATCGCTATGGATGCGCATGGGGTCCCCTCAATCTTCGTTCCCTGTTGTGTAGCCATGCCATCGGCGAAACTCAAGCAAGCCCGGCTGATTGTTGCTGGCCCCACCCGATCCAATAGAGCGCCCGGGGGCGCATTCCTTTTATCTCGCCTCTGGCGTGCCGCCAACCGGCTCGGGCGGCGCGCTGCGAGGAGTATTTGGGCAAAGAGCAAGGGCAAGAGGGCGCACTTGCTCCTTTCATTCTTGCGCAAATATCCTCGGGGGGGGCTTTGCAGGTTGCTCCGAAGGAGCGAAGAACCTGCGAAGCGGGGGGCAGACAGCCCCCCTGCGCGGCCGGCCCAAAGGGCGATTCGGGCAACCATCCTGGCCAGCTTGCGGGGCCAGTTTGCGGGGCCAGTTTGCGGGGGCGGTCAGCGGGGGCGGTTTTCGGGGGCGGCCTGCGGGGGCGGTCTGGCAGCCAATGGTCCGGCGGAAGATCCGGCTTCGGGCGCTGTCTCTTTGGCAGCGGAGCGCGCGTGTTGGCGTTCTGGAGGTCAATCCGGATCACAAGTGCATGACAAGGGTCGCAGGATCCTGCGGTTTGCGTTGAGGTCCACAATCGCGTCAATCCGGCTTTCGCCGGTGGTGATCTTTGCAGCGCGCGCCCCGTTCGGAGCAAAAGCCTGTGCCGTTGGCGGTGTCGATGCAGGTGCCGGTGAAGGTGAAGGTGCGTCCGGACGTTGCATGCCACGCCGCGCCACCTTCTGTCACCCCGACGGTTGGCGACGGGCGCTTTGGCTTCTTCACCGCTTGCGCCGCCCCATGCTATCCCCCGTCGGTTTCCACCGCATTCCCGTCATCGCAATCCCCTTGCTGTTTCTGCCGAAAACCCGGAACTTCCTGCTTTCCCTCGGCGAGGTTCCCCGTTATAGCCCCCCGGTCGCGTCATGCACCCTTGGAGGATGGCGGACTTACATTGGAGAACACCTATGGCACGCCAGATCGCTGATCTGAACGTCGAGGTCCGTGCGGGGACAGGCAAGGGGGCCGCCCGCCAAGCTCGTCGTGACGGACAAGTACCGGGAATTGTTTACGGCAACGGCGCAGAGCCGGTGGCGATCAACGTCGGGTACAACTACCTTGTGAAGCACCTGAAAGCCGGGCGCTTCCTGCAAACCCTGTTCAACCTGAAGATTCCGGGCCATGACGACGTTCACGTCGTCTGCCGTGGCGTTCAGCGCGACGTTGTGCGCGACCTGCCCACGCATGTGGATTTCATGCGACTGAATGATGCCTCGCGCATCGTTCTGCACATCCATGTGACCTTCATCAACCACGAAGCATCGCCCGGCCTGAAGCGCGGCGGCACGCTGACTGTGGTGCGTCCGGAGGTTGATCTGGAAGTGCTTGCGGGCGATATTCCCGATCATATCACGGTCGACCTGACCGGCAAGAACATCGGCGATGTCATCCACATCGGCGACGTCGTGCTGCCGGAAGGTGCGCAACCGACGATCACGCGCAACTTCGTGATCGCCAACATCGCGGCGCCCGCCGGTCTGGTGTCGGCTGACGCAGAGGCCTGATCGTTCTGCAAGGACTCCTGCCGGATGCGGCAGGAACGCGGGCGGCAATCCCTTGCCGCCCGCTTGTTTTTTCGGGCAGCAGACGGCAATCTGGGGACGGAGGTGACCTGTGAAACTTTTCGTTGGTCTGGGCAATCCGGGCGCTGAATATGCCGGGAACCGCCACAACATCGGGTTCATGGCGGTCGAGCGCATTGCAGCCGACCACGGCTTTGGCGCTTGGAAGAGGGCGTTTCACGGGCTGGTGTCCGAGGGGCGTCTGGGGGCTGACAAGGTGGTGCTTCTGAAGCCAGATACCTTCATGAACAACTCCGGCCAGGCGGTTCAGGCCGCCGTCACCTTCCACAAGCTCGCCCTCGACGATGTCGTGGTCTTCCATGACGAGCTGGACCTGCCCCCCGGCAAACTGCGTTACAAGATGGCCGGTGGGCATGCCGGTCACAACGGCCTGCGTTCCATCCATGCGCATCTGGGCGAGGCCTATGCCCGTGTCCGCCTTGGCATCGGCCATCCCGGCCACAAGGATGGTGTCGCGGGTTATGTCCTGCACGACTTCGCCAAGGCCGACCGCGACTGGCTGGACCCGTTGCTGCAAGGCCTGTCCGAAGGGGCCGAGGATCTGGCCCGGGGCGAAGAGGCGAGGTTCATGAACACAGTGGCCCTGCGCACCTCCCCCCAACGCAAGACCGCGCGCGACGCACCAAAGGCGGCAATACCCGCCCCCGTCAGCCCCCGGTCCCCGCCAGAAGACCCCGCACCACACCCATTGTCCGCCTTGCAAAAACTGGCGCAGAAGTTCCGGACCTGACCCGGAACCATGGGCAGATTGCCCATCCTACCTGACCCCTCACGAGCAGCATCAGCCAACATTTCGGACGCCCAACTACCTGGCCCTTCCCGATCAACCTCCGCCAACATGTCGGGCACCCAAATGGCCCTTGCAGCCGCTTACCCCTGCTCCTTGCCAATTACTCCGCCAGAGGTCCGGAGGGCGAGAGCCCTCTGGGTTCAGCAAAAGGCACCACGCCCGCCATAGGTAGGATGGGCGATCCGCCCATGCGCCTCAGGCCTGATCCTTCGCCCCGAACAATCCTGCCAAAGCCCGGCTTACCGTCGCCGAAACCCCCGGCCTTTGCGCCGCGACAAACGGCAAGGGCCGGCAAATCTCCATCGCGGCCACCCCGACCCGCGTCGTCAGCGCTCCATTCACCACGCCTTCGCCAAACCGCCGCGACAGGCGCGACAGAATACCGCCGCCCGCAAAGGACCCCAGCAGATCATCCGTCAACGCCACCGCACCGGTCGCCACCAGCGACAAAAACACCCGCCGCAGCAGCCGCCAGGACCCCAGGGACCCGGCCCGCCCACCGTAAATCTCTGCCACCCGCCTTATCATCCTCAGGTTCGACACCAAGGCCGTCGCAACATCGGCCAGCGCCAGTGGGATCAACGCTGTCACCGTCGCCACCTGCCGCGCTGCTTGCTCCACCTCGGCCCGTGCCAGATCATCCAGCGGCAGGATCAGTTCCACTTCCGCCAGGCGCAGCAAGGCATCGGCATCCAGCACCTCGCCCTGCCGTTCCGCCAGCCGCGCCCTGGCCCATGCCATCGGCTCGCGCTTTTGATACAGCGCCTCCAGTCGCCCCAGCACGACCCGCGCCTTGGCCAGATCGCCCGCCTCAGCCGCATGCACAGCCTGAACCCGGATGCTGTCCAGCCGCGTCAGCCGTGCAAACGCCAGAATCTCACCCGCCACCAGCACCAGCACAATCCCCGCCGCCAGCGCCAGCAGCACGCTGGCCAGCCCGCCCAGCCATGCATTGGCCGCAAAAAGCCCGGTGACGAAATTCCACGTCGCCACCGTCAACACCAGCGAGAACAGGCTGCCGAACACCCACCCGGCAAAGCGCGCAAAGCCCGAGGCCCGCCGCGAGGCCAGGGCCCGCACCCCCTCCATCGCCCGCCCCTGAGGCGTCTCGATGAAGCTGTCCGGTGCCACCTCGCCCCCCACTTCGATCAGCGCGGGGCCCTTCAGCCGGGGTTCCTCAGACATCTCGCCTCCATTCCAGCCTGACATCGGGCAGGCCTTCGTCATTGTCATCATCGGTCCGGCCAATCTCGACAAAACCGAGCGCTGCATAAAACGCCCGCGCCGTGGCATTGGCCTGAAAGGTCCAAAGCCGCAGGACCGGTTCGGTGGCCATCGCGTCGGCAATCAATGCCCGGCCAAGGCCCTGCCTGCGCGCCTGTGGCGTCAGATACAGCGCGTCCACCTCTGCCCCCTGCCGCGACAGGAAACCCAAGACCGCACACCTCGGCTCGCCCGCCGCCTTCCCCGCCGCCACCCGCACTGTCGAAAGCCGCACAAGTTCCCCCACGAACCACAGATCCTCCGCCGGGCTGTGCAACTTCGGCATCCAGGCCATCGCTGCCACCCAAGCCGCCAGAATCCCCGCCATATCCGGCAAATCCCCCGCCTTCCCGTCCCGGATCACAACCGGTCCCCGATCAGAAACTCCGCCGCCCGGTCGAGCCTGATATGCGGCGGCCCCTCTCCCGGCTTTCTTGCCGCACGAGAGGGCGCAAACGCCATCAGCGCGAAATCGGCGTTCAGCCAGCGCGCCGCCCCTTCCCGAGCCGGAGCGAGAATGCGTGCCGGATCGCCCGGCAATTCGCCCGGATACATCGCCACCACCCGCCCGTCCGCCAACCGGCCCCGCACGGCGTCCAAGGTCTCGCCGTTCCGCGAAATCTCCTCCTCCACCGTGCAGCGCAAACTGGCCAGTGACAAAGCCATGGTCTGCGCCCCGGCGAAATCCGCCCGCGCCCGGGCATCGCGCAGCAAAGCTTCGGTGATCGCGGTCAAAGCGCCATGCTGGCGGTGATGCAGATGGTCGGCCTTGGTCGCGGCGAACAGAATCCGCTCCACCCGCCGCCCACCCAAAATCCAGTCAAGCCAGCCATTCTGCCCCGGACGAAAGGCCGCCAGCACCTCAGCCATGGTGCGGCGCAAATCCTCGACCGCGCGCGGGCCTTGATGGATCGCCCCCAAGACGTCGACCAGTACCACCTGCCGGTCAATCCTTGAAAAGTGGTCGCGAAAGAACGGCCGCACCACCTTGTCTTTGTAAGCCTCGAACCGCACTTGCATCTCGGTGTATAGACACCCCCTTGGGCTCGAGGCAGGCTTGGGCAAAGGCGCGAAGGTCAACACCGGCGAGCCCGCCAGATCGCCCGGCAACAAAAACCGCCCCGGCGTGCAATCGGCCCAACCCGCCGCCCGCGCCACATCCAGATAGCGCGTGAAGCTGGCGGCCAGTGCCATGGCCTTCGGCTCCTCCAACGCCAAAGACCCATCCTCGGCCCGCGCCAAGGCCATAAACCCGGAAGCCTCCGCCCGCTTGGCGATCCGTCCCAAGACGCCTTCCGCCCAATCTTCATAAGACTTGTCCAGCAAGGACAGGTCCAGCAACCACTCCCCCGGATAATCCACGATATCGACGTGCAGCACCCTTGGCCCTGTCAAGCCGCCCAAGAAGCCCCGCCCCCGCACCCGAAAGCTCAACCGAAGCTCTGACACCGCCCGCGTCGATTGCGGCCAGCGCGGATCATCCCCCGTCATCGCCGCCAGATGATCCTCAAAGCCAAAGCGCGGCAAAGTCATATCCGGCTGCGGTTGCAGGTAAACCGCCTCGATCCGGTCACGCGCCGTCAACTGCGGCATCCGGCCGCGCTCCAGCAAATTCGTCACCAGATTGGTGATGAACACCGTCTTGCCCGCCCGGCTCAACCCCGTCACCCCAAGCCGGATCACCGGAGCGGGCAGCGCCAGCCCCTCAAAGCCGCGCCACAGGTCTTCTGCCAGATCTGAAACGCTCACTCTCATCCCTTTCGTCTGTCACGCCCTACATATGCACGGTTTAGCCAAGTAATAGCCCCCGGTTGCGAAACCCACGCCAAACCACTAAACCGCGCCAAATATCTTCACCCCTCAAACCCCTCCCCCCCAAAAAACCTTCGCCCCCCAAACCCTTCACCCCCCAAACCCCTTCACCCCCCAAACCCC
>JAYSQA010000434.1:0-3713 GCA_043721775.1 Rhodobacterales bacterium
GCGTGAACACAAGGTATGACAAAACCGATACCAGCTATCGCGCAACATGAAACATCGCCGCTACCATCATCGCGCTTCGCTAAATGTCCACAGGCCCTAAACCCCTTCGATCATTCGCAACCAAAATCGCTGAGGTCGTCATGATTCTTTGTCGCTGATGATTTTCAAGGGCTGGAACAGGTCGGCAATGGCATCCTGATCGAAGGCGAAGCCCTCGGTGGTTTTTCCTTCAAACAGCGCGTCCGCCAGGGCTTGCTTGCGGGCCTGAAGGCCAAGGATGGCTTCCTCGACGGTGCCTTCGGCGACAAGGCGGTAGACGAAGACGGCCTTGGTCTGGCCGATGCGGTGGGCGCGGTCCATGGCTTGGCGTTCGACGGCGGGGTTCCACCACGGGTCATAGAGGATCACCGTGTCGGCAGCGGTCAGGGTCAGGCCAACACCGCCCGCTTTCAGGCTGATCAGGAAGATCTGCGCGGATCCCTCCTGGAACCGGGTGACGGCCCCATCCCGATCAATCGTATCGCCGGTCAGCCATTCATAGCGCCAGCCGCGGGCGGTCACGTCCGTTTCAATCAGGCGCAGCATCTCGACGAATTGCGAGAAGACCAGAACCTTGCGGCCCTCCTGAACCAGCGACTCCAGCATGTCCAGCAAACGCTCGCGCTTGGCGCTTTCGGAAGTGCTGGCACCCGCCTTGAGGAGATGCGGGTCGCAGCAGACCTGGCGCATTCTGAGCAGGGCGTCGAGGATGGTGATCTGCGCGCCCTGAATGCCGCGCTTGGCAATCGCGTCGCGCACGCGGGCGTCCATGGCCATGCGGACAGTCTCGTAAAGCGCCTGCTGTCTGGCGCCCAGCGGGATGAGTTCGGTGATCTCGGTCTTGGCGGGCAGATCAAGCGCCACCTGATCCTTGGTGCGGCGCAAAAGGAAGGGTTCGATGCGCCGGTTGAGGCGGGCTTGCGCCCGGGCATCACCTTCCTTTTCCACCGGCAAAACAACCTGCGCGCGGAAGGTCTTGCGGTCGCCCAAAAGGCCGGGGACCAGCCAATCAAACAGCGCCCAAAGATCGGTCAGGGTGTTTTCCATCGGCGTGCCGGTGAGGGCAAGGCGCATCCGGGCCCGGATATCGCGGATGCGCCTGGCGGCCGTCGAGGCGGGGTTCTTGACCGCCTGCGCCTCATCCAGGATCGCCAGTTCCCAGTCGCGTGTCAGCAGGATGCCGTGGTCGCGGTGCAACAGCGGGTAAGTCGAAATCACCAGATGGGCGTCGTTGATCTGATCGAAGAGCCCTTTGCGGGCATTGCCTTGCAGCACCAGAACCTTGAGCCCCGGCACAAATTCGGCAGCCTGACGCGCCCAGGCCCGGGCGAGGCTGGTGGGGACGATCAGCAGGCTGGGGTTCTGCGCCTGCCCTTCCAAATGGCACTTGGCCAAAAGAGCCAGAGTTTGCAATGTCTTGCCCAGGCCCATGTCATCGGCCAGCAATCCGCCAAAGCCGGTGTCAGACAGGGCCGACAGCCAGCCATAGCCGATGGCTTGATAGGGTCGCAGAACAGCACGCAGCGTGGTGGGCGGTGTCACGGCATCGGGCGATTTCAAAGCATTCAGGCGTCTGCCAAGCTCCAAAAGCTCGCGGCCGCCTTGGAACGGGATGCCACAACCCTCCAGGGCCTCAGCCAGGGCGGCAAGCTGTCCCGCCTCCCCGGGGTGCACCTTGGTCATCAGTCCAAGCGAGCGCAGCAGGACCCGCAACAGATCCGTCAACTGCCGCAGATCGACTTGCGCATGTCGCCCGTCGGGCATCTGCAAATAGCAAGGCGTCTCCGCCACCAAAATCTCAAAGTCAGACGACGCGATATCTTCGTCAGTCAGATCGCTCGGCAATGCGGCAAGGATGTCGGCGATCAGCGGCGCCAGATCGGTCTGCTGGCCGCCAGCCTGAACCATCAGCCCAAAATCGAACAGCCCGCCTGCGTCGCTGTTGCCGATCTGGGCCGTCAATCGCACGGGTTCTGCGATCAGTTGGAACGGCCAACTCGCCTCGACGACCACTTTCCACCCAGCGGCGCGAAGGTCCGGCACAACCTCCCCCAAGAACTGAAGGGCCGGGGTCATGGCTTCAGACAGATCGAAACGCTCGTGGTCCCATTCGCCATCGACAAAGACCCGATCGCCCGCCTCAGCCTGTTTGCCAAAGCTGTGGTGTTCCAACCCTTCCAGAATAAGGGCCCCCTGACCTTCAAGCATTTGGAGGGCAGCAAATTCTGCGGCCATGTCGCGTTTGAGTGTGACGAGGGTCTTCCCCTCTTGGAATCTCAGGGCATCAGAACTGCGGGCGGAGGCAATATGGCCATGATAGTCAAAGGCCAGCCGCAGGGCGGGCTGCACCACGGCTTCTTTCTGCTGCCGCCAGGCCTCGCCGAATTTCCGGTGCCCACGCATGCCGAACAGGCGCAAGACGGGTACGGGGTTCTTGCCTTGGCGCACCTCGATGCCCATGGCCTTCGGGACCGGAATGGAGCGGCCAGAAAACCCCGACAGTCTGGCCGCCACTTCGGCAGCGATTTCAGCCGGGATCTTTGGCGCCCGCATCAGGATATGCAATTGCACAGGGTCCATGGCCGTTTCCAAAATGCCGAAGGCACCTGTTGCAGGGTCTCCCCAAGCCGGAGTGGCCAAAGGCAAGGCAACCAGCGATGCGCCGGTGCTGGAGCAAACCAGCCGCAGTTCCTGGGTGCCACCCTCCTCGCCATGCCAGAGAAACTCTGCCGTGCGCGGCCCCTCCTCATGGAGATATGGACCGTTCCGCTCTTCCCAACGGCCACGCCCAGTTGCTGCGATGCGGCGCAGGACCGGCAAAAGGTCCGGCGGTCCACCCTCCAGAAATTTTGGCCGCCAAAGATAACCCGCTTGGCTGCCGCCATTTGCAGGAACGCCAGCGGCCTCAAGGTCGCGGAGGATTTCCAGATCCTTGCGCAGAATGAACTGCGGACGGTTCTCCTGACCTTTCAATCGTTCGACATCATAGCGCGTTGCCTTGTCCGACACCCGGCCATCGGCCTGAACCGTTGCCTTCATCGCGGTGATCTGTGGTTTTCCGGCAGCAACACCCAGCACATAAACCAGCCGGTCGCGGACAGTGGGCGGATATTCCAAAGCCGGGCCGGTGGTCATCTGAGAAGACGCCGTCAGTGCCTCAAGCCATTCCGTGACCGGATACGGCAGAGGCCGGACTGGAACGGCGGTCATCACTTCCGCGGGCTGCGGCAGGGACGCTGACCCTTGTGCCACGCGCACATGCCAGACAATCGCCGCGGCGGCCATATGCTTGCACAAAGCGCCAACCGGGCAAGAGCAGATGCCCCGCAACCGCGTCAGCCGAAGATCATCGCCAAAGGTCAGCCGCAGTTGGACCACATAAGTTTGCCGACCTGATCCCAATACCTCGGCAATCAACTCTCCGTCCGGTGCCAGGCTGGAGAGTTTGACGACACGGCCTTCCCGCGCATAGGCGATGCCCTTTGCAAGGCTCCCCGTATCGAAAAACCGTTCCAGTCCAAGTTGCACGCCGAAGTCCCCCTGTCCTCACGCCAAACAAACTACAGGTGCGCTCTGGGTTTGCCGGAGACCAGATAGTTCGTGTCACGCGACGATATCGAGTGTGTTCAGGTTTGCATAGAACGCCTCCTCTGCCTCTGCTGGTGGAATATTCC
>JAYSQA010000435.1:0-14432 GCA_043721775.1 Rhodobacterales bacterium
TTGCGCGCGACACCCAAAGCCGCAATCCTCAACCCACTGCGACACACGATCACCATCCAGATTGTCGCGCAGTTGCCGCCCAGTTTGTCGCGCTACAGAGACGTCGAGGAAGTGAGCGGGCGTGACAAATATTGCCGCCGAATGGACGGGTATGTTAGTGTCTTTCTCGATGTGATCCTTGATTTTGAAGTTCGGGGATGAGGTCGTCTTGCCTGCCGGGCGGCTGCAACCGTTCGGCAGGCGGCTTGGAAAGTCAGCCTTCGTCGATCTTCCATTGCCTGAAGGTCCACCGGACCTGTTTGCTCAGTTGATCTAGAAGCTTGTTCAGCCGCACGATCTGGGCCAGGGCCGCCTTGCGCTCGGCCTGATCGGAAAGATCCGACGCTTCGATTTCAGCGATCCGCTGCATGACCTCCTTTCGCTTGTAAGAGTTGATGATGCCGGCCAGTTCAGCGGCAGCCTCGATAAGGCATCCGACCGCGATCTCGGCCCGTCCAAGTGAATCACGGGCACCGATATATGCTTCTTCTCCGTTCTCGTCGGCACCTTGTTCGATCAAGCCGGTAAACGACTTCGGCCCGGAGTCATCCGAAAACACCAGCGGTGCTATACCAGCCACGTCGAGACTGATGTCGACGTTCTGGGCATTGCCATCGTTCTCATAAGCTTCGAAAAACGGCAGGCGGAACAGACTTTCGTCCTGGACTGCGGTTTCGAGTTTCAGGGCATCAAGCCGCTTCTGTTTCTGCCGCTCGCGCCACCTGCGCTGTGCTTCGGCGTTTGCGTTTGCCAACTTGAGCATCTCCGTTGTGATTGTCATTATGTCATATCAAGTAATGTCAAAACGCAAAAGCAAGGCCCATCGATGATGCCCGCGAGATAAATCGCATGCTTGGGACGATGGCCAACGCGGAACCGCCCGACGTCCCGGCTACCACGCAGACCTTGAGGCTCATTGTTGCCGCACCGACGGCCGCAAGCCGTGAGCGACTGATGATCTATCAGGGGGGCGGACCGCAATCGCCCCGTCGCTCGTGCGGAAGCCGCGCTTCAAAGCGGGCTGTGGCTGGAAGATAGGGGTTGCTTCCCATTGCACGCAACGGCACTCAAGCGTTTTCAGGATGATGGGATTGATGTGGGCAACAGAAAGATTCTGCCGAAAAACACTGTAAATTCATTGGCTTGATGGCGTAATGGCGGAAGCGGTGGGATTCGAACCCACGGTAGAGTTCCCCCTACGCTAGTTTTCAAGACTAGAGCCTTAAACCACTCGGCCACACTTCCTTACCGTTCGGGTCCTGGCGATTGAGGCAAGACGGTGTCATCCGTCTTTTCCCTTTCGCAAGCTGCCCGCAAGCTTTCGTAACCACAATCCTGTTTTGCCGTCCAGCGCAGCCGGGCTGCGGCATGGCTATAGGCTTGCCAGACCGGTGACAGGCATTGCGCCAAGGCAAATCCTGCATCGTGAAGCGCCCAATAGCCAAGTGGGAACGATTCTGAAAGGGCAGACCGGGCTCTTTTCCGCTTTCGGCTTTCAACGGGGCCAGAGCCGCCCTTCCCTGCGGCCCGCCTTCAAGCTATGCTATAGGTCGAACCGGGTGGTCGAGCAGGAGCCCGGATCGTGAAACAGGGGTGGGCGTGCGGGCCAGGGTTGGTTTTGGCCTTGCTGTCGTATTTCGCCATTGCGGTGGATATGGGGCGCAAGACCTTGATCCGGCGTGTTGATCCTGTTTGCACGAGATGTGGCGGGCAAGCGCGGCGACAGACCGCGTAAAGCATGGGGCTTGGAATGGCAGGACGAATGTTGAAATCTTGGATTGTCGCGGGTCTGGCTTGTGTTTCTGTGGCGGCCTGTGAACCGGGCACCGGCAATGCCCCCATGACCGACGCGGCGGGTGGCGATGCGCAGCATGCCACCTCGGTCCGGCTGGTTGACCATGACGTAGAAGCGCCAGAGGTGTTTCAGTCCGAAGACAAGGGGCTGTGGGATGGCAGGCCTTCGCTGGGCGGCGTCTGGGTTGCCTCGGTGGATGCCAAAAACCCCGAACGGGTGATCATGCGCAATCCGGCCAATGGCAAATTCGTCATCGGCGGCCTGTTCCAGCGGGATGCGACGTTGCCGGGCCCCAAGCTGCAACTGTCGTCGGATGCCGCAGATGCGCTGGGTCTGCTGGCCGGAGAGCCCGCCTTGATCAGCGTCACGGCCTTGCGCCGCGAAGAGGCGCAGTCGACCGCACCGGACGCCAGCAAGCCCCTGCTGGACGCCAATGAACCGGTGGGCGGCACGGGTCAGACCGATGTTGCAGCAACCGCAACGGCAGCACTGGATGGCGTGGCCGCCGCAAAGCCAGATGCCACAAATCCCGCCGCTGCAAAGCCTGATGCCAAACCGGCAGTCCAGCCTGCGGGCAAGATAACCGGCATTCCGGCCAAACCCTCGAACACGCCTGCGGCCGAAGTTACAACCGAGCCTGCTGCCAGGCCTGCGGCTGTGGCTGCGCCTGCCGCTGCCACGCATGGCAGCGGCGCGCTGATCCAGATCGGGATCTTCTCGGTCGAAGCCAATGCCAAGCGGGCCGCTGATGTTCTGGCCAAGGCAGGCATTGCCGCCACCACCACCAAGGAATCCAGCCAAGGCAAGGATTTGTGGAGCGTTACGGCCCGGGGCGGTTCCGCCCTGTTGGCGCAGATCAAGGCGGCTGGCTTCAAGGATGCCTATGTCCTGAAACGCTGAAAGGACACGTCAAAGGGCCGCTCCAAGCGCCCCAATCAAAGGACCACCGCCAAATGACCCTGCTGCGCCGCCTTGCCTGCCTTTTATCCCTCGTTTTTCTGGCGGGCCAACCGGCGCAAGCCTTTGAAACGGCGGCGACCCATGCTTGGGTCTATGACATGACAACCAATACTGTCCTACTTGACAAGCAGGGCGACATGGCCGTGCCCCCGGCCTCGATGTCCAAACTGATGACCGTTGAAATGCTGTTCGAGGCGCTGACCGATGGCCGGGTCCAGATGGACACCACCTTCGGCGTCTCGGCCAAGGCGGTCAGCTTTACCGCGCAGGGCGGATCAACGATGTACCTGCAACAGGGCGACCGGCCCACGGTGCAGGACCTTATCCAAGGCATGATCGTGAATTCCGGCAACGATGCCTGCACGGCTGTAGCCGAAGGTCTGGAAGGTTCTGAAGAGGAATTCGCCCGCAAGATGACCGAACGGGCCAAGACGCTTGGTCTTACGAATTCCACCTTCGCCAACTCCTCCGGCTGGCCCGACCCCGGCCAAAGGATGAGCATGAAAGACCTTGGCATGCTGTCGGTCCATATCATCACGACCTATCCCGACCTTTATCCGACGTTTTCCGAAACGGAGTTCAACTACAAGAACCGCTCTCCGGCCAACGCCAACAACCGCAACCCGCTGCTGAAACTGAACATCGGCGCGGATGGCTTGAAGACCGGCCATACCGAGGAAGCGGGCTACGGCATGGTAGGCTCGGTCAAGCAAGGCGACCGGCGCATTGTGTTTGCCTTCAACGGTCTGCTATCCGACAAAGACCGCGCGCAAGAGGCGGAACGGATCGCCAACTGGGCGTTTCGCCAGTTCGCCCTGAAAACCGTTGTGAAAGCCGGGACAGAGATTGCCGAAGCCGATGTCTTCATGGGCAATGCGGCGACCGTCGGGCTGGTGGCAGACAAGGACCTGCGGCTGTTGATCCCTGCGGGGTCGTCCAATGACGTCTCGGCGGACGTGGTCTATACCGGCCCCATCAAGGCCCCCATCGCCAAAGGCGCCAAGCTGGCTGATCTGGTGATCCACCTGACCGACCTGCCCGATCAGCACGTTGACCTTCTGGCCGCCAGTGACATCGGGGTTGCAGGCTTTTTTGACCGGGTTCTGGTGGCGTTCGGCCAGTTGCGCACCCGCTACGGCATCTGATGGCGCTTTGATGAAAACGGGGCGGTTCATCTCTTTTGAAGGCATCGACGGGTCTGGCAAATCCACCCAAGCCCGGCTGTTGGCCAGCGCTTTGCGTGAGGCCGGACACGAAGTCGTGCTGACCCGCGAACCCGGCGGAAGCCCGGGTGCCGAGGAAATCCGCCGCCTGGTGCTGGAAGGCGACCCCGACCGCTGGTCGGCGGAAACCGAGATTCTGCTGTTCACCGCCGCCCGCCGCGACCATCTGGAAAAGACCATCCAGCCAGCCTTGGCGCGCGGTGCCGTGGTGATCACCGACCGCTTCGCCGACTCGACCCGGATGTACCAAGGTATCTCTCGCGGTGATCTGGCCGAGGTGGTCGACAAACTGCACGCCCTGATGATCGGCGTCGAACCCGACCTGACCTTCCTGATAGACATGGATGCGAAGCTGGCGTTGAAGCGCAGTTTGGTTCGCCTCGCCGAGGGCCAAATGGCACAGGCATCAAGCAGTGCCGCAAAAGCAGCAATGCACGCTGCCGGTGGTTCTGTTCTTGGCGCCGCAGGCGCAGCCGCCGACGCCGCAGCGGCAGCGGCCCGTGCAAACTCTATGAACGTTGCTGTCGAAATGATCGAAGAAGAAAGAATGCCCGAAGATAGGTTCGAGACTTTCGGCCCACTGTTCCAAGAAAATCTTCGTAGTGGCTTTCTCGGGTTGGCTGCAAACCATGCGCGCTTTCGCGTCGTCAACGGTGACAGAACTGAATCCGAGATCGCCGGCGAGATCACCGCCGCAGCCCTCGCCCACCTGACATGACCGACATCCCCGAGCCCGACCGTCTGGAAGGCGCCCCGCATCCGCGCCAGACCGCCCAACTTTACGGCCACCAAACCGCCGAGGATACCTTCCTTGCCGCCTTCAACTCCGCCCGCCTGCATCACGCCTGGCTGATTTCCGGCCCGAAGGGTATCGGCAAAGCCACCCTCGCCTGGCGTCTGGCGCGCTTCCTTTTGGCCACACCTGAAGATGGCGGCGGCTTCTTCAGCCCCCCCAAACCCACTACCCTGACGATCCCCGACACTGACCCCGTGGCCCATCGCCTGCTGGCCCTGTCAGAACCCCGCTTGTTCCTGCTGCGCCGCCCCTATGACGACAAGGCCGAACGCCTGCGCGCCGATATCACCGTCGATGAAACCCGCACCCTGCGGAACTTCCTGTCCCTCTCCGCAGCCGATGGCGGCCGCCGCGTGGTGATCATCGACTCGGCGGATGAGATGAACCGCTCCGCCGCCAACGGCATCCTGAAACTGCTGGAAGAGCCGCCCGCCAAGGTCACCTTCCTGATCATCAGCCACCAGCCCGCCGACCTTCTGCCCACCATCCGCTCGCGCTGTCGCGACCTGCGCCTCGCCCCCCTGAAACCGCAAGACCTGTCCGACGCCCTCACGCAAACCGGTGCCGCCATCGAGCCCGCCGACCGCGAAGGCCTTGCCCAACTGGCCGGCGGTTCCGTGGGTGAAGCCTTCCGCCTGTCCAACCTCGACGGCCTGAAGCTTTACGCCACCCTGATCCGCCTGTTCTCCACCCTGCCCAAGCTTGACCGCCACCAGGCCCGCTTCCTGGCCGACGCCGGTGCGAACCGCAAAACGCCGGAAGCCTTCGACCTGACCGTCACCCTGTTGGATGCCTTCCTCGCCCGCCTCGCCCGCGCCGCGGCCACCCGCACCCTGCCCCCCGAAGCCACCAAAGGCGAAGCCCAACTGATCGAGCGTCTTGCCTCATCCGCAGGCACTGCCCGGATCTGGGCCGACCTTGCACAACATTTGGGCCTGCGCGCGCGCAAGGGCAAAGCAGTCAACCTTGACCCTTCCGCCCTTCTCATGGATATGGTCCTGAAGGTGGACGAAACGGCGGCCCAAATTGTGGCCCAGATGCCGGCAAGCACCGCCCAGAGGTGACATGACAGACGCTCCTTACGAACTGGTCGCCCCATTTGAACTGGTTGACAGCCACTGCCACCTCGACTTCCCCGATTTCGAAGGTGAACGCGACGCCATAATTGCCCGCGCCCGGTCCGCAGGCGTCACCCGTATGGTGACCATCTGCACCAGGCTGCATCAGGAACCGGCCGTCCGCGCCATCGCCGAGGCTTATGAAGGCGTCTTCTACGTCGCAGGCACCCACCCGATGAGTGCGGCCAAGGAACCCCTCGTCACCGTTGACCAACTGGTGGCCCTTGCCCGCCACCCGAAATTCGTCGGCATCGGCGAGACGGGTCTGGATTACCACTACACCGCCGACAGTGCCAAGATTCAAAAGGTCTCGCTCCGCATCCACATCGAAGCGGCGCAACAAACCCAACTACCTCTGATCATCCACGCCCGTTCAGCGGACGAAGACATGGAAGCCATCCTGTCAGAGGGCATGAAGATCGCCCCCTATCCTTGTGTTATGCATTGCTTTTCCTCCGGCCCCCGCCTTGCACAAGCAGCGCTTGAGATGGGCTTTTACCTCAGCATGTCCGGCATCGCCACCTTCCCCAAAAGCCAGGACGTCCGCGATATCTTCGCCTCAACCCCCTTGAACCGCATCCTGGTCGAGACAGATAGCCCCTATCTGGCACCCATCCCGCATCGCGGCAAACGGAACGAGCCTGCCTACACCGCCTTCACCGCCAAGACCGGTGCTGCCCTTTATGGCATATCGCCAGCCGAATTCGCCGCCGCTACCTCCGCCAACTTCGACCGTCTCTTCACCAAGGCGGCCCGCGCCGTAAAGGCTGCCTGATGTCCACCCTGCGCTTTACCATCCTCGGCTGCGGTTCCTCTGGCGGCGTCCCGCGCCTCGGCGGCCATTGGGGCGACTGCGACCCGACCAACCCGAAAAACCGCCGCCGCCGCTGTTCGATGCTGGTGGAAAAGATCACCGGCAACCTTGTAACCCGCGTGCTGATCGACACCACCCCCGACCTGCACCAGCAGTTGCTTGATGCCGGGGTCGGCGTGCTTGACGGAGTCGTCTTCACCCATTCCCACGCCGACCACACCCATGGCATCGACGACCTGCGCCAGATCGTCTTCAACACCCGCCAGCGCCTGAAGGTCTGGGCCGATGGCCCGACTGGCGATGCCCTGATGTCGCGCTTCGCCTATGCTTTCGTGCAGGCGGCGGATTCGCCCTACCCTTCCATCCTTGACCTGCACGCCATCCGCCACGCCCCCTTCGCAGTCGACGGCCCGGCAGGCCCGATCCAGTTCACCCCCTTCCCCGCCGACCATGGCGCGATGGAGGCTTTGGGCTTTCGCGTGGGCCCCCTCGCCTACCTGCCCGACGCCGTCGCCATCCCAGAGGACTCCTGGGCCCATCTGCAAGGCCTTGACTGTTGGGTGGTCGATGCTCTGCGCCGCAAACCGCACCCGACCCATGCCCATCTTGACATGACACTGGGCTGGCTGGCCCGCGCCCGGCCCCGGCACGGTGTGCTGACCAACATGCATATTGAAATGGATTACGCCACCCTCGTAGCCGAACTGCCCCAAGGGATCGAACCCGCCTACGACGGCATGGTGATCACTTTCGACAATCAGGCCTGACGCGGATGGGCCTGCTGCTGGACGTCATCTTGCCAGTCTTTTTCGTGATCGGCGCGGGCTACGCGATGGCCAAATGGGGCAACTTCGGCCATGCGGCGGTGGATGCGCTGATGTGGTTCTCGCAAGGTATCGCCGTGCCCTGCCTGCTCTTCCGCCAGATCGCCCTTCTGGACCTGAAGACCAGCTTCAACCCCGGCCTGATCACCAGCTTCTATGCCGGCGCCTTCCTGTGCTTCGCCGCAGGCTTCTTCGGCGCGTGGAAGCTGTTCCGCCGCCCGCTGGAAGAGGCCGTAACCACCGGCTTCGCCTGCATGTTCTCGAACTCCCTCCTCTTGGGCCTGTCGATTACCGAACGCGCCTATGGCACCCAAGCCCTCTCCGGCAACTACGCCATCATCGCCATGCACTCGCCAATGTTCTACGCCTTCGGCATCACCCTGATGGAGCTGGTGCGCAGCCACGGCCAAGGCCTGTCCGCCAGAACGCTGACCCTGCAAGTGGTCAAGGCCATCTTCTCGCAATCCCTGGTGCTGGCGATCAGCGCAGGCTTTGTCCTCAACCTCTCCGGCCTGCACATGCCCGCAGCCCTCGATGCCGCCACCGATATGCTGGGCAAGGCGGGCCTGCCCACCGCGCTCTTCGGCTTGGGCGGCGTCCTTTATCGCTATAAACCTGAAGGCGAAATCGGCCTGATCGCCCTCATCGTCGGCGTCTCCCTCTTCCTGCATCCAGTCACAACCTACGGCCTGGGCCTCTTGTTCCAACTCGATGTGGCAAGTCTGCGCTCCGCCACCGTCACCGCCGCCATGCCGCCGGGGGCCAACGCCTACCTCTTCGCTCACCTCTACGCCACAGGCCGCCGCGCCAACGCCTCCGCCGTGCTGATCGCCACGGCGCTGTCGATCTTCACCGCCTGGGTCTGGCTGCAAATCCTGCCCTAAGCCTCCCCCGGCCCCCCTGTTTCATTTGTTCATAAATATCCCACGGGGGTGCGGGGGTGTGAAACCTGTCTGCATTCATTAAGTCTGACAGTACAGTTTCATTAAGTCTGACAGTAGCCCGTCAAATACGGGATTTGCCGATTGCTGGCGGTTACAGCCGGTTGAGGTCTTTGCCGCGTGCCGTCCGGAGCCTCCACCAGCGATGCACGGTGCTGCGTCCGACATGCTGGGCGGGCGGGAAGTCTGCCTTGATGGCATCAGTGATTTGCCCAAAGGTCAAGGTGTCAACCCGCGCAAGGATGAAGGCCTCAAGTTCCGGGTCGCCTTCAATCTTGGGCGGGTAGCCGCTGCGATGCGCGCGGCGGTGTGCGGCAAGGGCTTCCTCGCGGGTTTGAGGCAGGTTTAACGCAGGTTTAACGGGTGTTTCAACTGCCGTTGAAAGGGTGGCGCGGATGGCGTCGGCGATGCTGATCAACTCCGCCAGGGCATTGCCAAGCTTCGCATTGGCAGCGATGGCGCGGTCGATCAGGTCAAGCTTGCGGGGTGAGGTCATCATCTGATATTGCCTTTCTGGCAGGCGTGACACGGTGCTATTCTCTCTGCCGTAGCACGGTTTTCGGACCGGAGCGCGATGTGGGGTTTCCGGGCAACCGGCTGAGAGGCCCCACCGTCTGTGCGGAATGACGACCACGGAAATTCGGAGTACGTGACACCGTCCCGGCGCAAGCCGAACGCTTGTGAATGAGGGGATTTCCGACCCTCCGTCATTCCGCCCGTTCCTTCAGCCAGCGGCGCACGGACACGTCCGAGACGCGCAGTTGCCGGGCGATTTCGGCGGTGGAGCGGCCTTGCCAGTGCAGCATCGCGGCAAGCCAGCGTTTGGCCAGGGGGACGCGCTTTTGCAGGCGGGGGTGGGCTGCAAGCGCCTTGGCCTTTTCATAGCCCAACAGCGCCTCGTGGCGGGCGTGGCCTTTGGGATCATCGGCAAGGGAGAGTTCCGCCCCGCCATAGGTCATCAGGAATATGACGGCCAGCTCTGCCCCCAGGGCCTCCACATATGGCGCTGCCTGGGCGGTTGGGCGCGGCATAGGGCGCGCGATTGCGGTCTTGGGTGTGTCGTCCATTGCGCCCTTATCCTTTCAAGTCCGGGGGAAGCCTCCGACTGCCAACCAGGAGAGGAATGCAGCCGGAGGCCTCTTCGCGCCAGGTCCCACCCCGGCGCGTCCGTCATGCCGAGGTGTTGACGCACACCGGCGTGATTGTCATTTCGCCAGGGAACCCATCGGAAGACCGAGCTGGGCGCAGATGGCATCGGCGGTTTCGGACCGGTTGGCGGCGGGGATCGAAGGCGGTGCACCCGCCATTGTAGCCCCGTGGTTCTTGGTCAGCCCGGCGAAGGTCGGTCCTGCCTTTGCCAGAAAACCGTCAAAGGCTGCTTCGTTGGACTTGCAGAGCGCCAAGGCCCAATCGCGCATCCCGCCGTGGATGTAGCCTTGCCGAAAGGCGGCATCGACCTTGAGTTGCGCCCGGCCTTCGGTGGCATTTACAAGCTCTGTCTGGCGTTCGGCCATCATCGCCGTGACGGCTGACACCGGCATGTACTGGGCCGGATCGGGCGGAGCGTTCAGCTTGGCCGCAAGGGCCTTGAGCGCCGCCACGAGCTGGGCCAGCGGCATGTCAGGTGCCAGACCGAAAAGGTCTGTGATCGTCTTGACCAGATCGGCTTCGGTCGATTCGTCCTGTGCATCATCTGCGGCCATGGCGGGTCTGTTTGCCGGTTTCTGTGCGGGCTTCATGGCGGTGTCCTGACTGGCGAGTGCGGTGAGTTCCAGAGCGGGATGGTGAACCAGCCCGGCCCCGCAGAGCTTTTGAACCTCGGTCGATGCCGCCTCAATCATGAAGGACGGGCTGAGATATTTGTACTCCTTGGCGGCAATCATCCGCGCCGCAGTCGCCGTCCACTCCACCCGGCCCCAGATGCCATCGGGGCGCGCAGCGAGCTCCTTGATCCAGCCCGCCGCTGGTACCGGGCCGTTGGGGCGTCCCTCGGGCCGGTCTGCCTGATGTTCATAGTCAATCGGCAGGTCCACCCCATCGGCGTCGAATTGGGCAATCACGGCTTCAGCATTGGCGAGGATGCACTTGCGCCCGTCGCGCAGCGTTGATGCGCCAGCGGGCAGAAGGTGAACCCATTCGGGCACATCGGCAGAGCCGGAGCCGCTGGCCGCAAGTTCGAAGATGAAGCGACGTGCGGTCATCGGATCAAATGAGGTAAGGCGTGACCACCAGGTCAGCGCTTTGATACCAGGTGTTCGAAGCACCGGCGGCACCGGTCGGAGCCTTCACCAGGTCACGCGCGGCCTGTTCCAGGGCGGGCGAAACCACAAGCAGGTTCGGCTTGACGCCAAGGATTTTGCCGCCATCCGCCTTGAAGCCTGCCATGGCCGCCCGCGCAATTGCGTAGTTGGCGGCATTCAGGGTCTGCTTCGATCCCCACGCCAATTGCCACAGGCCAAAGCCCGCATTGGCCCGCGCCCGGACGCCATAGAGATATTCGTCATTCAGGAACACGTTGTCGTCATAGTTCTGGGTCTTGGCCTGAAACTCGTAACCCATCCGGGTTTGCCAGATCATCGGGCGGATTGACCGCGACGTGTCCAGGAGGAACCAGGGCGTGCCAGAACCGCCGTCCGTGTTGGCGACGTTGGTTACCGTAGTGCCGTCTTCACCGATCACCGGGTGCACCGTATCGAAGAAGTTCTGACCGTCGAAAGTTTGCGTGGTGAAACCGGTCTTCAGAAGGCCGAAGATGATGGATTCCGGATGGCGCTTGGCATTGCCGCCCATTTCGGACAGCACCGGGCCGAAGATGCCAAGGCGGTCATCTTCGAAGTCCGTCCGCGCCACGGAAATGGTGCTTTCGAAGGTCTTGTTCTTGATCGTGAAGCCATGCGCCGCAAGGTTCTTGATGACGCGCCCACCGATCCATTCCCGCATGTTCGGGAACTGGCCAAGCCAGCCATAGGTTTCATCGGCGGCCTGACTGGGCACTTCCATCGCGACCTTGGGCCAATCCACTTCGGTGGCGGCGAAGGCATCGGAAAACTTGGTCTGAAAGCCTTTGAAGGCGAGGGCGACGGTATCGGCGTTGACGATCATGAAGGGCAGTCCTTTTCCCGGTTGCGCCGCGCGGGTGTGGTCGCGGCGGTCTGTTGGAAAAGGTGTAACGAGCCGGGAAGTGCTGCATCACCCACAACGGTGTGCGGGTCGAATGTTCAGGCCGCGAAGGGATAAGGCGCGCAGGGTTGGACTCGAACCGACATCCCATGTGCACTTTCGTGCAGATGCCCCTTGCCCATCGGGGTACACCGCGCGCGCTGCGCCCAAGCCTCTATACGTCCGAAACGGGCCGCGTTATGAGCGCGGTAAGTCGATGGAACAGCCCCCGAAAGCTGCGCTTTTCGCCCGCCGCCGTCAAGTGCGGCGAGGAACCGGGGCGGGATTGCAAAATTAAACGGGTTTCCGGCGAAATTAAACGGGGTCAGGCCTTTTCGCGGGTGCGGGTGGCCCCAACGCAAGAAGGCCCTTTCTAGGCTCTCCTATCGAGTCCCGCGCAAAGCGAAAGGGCGGCACCTTCCGGCACCGCCCCGTCCTGTCTGTCAGCGCGGATCAGGCCGCGCGGGACTTCATCACTTTCAGGGCCGTGATGATCTTGCGCGCGGCGTCCTTGGTGACGAACCGCAAAGACGACAGCTTGAAGGTCCGCATGAGCCACTTGTTCAACTCGCCTTCGCCGTCATAGGCCCGATGGGTATATTCGCTCCACAAAACCCGGATCAGCTCGATCTGGGCAAAGGAGGCCATGCCCGCCCGCGTCCCGTAGTTCGCGCCCTTGGCATCGGCAGGCTTGAAGCCACAGAAATCGAAGAAGCCCATCATCGCCAAGAAGCCGTCATGGTCCAACTCGGCCGAGCTGGTGACGCCGCAGATCTGCACCAGGGCGGATCTGTACTCATCATCCGAAAAGCAACGATCTTTGACGGCGATGTGGATGATTGCGAGCTGCTGCCGGTTCAGGGTCATGATGCCACCTCTTGAGGGAACGTGCGCAGATGGGAAACGAGGCGTTCAACCGTCTCGCTATCTTTTTCCAGGACGCCCTTCAGCCCGTTGCCGCACAGGAAGCACAGAGCTTCGAAGCCCCGATTGTCTATTACGTCCGAGTGGAGGCGCGACATGAACAAGAACGCCTCTTCGGCATAGCTGAGCGTGATCGACATGTTTTCGGCGGAGGTGGCGAACTGCCCGAGGTCGGCTTTGGTCAGAGTCATTCCGCACCCTCCTCGTTGTACTTCAGGCCCAGGTCACGAAAGCGCATCCCGAGTTGCCCCAAGGTGCGACCTTCACTGGCCGTGGCGTGGCGCAACCCGCGCGCGCCCAGGTCCAAGAGCGCGTTCAGGCCGTTTTCGTTGCGGGACAGGAAGCCGCCGCTGATCCCCAGGCGGATCGTTTCAAGAAAGGTGTCCGTGATGCCAAGAAGGTATTCGATATCATCGGCGGCACGGCAGAAGGCCTGTGCGTCCTTCTTGGTCAGGCAAAGAGTGACTTCGGACACTTCGATCTTCTCCTTTGAGGCTGAGGGCTTGCGGCCTTTGCGCTTTTCTTCCAACTCGGCTTTCACCACTTCGACGGACCGACCGGGCAAATAGAAGGCCCGGCCCGCTGCGGCCTCTTTCAGCCGCCATTCGTGATCGGTCAGATAGGCGTCGTTCTCCATCGCGGTCAACGGATCGACCGCAGCGACTGGTGGGGAGTGCTTGGTCATTGCAGTTTCGCCTTTCCGTTACCGGTTTGAACGAATTGCGCCGTGCCGATGACCACGCGCAAATCATCCAGGATGATATTCGCGTCACTCACCGGTGCCTGCATCTGGGCAAGCGTTTTGCCAATCCGCCCATCCCGATCACCCCCCGATTCAAGGGCCTGATGAAGGGTGGCGAGCGCGCGTTTGAAGAAGGCGAAGGCGTCGGCCAGCTTGTTGAGCTTGGCCCCGAACGGCACAACCTCGCCCGCGATCATCGGAATGACCAAGGCGACCCCGCCGGGGCTGTTGAGGATTGCGGCCTGTTCGTCGGAGACTTCGAAAGCCAGAATGATTTGATGGGTCATCATGCGCCTCTCATGTCGAAAATCTTCAGGTCCTCAATCGCAGCGGCAACGTCTTCCGGTTCCGGTGCTTTTCCGCCACTGACTACCCAGCCATGGCGGCAAACGTTGGCCACTTGGCGCAGCGCGCCTCGCTTTGATACGCTCCGGAGCATTTGAAGCGAGGTCGCATTCGTGATGTGGAACGAAGCCGCGATAGCTTCCACGTCGCCCTTGGCTGGCTCGCGGATGATCACGGGCCGATTGGTTGACACGCGGCCCCAGAGCTGAGGCAAAGACATTTCCATGCCCAGCAAGAACAAATCCCCAACCAATGCCACATTGATGAAGCACTCATCTGCCATGGAGCGGAACCATTCGAGAGCCAGCCAGCTATCCGCGCCCCGCGTGTTGAACTGGCAAAGATACTGCGCCTCATCAATCAAGAGGGTATTCGCGGCTCCGATGCGCTCACCGATTTTGCGGCGCTCATCCGCCAGTCTGCGGGCATTCGGTTCGCCCAGGTCAAGAGCTCGCATCAGCTCTTGCGCCGCGCTGAATGCACCGCCCTCACCTGCGGTGACCTTGTAGACCACTGCGGAGGGGTTCGCGTTCTTGAAGCTCCACATCGCCTCCGATTTACCGGAGCCGGGTTGCCCGCTGATCAGTGCCATTTGACCGCCGCCCGATGCCTGAAGCATGTTCAGGGTACGGAGGATATCAACCGCCGCTTCCGTTTTGACAAAGCCGCCAAGCACTGGTTTTGTGCGCTCATGGCTGCTAAGCTTCACGATATCTGCCATTCTAACGTCCTTCGTTGGAGGGCTTTCGCCC
>JAYSQA010000436.1:0-4856 GCA_043721775.1 Rhodobacterales bacterium
TTTGACTGCGGGCGCATCTTCATCGAACCCTCGGAAGCGAATCGTTCCTCAGCCGCAGTTGACTATCATTGGCGCTGCTTCGCCTTGATCCGGATCAAGTTCGCGGCCCGTGGTGAAATACTGACAGTCGGGGCGCATTTCCTCTGCAGGACAGGTCACGCCGTTTTCTCCGCTGGTCGGTCGCAGAACAGGTGTCCGCTGTAATGTTCTGACGCGGTCCGCGTCTTTATCGGTCATGAGGCCTATCGGCGCCAGCCAAAACGGCTGGCCGATGGGTTCGTCATTCAGGACCAAGTCAATGCAATCAGGCACATATCACGATCAATCAGAGGCGTTCGTCACGGCGTCGCAGGCCGAGGTTTTTGCCTATCTCGACGACCAGACCCGTCTGGCCGCCCATATGGAAAAGCGGTCGATGCTGCTGCTGGGGGGCAGCATGACCTATGAATTTGAGGCAGCCAAAGGCCGTGCCACGGGCTCGGTGATCCGGATGGCAGGGAGCTTTCTGGGAATTTCGCTGGTCGTGCGCGAAGTCGTGACGGATCGGACACCGCCTTCCGCCAAGCTTTGGGAAACCCGTGGCCCGCAACGCATGATGGTGATCGACAGCTACGTGATGGGGTTTGAAACCCGCAGGATCGGAGGGGGCACCGAGGTCAGGGTCTTTATCGACTACCAATTGCCGCCTGGCCTTCCGGAGCGCTGGCTCGGCCTGCTTTTCGCGCCGTTCTACGCAAGATGGTGCGTGTCGCGCATGGTCAAGGATGTAAGCCGACACTTTGGGCCCGTTGCCGAACCCGGAGTGGCGGCATGATGCAACCTTTTGAAATAAAATTCACTTTTCGCGAATGTCAGAGCGAAACCCGTGTCAACAGCAGACGCCAATTAAGGGCCGGAACGCTGTCAAGAGAAGCAATCAGGTCCGCAACAGCGGCTGCGCTGTCGTGGTATTCAGGGAGTGTATGAAATGGAAGAGCATGACCATTCGATGCATCAGCAGATGAATCAGCCAGAACCTCGCCCGACTTTCTGGCAGTCGCGGACCGGAATCACTCTGATCGTCTTTCTTGTCATCGCCGCAATCCTGCTGGGCTACGAACACCGCGTTCATATTTTCGGCAGCAACGCTGGTACGTTTCTGTTTCTATTTGCCTGGATTGGCATGCATTTCTTTATGCATAGCGGCCACGGCGGTCATGGCGGCCACGGTGGCCATGCCGGGCACGGCGGCCCAAGCGAGCCTCCGGCTAGCCCGAACGGCGAATCCACCAAAGCCGACGGAGACAAATCATGATCACGCCATCCTCTGGCTATGGCCTGTGGTTTTTTGCCCTCATCAACGCGGCGATCTTCATTCTGTTCGCCTTCAGCTTTTTCAAGCCGCAGACACCACGCGACTGGCGCAGCTTTGGCGCGTTCAGCGCGTTTCTGGTGGCGCTGTTCTCGGAAATGTACGGCTTTCCGCTGACGATTTTTATGACGTCCGGCTGGTTGCAAAGCCGCTATCCCGGCATTAACTGGTTTTCGCATGACGCGGGCCATTTGCCCGAGATGATGTTCGGCTGGGGGGGCAATCCGCATTTCGGGCCCTTCCACATTCTCAGTTTTTTCCTGATCGGCGGCGGCTTCTGGCTGATTTCTGTTGCATGGCCGACGCTCTACGAAGCGCAGCGCAGCGGCAAGCTGGCCACAACCGGGCTTTATGCCCGCCTGCGCCATCCGCAATATGCAGGCTTCGTACTGGTCCTGACCGGGTTTCTGGTTCAGTGGCCGACGCTCTTGACGCTGGCGATGTATCCGTTCCTGATCTGGATGTACGCCCGTCTGGCCCGCAGCGAAGAAAACGAAACCCGCGCCAGATTTGGTGCCGCCTACGATGATTACGCCCGTCGAGTCCCGGCATTCTTCCCGATCCTCCGCCCCGCTTCCAAGAACGCGCATTGACTGGAAAAGCGATCATCATGGCCCTCATCCCAGCATCAAAACTTACGAAATCATGAGCTGCATCGCCGTGCCGGTGATCGGTGGCATGGTGTCATCGATTCTGCTGACGCTGGTCGTCATTCCTGCGGTTTATGCGGCAGTCAAGGGGTGGGGGCTGAAACGGGTAGATGCGCGGACGAAGGCTGTGGCCACCGCCTGACGGCTGCTGTGCCTATGCTGTAGACCCTGTTGCACGCGGCCAGCGGCGGTGCAGGTCGTCGATCATCAGCGCGTGGCGGTGTTCGGCACCGGCATGCTCGCGCAGGTGCGGGTGGTCGGAGGGCAGATCAGGATGGGCGTGGGGCACGTCCACCGGGTCGGTCGCGTGCCACAGCCGGATGACCGCGACCATCGCCACAGCGCCGACAGCCGCAAGCCCAAGCGCCGCCTGCGGCATGCCGAAGGCCGACCCCAGCCAACCCGCCAGCGGGTAGGTGACAAGCCAGGCCGCGTGCGACAGCGCGAACTGTGCTGCGAACACGGCCGGGCGATCCTCGGGGCGGGCGGAACGGTTCAGGATGCGGCCGATAGGGATCTGGGTGAAAGCAAATCCGAAACCGATCACCGCCCAAAGGATCATCAGGCCCACCAGTCCCGGCATCAGGGGTGTCAGCGCCACCGCGACGACCATCCCCCCGGCGCCCGCCAGCATCACCGAGCGGTCGTCCATCCTGTCCAGGACGCGGGGCAGAAGAAACGCGGCCAGCATCGACCCCGCCCCGAAGGCAGCAAAGGCAAGCGCCACTTGCGCTTCGCCCAAGCCAAAGCGAGCCTGCACCAGAACGACGGTGTTCACATAGATCATCGCCCCTGCGGCAGCGACGGCCAGTTCCATGACCATTAAACCCCGTAAACGCGGCGTGGCGAGGTAGATGCGAACACCCTTGGTGGTGCTGGCCCAGAAATGACCGCGCGGTGCGGGCGCGCGGGCCGGAAGGGCGACTGTGGCGATCAGCAGCGCCGACCCGACGAAGCCCAGAACCGTTCCGCCGAACAGAACCGGGAAGCTGACCATCGTCAGTAGCACGGCGGCCAGGATGGGGCTGAGCAGTTGCTCCAGATCCTCGGTAAGGCGCAAGAGGGACAAGGCGTTTGTGTAATCCTTCTCGTCCGGCAGCACATCGGGGATGGTCGCCTGGAACGCCGGGGTAAACCCTGCGGACGCGGCCTGCAACAGGAAGATCAGAGCGTAAATCTGCCACACTTCGGTGACGAAGGGCAGGAACAGCACAACAGCGGCGCGGACCGCATCCAGCGCAACCAGAAACCCCCGGCGCGGCAGGCGTTCGGCTAGCGCGGCGGCCACCGGAGCAAGGCCTACATAGGCAATCATCTTGATTGCGAGGGCCGTGCCCAGCACCAACCCCGCATTCGCCCCGGCAAGTTGCCAAGCCAACAGGCCAAGCGCCACAGTGGCAAGCCCGGTGCCAAGCAGGGCGATCAGCTGCGCCGCAAACATGTGGCGGAAGATGCGGTTGGAGAGGACGCTGAGCATGGGATAACCCTTTGGCAAAACTCTGGTTCAGTTGGCAGGACGGTCTTCAAGTCTGTCGCCCACGATGAAAAATCAATCGACCAGCGGCTGTTCTTGCGAGCTGGCTTTCAATGCCTCCCGAATCCTGCCCCCGTCGGACTGGTTGGCATCACCAAAGATGTTTCCCCCTCCAGATCGGCAAGGATCGGGCAGTCGGGGCGATGATCGCCGTTGCAGCCGTGGGCGAGGTGTTCAAGGGTTGCTACCATATCCTCCATCTCGCGGATTTTCCGCCGCAGGCCGTCAACTTGCAATAGCGCAAGTTGCTTTACATCTGCGCTGTGGCGGGACCGGTCGCGCCATAGGGCAAGCAGTACGGCAACCCGCTCCACAGTGAAGCCCAGATCCCGCGCGCGGCGAACAAAGCGCAGCATCTGCACTTCGGTGGTCGAGTAGGTGCGGTAGCCTGCGGCACTGCGCCCGGCTTCGGGGATCAGCCCTGTCTGTTCGTAGTAGCGGATCATCTTGGCCGATACGCCAGAGGCTTTTGCTGCTTCACCAATGTTCATGATCTGGCTCCTTCAGGCTTGAATGGGGACAAAGCGGCGCAGACGCAACGCGTTGCCAAGGACGAAGACCGATGAAAGTGCCATCGCGCCGGCGGCAAAGATTGGCGACAGAAGGATTCCGTAAACCGGCCAAAGCGCACCGGCGGCAACCGGGATCAGAGCGGCATTGTAGGCAAAGGCCCAGAACAGATTCTGCCGGATGTTGCGCATCGTGGCCTTCGACAGCGCGATGGCGTCGGGCACCGCGGTGAGACGCCCCGACATCAACACCACATCGGCAGCCTCGATGGCGATATCGGTGCCGGTGCCGACGGCAAGCCCGACATCCGCTTCAGCCAGAGCCGGAGCATCGTTGATCCCGTCGCCGACATAGGCCAACGTGCCAAGGGCCTTCAGCCGCTTGACGGCGGCGACCTTTCCGTCGGGCAGGACTTCGGCCACCACCTCGTCGATGCCCAACTGTCGCGCGATAGCCTGCGCCGTGCGGGCATTGTCGCCGGTGATCATCGCAACCTTCAGGCCAAGCGCGTGCAGGGCCCTGATCGCCTGGGGTGTCGTTGCCTTGACCGGGTCGGCAACGGCAAGGATCGCCGCCAGCTTGCCATTTATCGCGGCGTAGAGCGGCGACTTGCTCTCATCCGCCAGCCCGACCGCGATATCGGCAAAGACCGCCACATCCAGACCCAGCTTTTCCATGTAGCGATCTGCACCGATGTCGACCCGTTGGTCGTCGGCGCGGGCTGTGACACCATAGCCGGTGACCGAGGCAAAACCGGTGACGTCGGGCAGGGCAAGACCTGCGTCCGCCGCCGCTGCCACGATGGCGCGGG
>JAYSQA010000437.1:0-2077 GCA_043721775.1 Rhodobacterales bacterium
GCTTTTGGGCCTCAAAATCACTCTGACCTGCCCTCTTTCCTGCTTTGGAGACCAATATGTTCATCAAGCACACTCAAATCGCCCCGGCCCGGATCACCGGCCTTCTTAAGGCCGCCGAGGCTGCGGCCCGCGCCATCCCGCCCGGGTTTCCGCTGGAGGCGACGGTGGCCGTCAACCCCTTCCTCGGTCAGACGGGCGAGGATCTGGCGATCGCATCGGCGAGGCTCGCCCGGGTCGCGGGGGTGCGGCTGACCCTGCCGCGCGCAGACTATGCCGCCAAGGTGGCGTCCGGTTCGATCACCGACGAAGACCTTGCCGATGCCCGGATCGCCTGTGCGTCGCCCCTGAAGCCCGCCGATCTGGCAGCACTCAAGGGGCGGATGCATGCGCCCAGCCCTGATGTTCAGGCCCTGCTGACACTGGCTGACCTTGCCGCGCGGGCGACGGGGCGCGACTGGCCTGCGGTCATCGGTCGGACCGTCGGCCTCTGGGCTGCGGGGCATTTCGACCGGGGTCAGGCGCTCTGGACACCCGCACCGGGACAGGCGGCCTTCGCGGCCTGGCGCGCCTGGGCCAGCCATGACCTGACGCCCGAGGCGGCTGGTCTGTCAGGTTTTTGCGCCCATGTGGCCTCTGCCCCCGATACGGCCGAGCGTGCCTTGCTGCGCGCCTGCGAGACGCTGAGGATCACCGAGGCTGCCGCCGAGACTGTATTTCACCGGCTGCTGGTCGATCTGGCCGGATGGGCACAGCATGCGCGTTGGCTTTTGTGGCAGGCCGAACTTGCCGGGCAGTCGGACACGACGCTGATCGACCTGCTAGCGATCCGACTGATCTGGGAAGAAGCGCTGTTCGCCCATGCGCCGCAGGTCGAAGGCGACTGGGCGCGCACTCTGGTGACCCATGCGCAGCCGCTTGCCCCGACGCCGGATCAGGTGACCGACGCCATTCTGCAAGAGGCGGCCGAGCGCGCCCAACAACGGCGGCTGGGGGCTATGTTAACCGGAACGGAACCGGGCGGAGCCGTGGCGAGCCCGAACCTTCAGGCCGCGTTTTGCATCGACGTCCGCTCCGAAGTGTTCCGGCGCGCGCTGGAAAGCGTGGATGCCGGGATCGCCACCATCGGCTTTGCGGGCTTCTTCGGTCTGCCGGTATCGCATCGCGGCTTTGGCTCGGACGTGGCCGAGGCGCATCTGCCGGTACTTCTGAATCCCGGCCTTTCCTCATGCAGCATGGCCGCGCCCGAGGTCGAACAAGCCGCCCGCATCACGGCCCGCACGGCCCGCGCCTGGGGCCGGTTCCGCCAGGCGGCGGTGTCGTCCTTCGCTTTCGTCGAGGCGGCGGGGCCCGTTTATGGCTGGAAGCTGGCCAAGGATGCGCTTGGACTGGGGGCTAAGGGCCTTGCGCCCGATCCCGCGCCGCAGCTTGATGTGGCGCTGACACCTGCGCAAAAGGCGGCGAACGGGGCCGCCGTGCTGAAGGCGATGAGCCTGACGGGCGGCCATGCGCGGCTGGTGCTGCTTCTGGGCCATGGCGCGCAGGCTGCCAACAACCCGCATGAAAGCGCCTATCACTGCGGTGCCTGCGGCGGCTACACGGGCGAGGTCTCGTCGCGGCTGCTGGCGGCGCTGCTGAACGATCCCGAGACGCGGGCGGGCCTGCCGGGCCTCGGGATCGACCTGCCAGCGGGCACGCTGTTCGTCGCAGGCCTGCATAACACCACGACCGACGAGGTCACGCTCTATCCCGACAGCCCGGCACCGGGTCATGCGGCGGATCTGGCGCAGGCATGGCGCTGGCTTGCGGCGGCGGGTGGGCTGGCGCGGGCAGAACGGGCGCTGCGGCTGCCGGGGGCGACGGCGGCCACGATCGCGGCGCGGGCCGCGAACTGGGCCGAGGTGCGGCCGGAATGGGGCCTGGCGGGCTGTGCGGCCTTCATCGCGGCCCCGCGTCGGGCGACGCGCCATGCCGACCTAGGCGGGCGGGCTTTCCTGCACTGCTACGACTGGCAGGCCGATGCGGGCTTTGGCACGCTGGAGTTGATCCTGACCGCACCAGTTGTTGTGGCAAGCTGGAT
>JAYSQA010000438.1:0-5686 GCA_043721775.1 Rhodobacterales bacterium
AGGCCAAAGCTTTCGCCCATGTCGCAGTTCAGCAAGGTCATTGGACAGTTCCCTTCACGCGTCGATCATGTTGACAAGGTAGACGCCGCTTTCGTGCAACTCTGCCTCCCAACCGGGTTCGATGACAAGGGTGGTCGTCACTTCCTCGATCACGGCAGGCCCGGTGATGCGGTCGCCCGCCCCGAGACGGCCCCCGGCATAGACCGGCGCATCCTGTGGCTTGGCCGAGGCGTCAAAGATCATTGGGCGGGTGCCTTCAAGGGCTGATGCAGCACCCTTGCCGGGCGCCACCGTCATACGGTTCGGGCGATCCACCCGGCCCCAGATGGCGCTTTCGACGTTGACGATTTCGACCACGCTTTGCCGTTCGGAATAGGTGTAAAGTTCCTCATGGCGGGCATGGAACGCCTCAATCAGCTTGTCCAGCGCGGGCTCGTCGATGACGAAGGGGTCAATATCCACGGTGCATTCATGCACCTGGCCGACATAGCGCATGTCGAGGCTGCGCCGGATCGAGATACGGTCCCTGTCAAACCCATCCCGCGTCAGGTCGGCGACGCCGCGCGTCTCCAGCCCATTGAACAGCCCGTCCAGCTTTTGCGCGGCCCCTATCGCATCCAGCCGGATCGGCGCAGGCGCCATGTAATTGTATTTGACGTCAGAAATGATCTGCCCATAGGCGCAAAGCCCGGATGCGAGTTTTGAGATCAGAACCCGCTTGATCCCCATTTCCCGCGCCAGCGCCGTGATATGCGCCCCAGTCGCGCCGCCCGCACAGTTCAGCACGAAATCGCGCGGGTCATAGCCCCGTTCCACCGACACCCGGCGGATGGCGTTAACCATGTTGTTGTTGACGATCTTGAACATGCCGTAAGCAGCTATTTCCACCGACAGACCCAACGGATCCGCAATGCACGCCTTGATGGCAGCCCGCGCCTTTTGCGTGTTCAGCGGCAGACGCCCGCCGATCAGACCATCGGGGTTGATATAGCCCAGAACAAGGTTGGCATCCGTCGTCGTCGGCTGGGTGCCGCCTTGATCATAGGAAGCCGGCCCCGGTTCAGAGCCCGCCGACTGCGGCCCCATCTGCATCAGGCCCATGTTGTCGATCCAGCCGATCGAGCCGCCGCCCGCGCCCAAAGTCTCGACCTGAATCATCGGAATCCCGATGCGGTAGCGCAGGAAGTCGATGTTTTTCGACACATTCGCCCGGCCATCCCGCGTCAGCGTGATGTCAAAAGATGTGCCGCCCATGTCAACGGTGATGATGTTCTTCATCCCCCACGGTTCGGCAATATAAAGCGCCGCCTGCGGGGCCGAAGCCGGACCGGAGTTGATCGCATAGACCGACTGATCTGACACAACAGAACCCAGCGCCAAACCGCCGTTCGACTGAAAGTAACGGACGGGGTTTCTGGAGCCAAGGCTGCGGAAATAGCCGTCCACCGCCTCGACATAGCGGGTCAGGATCGGGGCGAGGTAGGCGTTGACGATGGCGGTTGAGGTGCGGGTGTATTCGCGCACCTGCGGGTAAAGCTGGCTGCCCACGGTCAGGCGGACATGCGGCATCATCTCGCGCACAATCTCGGCGGCGCGCAGTTCGTGTTGGGGGTGCAGCACCGACCAGACGAAGGAAATCGCCACGGACTCGACACCTTCGCGCAGGAAATGGCTACAGGCCTCGCGCACGTCGTCTTCGTTCATCGGTGTGTGGACGGCCCCGGTCGAGATCACCCGTTCCGACACCCCCCGGCGCAGATAGCGTGGCACCAGCATGGTGGCGGGCGGGTATTCCGGGTCGTAGCGATAGCCGTCTTCCTTGTGGCCAAGGCGGATTTCGATGCTGTCCTCGTGACCCTTGGTGGCGATCAAGCCTGCTTTTGCGCCCTTGTGCTGGATCAGCGCGTTCAGGCCGACCGTGGTGCCGTTGATGCAAAGGTCGGCGTTTGACACGATCTCGGTCGCCGCAATGCCGGTTTCCTCTTCGATCAGCTTCAGGCCATTGCGGATGGCAAGGGTCGGGTCTTGCGGCGTCGACAGGGCCTTGAAGATGCGCACATCGCCCTTTCGGTCGGCAAGGATGAAGTCGGTAAAGGTGCCGCCGGCGTCGATGCCCAGACGATATTGGTTTTGCATGGGGTTTGGTCCTTATCAGGCGTCTGGGGTCAGGCAGAGGGCGCGGCGCGCAGGGCGGCAGTGGCGTGGTGATCGACCTCAAGCGCGTTGAATTTGGCAAAGACCACACCGTAGTCCAGCCGCGCGCCAATTTCACTGACCAGCCCGTTGCGGACATCGTCAACCACGCGGGCAAGGTCGCGCTGGAAGGCGTTGCCAAAGCCGCCGCCGCCGGGGTTGCGGTTGGCCGCCCGTTCGCCTGGGTGAATGGTTTCAATCACGTTGTTGGTGATGACTTCGGTCGCACCGTGGCGAGTCAGTTCCAGTGAGCCGACCTTGGGCGCAATCATGCCAGATTTGGCACCCGCCGCCCCCATCGCCGGAATCCGGCGGCCTTCGCCAAAGGTGATCAGCGTCATCGGGCTGTCCAGCGGCTCCACCTCCCAGCAGGTGCCAGAACCACCACGGTTGCGGCCCGCACCGCCCGAATCCACCATCAGCGAATAGCGGTGAATGATGATGGGATAGGAATGTTCCAGCATCTCGATATCGCCAGAGGTCAGCGCGCCAAAGCAGCATTCCGGCCCGCAGGCGTGCCAGCCGTCCTGGTTGGCGGTAGCCCCGGCACCCGAGATGATTGAGGCCAGCACCATCGTCACATATTCCTCGTCATGGCGCTTGTCCCAGCCTGCGATGTTGCAGCCGTTGGCATGGCCCCAGCTTGCGCAGACCTTGTCGGGGGCGGCCTGTTCAAAGGCCAGACGGACCGCGTCCGTCAGCGTCTCCATCGGCGTGGTGGTGCAGTTCATGTGTGGCGCGGGGGACCTGGCGTTACACAAGGTGCCCTTCGGCCCCATGTCGGTGGACACGCAGCGATACAGTCCCTCGTTATAGGGCGGCGGCAGTTGGGCGAACATCATCAGGCCAAGATAGACGCCGGAATGGCTGTTCCCCTCATAGCTGTTGATGAAATAGGGGATTTGCGGCGGGGACTGGATGGCGATGTGGCAGCTGTCGCCCGTGATCGTCACCGTGGCGGTGATGTCGAAATCGCCAAAGCCGTGGCCGGCATCCTCCAGAATCGCGGTGCCAACATAGGTGCCGTCCGGCACCTTGGCGATCAGGCTGCGCATATGCGCCTCAGCCATGTCCAGAAGCTCGGCAATGCAGGTCTGCACGGTGTCCTTGCCGTACTTGTCCATCAACCGGATCAGCGCGCGCGCGCCCACCTTGCAAGCCCCGATCAGCGCGTTGAAATCGCCCTGCTGATCACGCCGGGCACGCATGTTCGACAAAAGAAGGTTCATCACGTCATGGCGCGGCTTGCCCTTATCCCACAGCTTCAAGGGTGGAATGCGCAGACCCTCGGCATAGATTTCAGTAGCGGCAGGGTTGTAGCCTGCGGGAACCGGGCCGCCAATGTCGGTCAGATGACCCTTGCAGACGGTCCAGAACACCAGTTCGCCCTGATAAAACACCGGGTAATACATGCAGGTGTCGATGATATGCGACCCGCCGTATTCCGGGTCATTGTGCAGGATCAGATCACCGTCGTGGATATCGCCCTCAAAATACTTTGCCACTGACTTCATCGCCGGGATCAGAGAGCCAAGGTGGATCGGAATATCCTGGCCTTGCAGGATCATCTCTGGCGTCGCGTTGAACAGCGCGGTCGAATAGTCATGCGCCAAATTGAAGACAGAAGAGCGCGCCGTCTGTTCCAGCGTCAGGGTCATCTCACGTTGAGTCGTCTCAAGGACGCCACGCACAACGGACAGGGTAATCGGGTCAACCTTTGCGTGGGACATCGGACGATCTCTTTTTCAAATGGGTCGGGACAAGCCCGTGCAACCCGCAGGCTGCACCTTTTGGCGGCTTTGGTCTAGCGTCAGAGCGAGCAAGCTTTTGTCAGCCCGCGCACTGAACCGGCCCGGGTGGCACAAGCGCACCCGCCAAACTTGATTTCTCTTGCAATGATGTTTGGCTTTACCCAAGCTTTGCGCAATCAGCTCTGCCCGGGGGGCATTTTGATGAGTGTCACGGCCCATAACACGACCCTTCTGCCGCCCGTTGCACGGGCCGGGCACTGGAATGCCGTGATCGCCGAGACCTATTTTCCCCTGCACCTGACCTACCGCAATGCCGCAACCTTTGATGGCCGGCTCGAACATCAGTTGCTGGGTGATCTGTCGCTGTCCCGCCTGCAAACCGAGGCGGTCCAGTATGAACGCCACCCCCGCCACATCGCGGGTGCGTCTGAAGAGCAGTACCTGATCACCATTCCGCGCCGGTCTCCGGTCGAGTTCCGCCAGTTGGGGCGAGAGGTGCGCTGCGACCCCGGCGGCTTCATTATCGAACGCGGCGATGAACCTTACCAGTTTTCGTATGAGGCGACCAACGACCTGTGTGTGCTGAAGGTGGCCAAGCCGGTGCTCTCCAGCCGTCTGCGCAACCCCGACCGCTTTTGCGCACAGGTCTTCAACGGGCGCGATGGGCTGGGCGGGCTGTTCACCACCATGGCCCAGCATGTACAGGCGCAGGCCACGTCAGACCTTGCGGCGGGCGCAGTGCTGGGGCGCCAATTGATCGAGCTTTTGACGCTGACCCTCGACCGTACCAGCGATTCCGCCGACGTGGCGCTCAGTTCGGTGCGGGCGGCCCATATGCAGCGGGCAGAGGACGTGATCCGGCGCAACCTGTCCAACCCTGACCTGTCGCCCGACCTGGTGGCCGATGCCTGCGGCATTTCCAAACGCTACCTGCATGAAATTTTTGCCGATGGGAACGGCACTGTATCGCAACACATCCGCGAGCAGCGCCTGATTGCGGCCCGCAACATGTTGCAGATGCCCAACCCCGGCCCGATGTCAGATATTGCCTATCGCTTCGGCTTTTCCGATCAAGCGCAGTTCTCGCGGCTGTTCAAGGCGATGTTCGGCCAGACCCCCAGCGGCTACCGCACCGCGCATATCGGTCGCTAAACGCGGCCAAGCCATGCGCCCGATTGCAGCAACCGTTCGATATGTTCGCGGATCAGTCGCACCACGGCCCGTGTTGCAGGTGCATTGGCTCGCTGCGGCGCATGAGCTAAAACCAATTCGCGACTGATCACCGGATCAACGATTTTCTGCACCACCAACTCGCCGGAACCGAGTTCCTCCTGCACCGCCGTCACCGGCAGGATGGTGCGGATTGTGCCGCTGGTCACAAGGCCCCGGATGGTGGGCAAAGTCTCCAACTCCATCGCGACGGTCAGGTTGACCTGGGCCCGCGCGCAAGCATCGTCGACCAGAATGCGCAGGCCATGCGGCGCGCCGGGTAAAGCAAGGTCTTCACCCTCCAGATCGCGCAGACTGACGGTGGCCCCTTGACCCAAAGGCGGCGCTTGTCGGGCTGAGACGAGGTACATATCCTCAAACAGCAGATGTTCGGCATCGGGGAAGGTTCCGGCGCGCACCTTGTAAACCACGGCCAGATCGACACGGCCGCTGGCCAGCCATTCGGCCACAAAGCCGCTGAACCCTTCCCGCACCCGCATCTGAATGCCCGGATAATCGGCCCGGATTTGCGA
>JAYSQA010000439.1:0-8104 GCA_043721775.1 Rhodobacterales bacterium
CGGGTTGTCGCCGTTCGGTTCCGGCGTGAAATGCGCGGGGTCTTCACCGCCCTCGCCACTGTCACTTTTCGCCCCGATCCGGTTCATCGCCACGTTCAGCGTCTTGTGCGCCTCGGGCGACAGCGCGCCAAGGCTCATCCCCGGCGTCACAAAGCGCTTGCGGATCGAGGTGATAGATTCCACCTCCTCGATCGGCACCGCCTTGCCAAGGCTTTTGATGTCCAGCAAATCGCGAATGTGAATCGGCGGGTTGGCCCGCATCGCTGCGGAATACTGCTTCCAGATGTCAAAGCTGGCGCGGTCACAGGCCGATTGCAGCATATGCATCGTCTGCGCTTCCCAAGCGTGCTTTTCACCCGACCGCCGCGCCTTGTAAAAGCCACCCACCGGCAGCACGTCGGTCTGACTTAGCCAGCCGCGCGCGTGAACTTCCTCGCACTTCAGCTGGATGCCATTCAGACCGATGCCCGAAATGCGGCTTTGCATCCCCGGGAAATACTCTGCCACCATCGCCCGTGACAGGCCGACAGCCTCGAAGTTGAGGCCCCCCCGATAAGATGAGACGACCGAAATCCCCATCTTAGACATGATCTTCAGCAACCCGGCGTCAATCGCATCGCGATAGCGCCGCATCGCGTCAATCAAGCTGCCCTCGATCAACCCGCGCGACACCCGGTCCGCCACTGAATCCTCGGCCACATAGGGGTTCACCGTCGTAGCCCCCGACCCAATCAGCACCGCGAAGTAATGCGGGTCAATGCATTCCGCCGACCGCACGTTGATCGAACAGAACGTCCGCAGCCCCTTGCGCGTCAGCCACGAATGCACGGCGGACGTTGCCAAAATCATCGGCATCGACACCCGGCTTTCGCTTTGATGCTCATCCGTCAGCACCAGTTGCCCAGCCCCCGACCGCACGGCATCCTCCGCCTCGGCCCGGATACGCTCCAGCCCCTTGCGCAGCGCATCGTGACCCGATCCTGCCGGGAAGGTGCAGTCAATAAACGCCACCTGCTCGCCAAAGCGTTCGACCAGCACGTTGAACTCACCATTGGCAAGGAACGGGCTTTCCAGCACCAGAATTTCGGTCTGGCTGGAGTTTTCGTCCAACACGTTGCGCAGGTTGCCAAAGCGGGTCTTCAGGCTCATCACCCGGCCTTCGCGAAGGCTGTCAATCGGCGGGTTGGTCACTTGGCTGAAGTTCTGCCGGAAGAAGTGGCTTAGCGGGCGATAGACCAACGACAGCACAGCCGCCGGCGTATCGTCCCCCATCGAGGCGATCATCTCCTTGCCGTCTTCGGCCATCGGGATCAGAACCTGTTCCAACTCCTCCAGCGTGTAGCCAGCGGCGATCTGACGGCGGCGCAGTTCCGCCCCGGTGTAGATCGGTTCTTCGGGCACATCGCGCAGCAAGGCATTCAGATCAACGATCTTTTCGATCCAGTCACCATAGGGCTGGGCGCTGGAAAGCTTGTTCTTCAACTCCACATCGTGGAACAGACGGCCCTCCTCCATATCGACGGCAATCATCTGGCCCGGCCCAAGCGCGCCTTTTTCGCGCACGGTGGATTCGTCAACCGGCACCATCCCGGCTTCGGAACCGGCAATCAGCAGCCCGTCGCCGGTGACGACGTAGCGCATTGGACGCAAGCCGTTGCGGTCAAGCCCGCCACAGACCCAGCGGCCATCGGTCATCGCCAACGCGGCGGGACCATCCCAGGGTTCAATAACCGAATTGCAATAGGAATACATATCCGCCCAGGCCTTGGGCATATTGGTCGTGGTCTTGCTCCACGCCTCAGGCACCAGCATCGTCTTGGCCATCGGCGCTGTGCGCCCCGACCTTACCAGCACTTCGAACACGGCATCCAGGGCCCCCGAGTCGCTGGTCCCGCCCGGAATGATCGGCTTGATATCCTCAGCCATCTCGCCAAAAGCGCCCGAGGCCATGCGGATCTCGTGGCTTTTCATCCAGTTGACGTTGCCTTTCAGCGTGTTGATCTCACCGTTGTGGGCCAGCATCCGGAACGGCTGCGCCAGCCACCACTGCGGGAAAGTGTTGGTGCTGTAACGCTGGTGATAGATCGCAAAGGCGGATTCAAACCGTTCGTCCATCAGGTCGGGGTAGAACGTCGCCACCTGTTCGGCCAGCATCATCCCCTTGTAGATGATGCTGCGGCATGACAGTGAGCACAAATACATGCCCTGAATGCCCGCCTGCGTCGCCGCCTTCTCGATCCGGCGGCGAATGATGTACAACTCGCGTTCAAACTGCTCGGCATCCGCACCGTTTTCACAGCGGATCAGGATTTGTTCAATCTCGGGACGGGTCGCCAGTGCCTTGTCCCCAAGGACAGAGATGTCCGAGGGCACATGCCGCCAGCCGTAGATATAATGGCCCATCCGCAGCACTTCAGTCTCAACAATCGTCCGGCAGCGTTCCTGTGCGCCAAAGTCGGTGCGCGGCAGGAAAACCTGCCCTACGGCGATCAGCTTCGACAAGTCGGGCTCGTGGCCCGTCCGGCGCACCTGATCATAAAAGAATCGCACCGGAATCTGCACGTGGATGCCAGCACCATCGCCCGTCTTGCCATCGGCATCAACGGCCCCACGGTGCCAGACCGCCTTCAGCGCCATGATGCCGTTTTCCACGACCTTGCGGCTTGGCTTGCCCGAGATTGCCACCACCAGACCCACGCCGCAGGACGCATGTTCATCCTCGGTCTTGTACAGGCTGTTGGCGTCCATCCAGGCCCGCTTGGCTTCTTCGGCTGCTACCCAGGCTTCGTCATACTTGGTCATGGTCAGGACCCTCCGAGAGGTTTGGCTAGGATTTTGGCTGCGCTGTGGGGAAGGACCAGCATCGACATCTGGTCGTCGCATTCAAACAGCGGAATGGTGGATGCAAACCCGGGCTTGCCGGGCAGGATGAAGGCAACGGGGGCGTTGTCAGACGGGGTCCATGTCCCATCCTCGGCCTGCCAGTCGGAATGGCCGGAAAAGAAGGTCCGCCACTCGTCCGAGATATATTCATGCCCCTTGGAATGGCGCAGGACCGTGCCCTTGTCATCGGTCTGAGTATATTCGTATTCGGTCTGCTTCAGTGTCACGCCATCAATCGTGGCGCTGGTGCCGGTCAGCTTGTCAAAGCCCTTGATCGTGGAATGCTCGCCATTGTCCTTGCTTAGATTGAAGTCGAAGGTATCAAGGCCATTCGCCAGCAGTTCGGAAAACGAGGCCGGGTCTTTCGGGCCTGCGTCCAGCACCTCTTTGGTGCCCGCCGCGGATTCGTAGCTTTCCAGCCACTGCGCATCGCTGTCGATCTTGGACAGGAAGAAGGGGCCATTGGCATCATAATCAGCGCGCCACTGATCACCCTTGGCATCGCCCTCGCAGGTATAGAAATGCGACACGGTGCAGCCGCGCGACTGCACGGTCAGATGCGCCGTGCAGCCCTTGGGCGGAGTGAATGTGCCAGCCATCGCAGGCGCGGCAAGGAACAGCAGGGGCAAGACAAGGCGCTTCATGCGGGAACTCCGTTCAGGATGTTCGTGGTGGACGACTGGGGAACGTTCATACTCAGGCTACCACCACAAAAGCCCGGCTTGGTCGCATCAAAGCCCGGATGGCCGGGCAGCGCCACCGACATCGGCCGGTGCGGCGTATCGTCAACCTTGAAGAATGTCCCCGCCACCGCCTCACCCGCCAGATACAGGCCAAGGTCCGGCACCAGATAGGCTTTCGAGGTGCTGACCGAAGGCCCCATCGGCTGCGGCAGATCAACCGTCACATCGGCCATGAACTCCACCGTCGGAATGCCGCTCAACGCTGGTGTCTCTCCGGTTGACTTGATCTTTATCTGCTGCGAGGCGGGCTTCTTCATGCCAAACATCATCAGCGTGCCCGTTGCAGAAAAGCTGCCGCGCCCGGTCAAGATCACCTCGGCCATGGGGGTTTCCTTCATCGTCGGGGCGTCGGTGCTGATCACATAACTGCCCGCCGCATCCCCGGTCACCACCATGCCGCCATTCGCCGTATCCACCTCGAAATGGCTGAAGCCGTCGGCGGTATAGGCCTCTTCGCGGATCAGCGGCGTGGCCAGCAGTTTCGGCCCCGGGCAGGAATACAGCAGCGACACTTCGCAATCGAGGTATTGCACCGTGGCGATATGCGAACAGGCCGGACTGCGTTGCGCCAGATCATCGGCCAGCACCGCAGAGCCAGCCACCACTGCCAAAGACAGGCCAAAGGACAAGGACAGCACAGCTGATTTACGCATCGCCTTCTCCAGATGAATGGTTCAGAAAACCTGACCCAGCGGGTTAAATGCCATCCCTTGTGTCTTCCGTTTCGTTTTCACACAAAAAGACGCGGGCAAGACGGCCTTATTCTGCCGCAACCACAGCGGATTTAGCCAGATATGCCATGATCGCACCGGCAGCCTCACGCCCATCGCGGATCGCCCAAACGACCAGGCTGGCACCCCTGACGATGTCGCCCGCCGCATAAACCCCGGGCAGGTTGGTGGCATGACTGCGGAAATCGGCCTTGATCGTGCCCCAGCGGGTGACTGCCAATTCCTTGACACCCCACAGGCCCGGCAGGTCCTCCGGCTCGAACCCTAAAGCTTGTACCACCAGATCGGCGGCTTCGACGTAATCGGCGTCTTCAATCACCTCGGGCATCTGCCGGCCTGACGAATCCGGCGCACCAAGGCGCATCTTCTGCACAATCACGCCGTCAACCACCGTACCACCGGTGAACCCTTTCGGAGCGGAAAGCCAAACGAAGTCAACGCCTTCTTCCTCGGCGTTCTGCACTTCGCGCTGGCTGCCCGGCATGTTGGCCTTATCCCTGCGGTACAGGCACTTGACCGAGGTTGCCCCTTGCCGGATCGCCGTGCGCACACAGTCCATCGCGGTATCACCACCACCGATGACCACCACGCGCTTGCCTTCTGCATTGAGTTCGCCCGAGTCAAACTCGGCCACATCATCGCCGAAGCTTTTGCGGTTGGACGCCGTCAGATAATCCAGCGCCTTCACAACACCCTGCGCGCCCACGCCGGGTGCGGCAATGTCACGAGACTTGTAAACGCCGGTCGCAATCAGCACCGCATCATGGCGACCGCAGATCGCGTCAAACGACAGATCCTCACCCACGCGGCAGTTCAGGACAAACTGCACGCCCGCGGCCTCCAACTGCTCAACCCGTTGCATTACAATGGGCTTTTCCAGCTTGAAGCTAGGAATCCCATAGGTCATCAGCCCGCCAGGCCGGTCATAACGGTCATAAATCGTAACCTGCACGCCAGCCCGCCGCAGGACATCCGCCGCCGCAAGGCCACCCGGACCCGCGCCGATGATCCCCACCGACTCGCCGCGCTCCGCCCCCGGCTTGATCGGCTGAACCCAGCCGTTTTCCCAAGCCAGATCGGTCAGATACTTTTCAACCGCGCCAATCGTCACTGTGCCGTGGCCCGATTGTTCAATGACGCAGTTGCCCTCGCACAGCCGGTCTTGCGGGCAAATTCGCCCGCAAATCTCCGGGAAGGTGTTGGTGGCCTGCGACAATTCATAGGCCTCTTGCAGCCGCCCCTCCGCCGTCAGCTGCAACCAATCGGGGATGTTGTTGTGCAAGGGGCAATGCGTCTGGCAAAAGGGCACGCCACACTGGCTGCACCGGCTCGCCTGCTCAACCGCTTTACTTGCGGCGAACTGGCGATAAATCTCGTGGAAGTCTTCGGCGCGGAGATTGGCCGGACGCTTCTCGGGCGTCTCCTTGCCCAAGGTCACGAATTTCAACATGCGTTGCACGGCCATTTTGATAGCGCTCCCATCTGCCCGGTCGGGTCCAAGTTGATACCTTGGCACGGAACGGAATAAAAGTCAGCAGTGTTGACCTATAAATGCATTTCCTTGCCTGATTTGCCTGTCAGCTTGGAAAATGGGCGAATATTGGGTCAGTATGAAATACCTATCGGCGCAAACTGGCCGGTTTCGCCCCCCAGCCAAGCCGAATCGCACCGGTCAGGCGGTGACCCCGGCGAAGGTCAGCACCAGAAGCAGTCCCCCGAACAGGATGCGATAGATCGCAAAGGCCGTGAAGCGATGACTGCGGATGTAAGTCAGCAACCATTTGACCGCAACAAACGCCGTGATGGTCGAGACGACGAAGGCAATCCCCAAACCCGTCCAGTCCTCGGCCACGCCACCCTTCATCTGCTTCAGCAGTTCGTAGCCGCTGGCGGCGTACATTGTTGGAATGCCGACCAGAAAGGCAAACTCTGTCGCTGCCGCCCGGTTCGATGTGCCCATCAGCATCGCGACAAAGATCGTAGCGGCTGAGCGCGAGGTGCCGGGAAACACCCCCGCCACCACCTGCGCCAGCCCGACCGTAATGGCGACCCGCAGCGTGATGGCAACCCGGTCCTGCTGTTTGGCGGCCAGCGTCTCGGCCACCATCATCCAGACCCCGCCGATCACCAAGGCCCAGGCAACTGGTTGAATTGTCGAGGGAAGCTCAACGCCCAGCTTCTTGACCACCAGCCCCAGAACGGCGGTAATCAGAAAGGCGATAATCAGCTTGATCAGGTAATCGCGGTTTTCCGCATCACCCCAGACCGTCAGCAGCGCCACAATCCGCCGCCAGTAAATCAGCGTCACCGCCAGAATGGCACCGGCCTGAATGACGATATTATAGGTCTCGGACCGCGCACCCAGCCAATGTTCCGCCAAGAGCAGGTGGCCGGTAGATGAAATCGGCAGGAACTCGGTGATCCCCTCGATCACCCCCAACAGGACATCGTTCAGATAACTCACGGAAATCCCCTTGTTGTGGTGACGCGCAGCGCGTCAGACTTTCTTCCGATGCTTGGCCGAATCACGGATGGCGGCGAACTGGCCGGAATTGCGGTAGCGCCACAGATATTCCGGGATCACCGCGCCATAGTTCGTCGCCTCAATCCCCATGTCGGCCAGCGTTTTGGCCCCCGGCGAAACGACGTTGTCATGCTGCAACTGGCGCACCTGATCCAGCGTGATCAGCGTGTTGCGAAACAGCCCCAGCGTCAGGGCCGAGCCAAACCCAAGCGCCGCCCCCATGACCGAGCCCACCCAGAACGGCAGGTTCAGGACCAGCCTGCGGCGCTGAACCACGGCAAGCATCTGTCCAACAAGGCCTTTCAGCGTCTCGGCATCCGGGCCGCCCAGTTCGTAAATGCCCGTATATTGACCAAGCACACCCTTCACCGCAGCCGAGGCCACGTCCTGCACATAGACCGGCTGGAACCGCGTGTTGCCACCAACCAGCGGCAGGATCGGCCCCAGACGGCTCATCCCGGCGAAGCGGTTGAAGAAGCCATCTTCTGACCCGAAAATCACGGAAGGACGCAATATCATAGCGTTGGGGAACGCTGCCAGCACAGCCGCCTCGCCCTCGCCCTTGCTGCGCCCGTAGTTGGAGTCAGACTGTGCATCCGCCCCGATCGCCGACAAATGCACCAGCGACGCCAGCCCGGCCTTCGCGGCAAGGCGCGCAATACGCCCCGCTCCTTCAGACTGCACGGCATCGAAATTGTTTGCCCCACTGGCATCAAACGTACCGACACAGTTCACCGCCGCATCCGCCCCGACCAAAGCAGCCGCAACCGAGGTATCATCGCGGATATTGCAGAACACCGGCTCCACCTGCCCCACCGCGCCATAGCCGCGAACAAACAGCGCCTCGTTCGGGCGACGGACGGCCACACGGACGCGCCAACCCTCTTGCGCCATCGCGCGGGCGATATAGCGGCCGACAAACCCGGAACCGCCAAAGATCGTGACCAGTTTGCTCATAGGGCCCCCGTGACTGATGCTTGTGACTGCTGCGCTTGCCCGAGTACGGGACGACGTCTGACTTACGAGCTCTGGATACAGGGGCCGGGTTCTGCCAGCAAGACCATTCACCGATGCGATTTTTTCGATTTCCCCCCGTTGACACCCCCGACAGGCGCAGCTAAATACCGCCCCACGATACGCCCGGATGGCGGAATTGGTAGACGCGCTGGTTTCAGGTACCAGTGTTGCAAGACGTGGAGGTTCGAGTCCTCTTCCGGGCACCA
>JAYSQA010000440.1:0-3080 GCA_043721775.1 Rhodobacterales bacterium
ATGAACCGCTTCCCGGCCCTTGGAACGACCGAAATCATTCGCGCGGCCTGATGCTAAAGGGGAAAGCGGCTACCTCGCCTCAGGCCCGAGTTATGCAACAACGCCGTGCGGAACGACAGCGCGAACCGCAGCCGTTCATCCTTCACGCGGGAAGCCGCATGGGCATATGCCGACTTGTCAGCCCGCAGCATGGCGAAGGTTGGCAGAACCTTGATCAGCTCCCACAACTGGTGCATCGACCGGCGGCCAAGATCTTCGAACCCGAACTGATAGCGGCGTTCGCTGTCTTTCAGGAACCTGTCATAGCCGGGCAGGTCACCGGGCGCCAACCGCGCCACCTCGGCCCGCATCGCATCCGTGCTTTGGCGGGCGGTGAAATGGCTGCCATCCGGCCAGCGGATTTCATAGAAGGGGTTCATGGCGCGCAGGTCGACATCGCTGACAAAGGCGCGGCCACAGGCGGCCCACAATTCGCGGAAAAGCTGCGGCACGGTGACAATCGTTGGTCCAAGGTCAAAGCGGTGGCCGCCTTGGGTGATTGATGATCCGCGACCGCCCGGCATATCCAGCCGGTCAACCACGGTCACCCGGTAGCCCTTGGCCGCCAGCCGCATCGCAGCCGCCAGCCCGCCAAGGCCCGCCCCGATCACGATGGCATCAGCCCCCAACGCGGGAGGCATTTTCGAAGTTTGAGAGTCTGCATGTGTCAGCATGTCTGTACGATATACTGTCTAGTTTAATTTACAATACTTGCCGTTTCGTTGAAAAATTTTCGCCTTTTCCCTTTGAAGTCACCGCAGAAACTGTCAGCCTTGGGTGACAGTTACGGAAGGCCGTCTTGAATAAAGTGAGTCTCAGCCTGTTCCGTTTCGCCTCGATGCCCGCCCGGATCTGGGTCTTGGGGCAGATGGGTGCGGCGCGACTGGCCTTCATGCGGATGCCAGAGGTGGGGTTCTACAAGCTTTGCGGCTCTGGCACGGGAGAGGGGTTCACTCCCAGGCCCAACACCGCCGTCTGGGCGATACTGGCCACCTGGCCCGATGCGGAAACCGCCCGCCACCGGACCCGGACCGCCCCGGTCTATCGCCGCTGGCTGGGTCGTGCATCGGAAAGCTGGACCAAATTGCTGGAGCCGACCTCGGCCCGGTGCAAATGGTCGGGACAGCAGCCGTTCACCCCCACCGACACGCCAAACCCCGGCCCGGTCGTAGCCCTGACCCGCGCCAGAATGCGCGCAACGCGCTTCATGCGCTTTTGGCAGCGTGTGCCCGACATTTCTGCCATGATCGGCAGCGACCCCGGCGTAATCTTCAAGATCGGCATCGGCGAGGTTCCGCTGTTGCATCAGGTCACCTTCTCGATCTGGCCGGATGCGGCTTCGATGGCGCGGTTCGCCCGCGGCAACGGCCCGCATGGCCGCGCGATTCAGGCGGTGCGGGCAGAAAATTGGTTCTCGGAAGAACTCTACGCCCGCTTTCGCATTCTGGACGATTGGGGCACATGGGACGGGAAACGCCCCCTGACAAAGGACGCCGCATGAGCCAGCCTTTCCCGTTTTCCGCCATCGTCGGCCAGGAGGCGATGAAACAGGCCATGGTGCTGACCGCGATTGATCCGGGCATCGGCGGGGTTCTGGTGTTTGGCGACCGGGGCACCGGCAAGTCTACCGCCGTACGGGCCTTGGCGGCCCTGCTACCCGAGATTACGGCCGTTGAAGGCTGCCCGGTGAACTCGGCCCGCATCGAGGATGTGCCGCAGTGGGCCAATACGGTCACCGGCAAGCTGATCAAGCGGCCCACGCCGGTCATCGACCTGCCTTTGGGCGCCACCGAAGACCGCGTGGTGGGGGCTTTGGACATCGAACGCGCCCTGACACGCGGCGAGAAGGCCTTTGAACCCGGCCGTCTGGCCCGCGCCAACCGGGGTTACCTGTATATCGACGAGCTGAATCTCTTGGAGGATCACATCGTTGACCTGCTGCTTGACGTTGCCCAATCGGGTGAGAACGTGGTCGAGCGTGAGGGTCTGTCGATCAGCCACCCGGCCCGCTTCGTGATGGTAGGTTCTGGCAACCCGGAAGAGGGCGAGTTGCGCCCGCAGCTGGTGGACCGCTTTGGCCTGTCGGTCGAGGTCGCCTCGCCTCGCCCCGCGATGTCGAAACGAGGGTCGAGGTGATGCACAGGCGCGATGCCTATGAGAACGACTTTGACGCTTTCATGAAGAAATGGCGTGCCAAGGATACCACTCTGCGCAAGGCCATCCTGACCGCCCGCACCGCGCTGCCCTTGCTGAAGACGCCGGGGGCGGTGCTGCACGATTGCGCCTCGCTGTGCATAGCGCTTGGGTCTGACGGGTTGCGGGGGGAATTGACCCTGCTGCGCGCCGCCCGTGCCTATGCGGCCTTTGAAGGGGCTACGATCGTAACTCGTGCCCATCTGCGGCAAGCGCCCTGTCACACCGCCTGCGCCGCGATCCGCTGGACGAGGCGGGGTCAGGCTCTCGCGTCGGCCGCATTGTGGCCGAAACCCTGCCGTGAGCGACCCACTGTCCCCATCGGCGCGTGCCGAGACCGCTTTGGCCGTGCTGGCGGTGGACCCGGCGGGGGGCAGGGGCTGTGGCTGCGCACCCGCGCCGGTGCGGCGCGGGACAGGGTGACGGCTGCCTTGCCCGCTGCACGGCGCATTCATCCCGGCATCGACGACACCTCGCTGTTTGGCGGCGTTGACCTTGTCGCAACTTTGGCCAACGGCCAACTGGTGCGCAGCCGGGGCCTTTTGTCCGAAACCGCCCCCTGACCCTGACCATGGCCGAACGTTGCCCGCCCGGCCTGTCCGCCCGCCTGTCGCGCTGGCTGGATGATGCCGGCCCCTGTCTGATTGTGCTGGATGAAGGGGCCGAGGCCGAGGAAACCCTGCCCTCTGCCCTGGCCGACCGGTTGGGGATGTTTCTGGACCTTGGCGATCTGGGCTGGTCTGATACTAACGGCCCGTTCAATTGACCTGTGCCCAGCTTCTGGTTGTGATTGAGGTTACGGTATTTGGGTCGTTGGCGAAGCGGTTCCAGGCGGTGCAGCAGGCGTC